>JBAXWR010000167.1:0-15910 GCA_037128295.1 Mariniphaga sp.
CACTGTACAGATGGATTTTAACCACGCTTTAGCTGGTGAAGACCTCTATTTTACAGGCGAAGTTCTCGAAGTTCGCGATGCAACTCCCGAAGAGTTAAGTGCTGCTTACAGTAGTGGTTGTGGTTGTGGAAGTAGTTGTGGCAGCAATTGTGGTGATGGCGGTTGCGAAACTGAAGAATGTGGCTGTGGCGATGAAAAATCTTCGGGTTGTGGTTGTTGCTAAAATTTCCTCATGATTAATAGGATTTAATTTAAATAGCTTACTTTTATAAACCCGAAGTGAAACCTTCGGGTTTGTTTTTTATTAAACGAATTATTTATCTATGAATACATTAGGAAGGGTTTTCCGACTGACCTCTTTTGGTGAATCACATGGTGCAGCAATTGGTGGCATTATTGACGGTTGCCCTGCCGGATTAAAAGTTGACCTTGAACTTGTTCAGCAGGATTTGGACCGGCGCAAACCAGGGCAGTCGCACATAACTACCCAAAGGAATGAAACTGATCAGGTTGAATTCCTTTCAGGCATTTTTGACGGGGAAACTACAGGTACACCTATCGGGTTTATCATCAGGAATAAAGACCACCATTCGGCAGATTATAATGATTTAAAGGATGTTTACCGCCCTTCTCATGCCGATTATACTTATGACCTGAAATATGGGGTCCGCGATCACCGTGGAGGCGGGCGCTCATCGGCGCGCGAAACCATTGCCAGGGTCGTTGCCGGGGCAATCGCAAAGCAATTGCTATCAAGTCAGGGAATTAAGATAAACGCATGGGTCTCTCAGGTAGGAGAAATTGCCTTGACAAAAGCCTATCAGGAACTTGACCTTTCGCTAACTGAATCAACCATTGTCAGATGCCCCGATCCGGTAACTTCACTAAAAATGATTTCGAGGATTGAAGAAGCTGGCAGAAATCATGATACAGTGGGGGGAGTTGTCAGTGGATTGATTACAGGTGTTCCTGCGGGATGGGGCGAGCCAGTCTTTAATAAACTTCATGCCGATCTGGGACATGCCATGCTTGGTATTAACGCAGTTAAAGGTTTTGAATACGGCTCTGGTTTTGCCGGGACTGAACTATCTGGTTCACAGCACAATGATATTTTCATCAAAAGTGAAGACAAAATTTCCACCCTAACCAATCATTCAGGAGGCATTCAGGGTGGGATAAGCAATGGCCAGGATATTTACTGGCGGGTTGCATTTAAACCCATAGCAACCCTTTTAAAGGAGCAAAAGACAATTGATAAAAATGAAAACGAGACAACCATCAATCCAAAAGGTCGGCACGACCCATGTGTTTTACCCCGTGCTGTCCCAATTGTTGAAGCCATGGCTGCCATTGTCTTAGCCGATCATTTTTTATTAAACCGACTATCAAAATTATGAAGTTCCAGCCGCTAGCTGCAGTAGCCAGCCGCCAGTAGCCAGTTGCCAGTAGCCAGAAGCCAGAAGCATTCATTCTTAATATAAATCAATTAATCAATTAGTTATGGAAACAAAAGACATCGTATTTCAGGCACTCGAAAAAGCTGACAAACCACTTAAAGGAGGCGAAATTGCCGATGCCACAGGCATCGACAAAAAAGAGGTTGACAAAGCCATCAAAAAACTTGTCACCGAAGGAAAAATTAATTCACCAATCAGGTGTTTTTATGCTCCTGTAAAATAAAAGAAGGAAGGGTTGATACCCTTCCTTCTTTTATTTTACAGTTTATTTCCTCATTCTTTAAACCAATAATCAATTGTAAAGTCTATAGCTTTAATAATTTGTTTTAATTTGTGTCCTTAAACTAATATTAAAAATGCACAAACTAATTGCCAACCTGTTGATCGCAGGTCTCTTTTCATTCTTTTCCTGCTCAGATGGAAAAGAAAATAACAAGGATTCAGGAAAAGCCCCCAGAGTAGCGTCCTTAACCGTGGATGGATCAGTAATAAAGTTGTCATCAAAAGATTTGTCCTATTCTTATACAGGGTCTTTACTTGCCAACGAACAAATTGATGTGCGTCCTGAAATTTCTGCCAAGGTGACGAAAATCCTCTTTAATGAAGGGACTAAGGTGAAAAAGGGTGAACTTCTGGTCAAAATGTTTGATGCCGATTTGCAGGCTAACCTGAAAAAGAACAAACTACAGATCGAATTGAAAAAGAAAGAGGTGGAGCGTAAGAAAGAGTTGCTTAAATTAAACGGGATCAGCACCGAAGAGTACGAAACCTCAGAGAATGGGTTATATACGCTGGTTGCAGAACAGGATTTACTGTATGCCCAGATTTCCAAAACCGAACTACTTGCACCTTTTGATGGGATAGCTGGGTTGCGTATGGTTAGTGAGGGGTCCTTTGTAACCAACAGTACCGTAATCACTTCCCTTCAACAAATCGATCCGATTAAAATAGAATTCTCAATACCTGAGAAATACAAACAAAACCTGGTCGAAAATATGGAAATTAAGTTTACGGTTGAAGGATTAGATCGTACCTATTCGGCCAAAATATATGCACTTGAGTCAAAGATTGATGCTTCCACCCGTTCAATACGCATTAGGGCCCTGGCACCAAATTCCGACAGAAGTTTATTTCCGGGTTCTTTTGTTTCAATTAAACTAAACCTTTTTCCTGGAAAGCAGACAATTTTTATTACAGCCAGAGCAATCGTACCCATCATTAATGGCGAACAGGTTTATGTTGTAAAGAAAGGTAAGGTTCGTGAAACAAAAGTTACCACAGGAATCAGGACCGAAACCGAGGTCGAAATAGTTGAAGGCCTTTCTGTTGGAGATACATTGGTAACCAGTGGATTGCTTCAGGTTAAAGAGGGTATGCCTATTAGGGCCAAAATTGCCAGGTAATCACAAAACATTAGCATCATAAGAAATGAATATTGCTTCTTTTAGCATCAAACGACCAGTTTTTTCATCGGTACTATCGATAGTGATCGTTTTGTTCGGTGCTGTCGGGTTTTACAAATTGGGATTAAGGGAATTCCCCAGTGTTGATCCTCCGATTATTACGGTTTCAACTTCCTATGTCGGTGCTAACGCCGACGTAATTTCTACTCAGATTACAGAAATCCTAGAAGAATCGATCAACGGTATTGCAGGTATCCGTACACTTACTTCTTCAAGCAGCGATGGAAGGAGTTCAATCTCTGTTGAATTTAACATCGATGAGGATATGGAGGCCGCTGCAAATGATGTACGTGACCGGGTTTCAAGATCAATGCGCCAGTTGCCACAGGATTGCGATCCACCGGTAGTCTCAAAAACTGATGCCGATTCCGATGCCATATTGATCCTCTCTATTCAAAGCAATACCCGAAGTTTACTTGAATTGACCGATTTTGGGATCAATGTTTTTAAAGAAAGATTACAGACAATACCAGGGGTAAGTAGTATTGGTTTTTTTGGTGAGAAAAAATATGCAATGCGGTTACTTCTTGATCCTGAAAAATTAACTGCTTTTCAGATTTCACCAAATGATGTTAAAGTGGCATTGCAGCGTGAAAATGTCGAGTTGCCTTCCGGTAGAATTGAAGGTTATGAGAGAGAATTGACAATCAGGACACTAGGAAGGCTTTCTTCTGAAACCGATTTCAATAACCTGCTTATAAAAGAGGAAAACGGAGCAGTAGTCAGGCTAAAAGATGTTGGTGTTGCCAGACTTGACGCGGAAAATCTGAGAAGTGCAAACAGGGGTAATGGATGTATTATGCAAATCGCTCTTTCTGTCCAACCTCAGCCAGGTTCGAATCATATCGCAATTGCAGATGAGTTTTATAAACGACTTGAACAATTGAGAAAGGAGATTCCAGCCGATATTAATACGAAGTTGATAAATGATAATACGGTCAATATCAGAAAGGGGATTACAGAAGTTGAGGAGACGATCTTTTTTGCATTTGCATTGGTTGTTCTGGTAATTTTTGTATTCCTGAGGCAATGGCGCACAACGCTTATTCCGGTTCTGGCCATTCCTATTTCACTGATTGGTACCTTTTTCCTGATGTATGCTTCAGGCTTTACGATCAATTTGCTTACCTTGCTTGGTGTCGTGTTGGCAACGGGACTTGTCGTGGATGATGCCATTGTTGTTCTTGAAAATATATACAAGAAAATCGAAGCAGGCGAAAACCCAATGGTCGCTGGCCATAAAGGCTCGGAGGAAATTATTTTTGCAATCATTTCAACTACAATTACCCTGGCGGCAGTATTCCTCCCCATTATTTTTCTTGGTGGGTTAACTGGCAGGTTATTCCGTGAATTTGCGGTAACCGTGGCTGGTTCTGTTATTATTTCAGCATTTGTTTCTTTGACATTGACTCCAATGATGTGCTCAAGGATGTTGAAAAAGTCCACTTCCGAAAGTCGGTTGTACCTTTGGTCCGAAAGGCAGTTTGAACGTTTAAACGAGGGATATAACAGCTCGTTAAGAAAATTTATTACACACCGGTGGATTGCATTTCTTATCATGGCAATTTCGGTTGGAATTATTTTCATCGTAGGGTCAAAGATCCCATCTGAATTGGCACCAATGGAAGACAAGAGCCGTGTGCGTGTTAGCATGACAGGACCGGAAGGAACAGCTTATGAGGCTATGGATCAATATGTTAAAGAGATTGCTCAATTTTTGGATACCATTCCTGAGAGAGAATCATTAATGGCAGTAACTTCTGCTGGTGGCGGTGGCGGTTCAAACGGAGGAATGGGAAGGATCACCTTAGTTCCACCATCTGAACGGAAGCGCACTCAGCAGGAAATCGCCGATTATATAAACATTACGCTCCGGAAAATGAATTTTGCCAGGGCATATGCTACTCAGGAACAGACAATTGCCACAACACGTAGAGGAGGAGGGTTACCTGTACAGTTCGTAATCCTTGCACCCGACTTTGCACAGTTAAAGGAAGTCCTTCCTAAGTTTTTGGATAAAGCGCAGGAAAACAAGGCTTTCCAGGTTGTGGATGTTGACCTTAAATTCAATAAACCCGAGCTTAGGGTTGAGATAGATCGTGATAGGGCAAAAGCAATGGGCGTAACAGTAAGGGATGTAGCCGAAAATTTATCATTGTATTTTAGTCAGCAACGTTACGGTTACTTTATCTTGCGCGATAAACAATATCAGGTAATTGGTGAAGCGACAAGAAGTAACAGGAACGACCCACATGATTTATCGTCAATTTATATCCGAAATTCAAAAGGGAATATTATACAGTTGGATAATGTATTGAAACTTTCGAACCAAAGCAACCCACCCCAGATTTTTCGTTTCAACAGGTACGTTTCGGCAACAGTGTCTGCTCAGCCTGCGGTTGGGGTAACGCTTGGCCAGGGAATCGACGAAATGCGGAAAATTGGGAAAGAGGTATTGGGTGAGAGTTTTTCTACAACTCTGGCTGGAACTTCGCGTGACTTTTCTGAAAGCAATAGTAGTTTGGTCAATGCCTTTATTTTTACGTTGATTTTGATCTATCTGGTATTGGCTGCCCAATTTGAGAGTTATCGCGATCCGTTAATTGTGATGTTGACCGTTCCCTTGGCCATGGCGGGTGCTGTTTTATCGCTATATATTTTTAATCAGACTTTAAATATTTTTAGCGAGATCGGTATCATTGTTTTGATCGGGATTGTTACGAAGAATGGTATTTTAATTGTAGAATTTGCCAATCAGAAAAAAGACCAGGGAAAATCACTCAACGAGTCGGTCCTTGAAGCTGCAACATTGCGTTTACGTCCCATTCTGATGACAAGCCTTGCTACAGGATTAGGTGCTTTGCCCATTGCGTTAGCTTTAGGTGCTGCAGCCAAAAGCCGTATGCCAATGGGGATTACGATTATCGGAGGCTTATTGTTTTCGCTGGTTTTAACTCTATATGTAATTCCTGCCCTATACAGCTTAATCTCGGGACACCGAAGGTTGGATAACCATGAAGATTTAGAAATGAATCTTGAAGATTAAAAGAATGATACGGATTGCGGTCTAAGTTTGACCGTTTTAATTTCAATCGACAATTTACAAATTATGAGAATTTTAACGATAGGAATTCTTTTATTGGTCTTTAACTCTTTTCAAGCCAAAAGTCAAAAGGCAAGGCTTTCGCTTGAAGATGCAATTACCACCGGGCTTGAGAAAAATTATTCAATCCGGATTTCAAAGAATAACAATGAAATAGCAAAAAACAACAATACGATTGGGAATGCAGGTTTGCTTCCTTCAGTTGGAATTAGTGGATCTGCGCGGAAAAGCATAATTACTTCTGAAACTGAAGCGGTTGGAGGTGCTGTTACAAAAAGCAACAATGCAGGGACGACTGCCTTAGCACTTGGAGCTGCCTTGGATTGGACACTTTTTGATGGTTTTAAGATGTTTATTCAAAAGGACAAACTGGCCTTGCTTCAAAGACAGGGCGAAACATCTTCACGCGTTGCGATTGAAAATACTTTGTCCGAAATTATTGTTACCTACTATTCAATCATTCAGAACAAAAACAGGTTAAAGGTCCTTCAGGATGCGATTAATTTCTCTAACAAACGTAAGGAGTTGATTATGAGAAAGTTTCAGATAGGTTCTGCGTCTGAACTTGCTTATCTGCAATCTTTGACCGATTTAAACGCAGATAGCACTGCTTTTCTGCGTCAACAGGTCACCTTGAAAAACGCCAAAGCCGATCTTAATTATTTATTGGTTTACGATGCTGCTTATGATTATGAAGTAAGTGATACCATCACCTTTATGGTGTTACCAGATTATCAATCGCTGGTTTCATCGCTATCACTTTCAAATGGCCAAATCGAATTGGCCAATCAGAATTCAGAAATAGGGGAATTTAACTACAGGTTAACTCATGCCCCTAAATATCCCAGCGTTGCTTTCTTTACAGACTACAATTTGAATCGTTCAAATTATGACTTTGGGACAACGAGTAGTTACAAAAATCATGGACCTGTTGTAGGGGTCAGTTTCTCATATTCAGTATTTGATGGTTTAAACAGAAAGCGGAATATTGCTAATTCGTTGATTCAGAAGGAAAACAATAAAATTCAATTACAGCAGGTTACAAAAGATATTGAAGCCCAGGTTTTTCAACTTTACAACAACTACCAGACCAACATGAAACTTGTCAAATTTGAATCAGAAAATCTTAAAATATCACGACAGAATACCTTTATCGCTTTTGAAAAATATCGCTTGGGTGAAATGAGCGATATTGATTTGAGACTTATACAGATTAAACAACTTGAAGCGGAGAACAGTTTGCTGCTTGCCCAGTTCCAGGCAAAACAAATAGAGACTGAATTGCTTCGAATAAGTGGTAAAATATTGTCTAATAAATAGTTGTAAATATAAGAAATCCGCATTTGTTGAAAATCTCCAATCTGATACGTAAAAAATCTATCCTGCATATTATGCGGGAAGCTGATTTATTGTCTGAGCGTGGGGAAAAGATGAAGCGCAACCTTACTGTCTTTGACCTGACAGCCCTGGGGGTCGCTGCAATTGTGGGAGCAGGGATTTTCAGCACAATAGGAAATGCTGCTGCCGACGGTGGACCTGCTGTTTCGTTGTTATTTGTTTTCACTGCATTTGCATGTGGTCTTTCGGCGATGTGCTATGCAGAATTTGCATCCTCCATTCCCATCAGTGGAAGTGCCTACACATATGCTTATGCCAGCTTTGGGGAATTGGTGGCCTGGATCATCGGCTGGGATTTAATTATGGAATACGCCATTGGAAATATTGCTGTTGCCATTTCATGGTCAGGTTATTTTACGGGTCTTTTGGATGGGTTGGGTATTCATCTGCCCGCATATCTGACAACTGATTATTTGTCAGCTTTAAGAGGCTACGATCAGGTTGTTGAATTAATGAAGGGAGGTTCACTTTTGAACAACCTAACCGTTTCATTGCAGGAGTCTTACCATGCCTGGATATCCGCGCCACAGATCGGACAGTTCCGTTTGATTGCCGATATCCCTGCTCTGGGAATTGTACTGTTAATTACATGGATTTGTTATGTAGGAATCAGGGAATCAAAGGTTGCCAACAATATTATGGTTTTGCTAAAAATCGGAATTTTACTTTTGGTGATTGGTGTAGGGGCATTTTATGTTGATCCGGAAAACTGGCACCCTTTTGCTCCTAATGGCCTTACCGGTGTTTTGAAAGGAGTTTCAGGTGTTTTCTTTGCCTATATTGGTTTCGATGCTATTTCCACTACTGCCGAGGAGTGTAAAAATCCACGCCGGGACATACCCGTTTCCATGTTTTGGTCGCTACTTATTACAACGGTCCTTTATGTCGGGGTAAGCCTGGTTCTTACAGGAATGGTTTCATACGAAAAATTGGGTGTAAGCGATCCGTTGGCCTTTGTTTTTGAATACTTGAAACTCAATCAGTTGTCGGGCATTATTGCATTAAGTGCGGTGATTGCAATGGCAAGCGTGTTATTGGTCTTCCAATTGGGACAGCCACGCATATGGATGAGTATGAGTAGGGATGGATTGTTGCCAAAGGTGTTTGGTAAAATCCATCCAAAATACAAGACTCCTGCTTTTTCTACTATCATTACAGGTTTCGTTGTAGCGATTCCTGCTCTTTTTATGAACCTTACAGAGGTAACCGACCTTACTAGCATAGGAACTTTGTTTGCTTTTGTACTGGTTTCAGGTGGTATTTTGGTTTTGAATCCATATGGTAAATTGAACGAAAATGACCGGGGATTTAAAGTGCCTTATTTTAATAGCCGATATTATTTACTTCCGGTCTGGCTTATGGTCCTTTCAGTTTTCATGTTTTCAGGGATAAATGTTTTTTCAAGTGAATTCTTGTCTATCAATAATCTGGTCAATTTCCTTAAATCTGATCGTGCAGTACCCTATTCTTTTTTTATTGTTATTTCAATCCTAGTCACATTCAATGCCATCCGGTTAAAATGGTCGTTGATTCCCGTTCTTGGGCTAATCACCAATTTATATTTGATGAGCGAGTTAGGCATTACAAATTGGCTGCGCTTTGGCATTTGGCTCGTTTTCGGCCTGGTGCTTTACTTTAGCTATGGGATAAGAAAGAGCAGGCTGAATCATCCGATACCAATTTGAGAAATCGACCCCAAAATTTTACCGATTTTTCGTTTCCGACAACGATTTTGACTTAAGACGTTTTCATATCGTCAAAAAAAAGTATTTTTGTTTTTTTGTGTCAGGATAAATTTATTTTCAGGATTCTTCAAAAAAACCATTTATGCTTTATCGTCTGTTAATAATCATACTAATATATCCGTTTTTTGCGGCAACTTACCAATCCTACGGACAATCGAGGCGTTCTTCGGCTATTGCTGCGAAATATAGGAATTTTCAAATTCCGGGTAGAGTAAAACTGGATAGTGGCAATCCAACCGGAACAACTGTGAGTGTTATTAACCTTGATACAAATCAACCCGAAAAAGAAATAGTTGTCACATCGACTGGGAAATTTGACCTTGAACTCGAATATTTTAAAGATTATCGGTTACTGATTTCTAAAGAAGGCTATTATGGCAAGCAATTGGAGGTTTCGACTGTTATTCCCCGCGATGTGTGGGAAAAGGATAGTATTTTTCCACCACTGCCGATTGTATTGACGTTATATAAAAGAGTATCGGCTGCTAAATTGAGCTTTGAGAGCCAGACCGTCGGAAAAATATCGTATTCGCCCAATGGTACGCTTGATAATTTCGATTCGAGTTTATTTATTGATGATCAGACAATTTCGGATGAGATTAACACAGAAACAAGAAATACCAGCGAAAAGGAATTTGATCAAAAAATGGCAGAAGCCCTTGAATATGAGAAGAAGAATGAATTGTCAACTGCTTTAAGCGTTTATGGTGAAGCACTGAAAATAAAACCTTCCGACAAATTCGTAAAGGAAAAACTAAAAGAATTGGCCGTTGACTTGAAGAACTTGGAAGCCGAAGGCAAAATGAAGGCAGAATTTGACAGGCTTCTCGCTTTGGGTGATGAGAACGTCGTGAATTCAAAATACTATGAAGCAATGCAGTATTTTAAGGGTGCCTTAAAAATAAAGGTAAACGATCCTGTCGCTATGTCAAAGCTTGCTGAGGCTGAAAAGCAATATGCCATTTTGGGTGATAAAGCCAAATTGGATGCCGAAATCAATAAACTGATGGCTTTGGGAGAGGAGAATTTCCCACGTTTGAAATATGCCGAAGCAATTGTTATTTATAAAGACGTATTAAAAGCCAAACCTGATCATACTCCAGCAATAGCCAGAATTTCCGAGGCTGAAAACCTACTTACTGCAGAACGTTCAGAAAAAGAGAAACAACAAGCTGAATTTAACCGGCTGATAGCGTTGGGAGATGAGAATATCGCCCAAATAAAATATGATCTGGCAATAGGTAATTTTAGATCGGCCCTTAATATTAAAAATGACGATCCCACAGCCTTAGCCCGATTGAATAAAGCTGAGAATTTGCTTGCTGGCGAGCAATCGGCAAAATCGAAACTAGATAACGAGTTTAATCGGCTCATCACTTTAGGTGATCAGTATTTAAGTCAATCGAGATATACATTGGCAGTTGGTAGTTTTAAAGGGGCTTTGGAGATAAAGCCATCAGAACCAACAGCTTTGACCCGTCTTAGCAATGCTGAGAATTTGCTGGCAAAAAACAAGAATGAAATCGAGAGACAGGAAAGCGAATTTAGCAGGTTAATTGCGTTGGGTAATGAAAATTCGACCCAGTTAAAATATGTTGAAGCGATCAATAATTATAAAAGTGCATTGATCATTAAACCTGACGATCAGGCAACTTTGGCACTTCTTAAAAAGGTTGAAAACGCGTTGGCTGCGGAACAATCGTTAAAAAAGAAACAGGATGCCGAATTCAACCAATTGATTTCTTCAGGAGATCTGTATATTGGTCAATCAAAATTCAATGAGGCAATTACAAGTTATAATAGTGCTTTGGCAATCAAACCAAATGAACCGACTGTACTGGAACGGATCAATAGGGCTGAAAATTTAGCGAAATTGGCCCAAACCGAAAAGGCAAAGTTGGAGGCTGAGTTTGCACGGCTTGTATCGCTTGGCGATCAAAGTTTAAGTCAATCGAAATATGATGCAGCAATTAACAGTTTTAAAGCCGCGCTTGTAATTAAGCCGGCCGATCCATCTGTTCTGGCACGGGTATCCAATTCTGAAAACCTTCTTGCAAATGAGAAGAACGAAAAAGAAAAGCTTGGAGCCGAATTTAACCGATTGGTTGCTATCGGGGATCAAAACCTTGGTCAACAGAGGTATGCTGATGCGATTTCCAGTTTTAAGGCTGCCTTATTGATTTAGCCAGGTGACCAAAATGTTTTGTCGAAAATCTCAAAAGCGGAAATTAGCATTGCCACCCTGAAAACAGAAAAAGCAAAACAAGATGCCGAATTTAGCCGGTTGGTATCATTGGGAGATGAAAGTTTGGGACAAAAAAAATACGCCGAAGCCATTTCCAATTTTAAAGCAGCATTAGCAATTAAAGCTGGCGATCAGTCCATATTGGCACGTATTGTTAATACCGAAAGCCTTATTACAAAAGAACAGGAAGAAAATGCAAAAAAACTTGAGCTTTATAGCCGTAGTCTGGCAATAGGTGACGAAAATGTTAAAAATGTAAATTTTTCTGAGGCAATTAAACGTTACAACGAGGCTCTGGTTTATAAACCATCTGATCAGGTGGCCCTTTCCAAAATTGAAAATGTGCAGCAGCTTTTGGCAAAAACAGAAATCGAAAAACAAAAAATCGAACAGGAGTATAATCGTTTGATCGGTTTGGGCGATGCAAGTATTGTTGCCAAAAAATATGCTGATGCCATTCCAAATTTTAAAAAAGCACTGGAGATAAAATTTACTTCTGAACTTAGTGTTAAAATATCTGAAACAGAGCAGATTATACAATTGGCTGAAAAGGATCGTATGAAACTACAAGCAGAAAAGGATGCCTTGGAATTGAAACAGAAAAATTATGGCGAAGCTATTTCCAAGGCTGACCAACTTTTTAAATCGAATGAATATGCCGAAGCCAGGAAATTTTATCAACAGGCTACGACCATAGATCCTGTACCCACATATCCCAATATAAAAATTAAGGAAATTGAAGCAGTTTTAGAGGCTTTGGATGTAAAAAAACTGGCTGAAACAAAATTACTTGCCGACGAAAATTTATTTGCGGAAAAGATCAAAATTGCTGACGAAAATTTTAAGATTTCTCAATGGTCTGTTGCAAGGTTCAATTATCTGGAAGCTTTAAAAATCAAAAAAAGTGATAATTATGCAATTAATCAAGTAGTTGCATGTGATAAGATGACCGATTTGGGAATTACTGCCGAAAAATTGAAAGATTACAAAAGTAAGATATCCAAAGGGGATCTAGATATGAAGGCCAGGAACTATAGTTCTGCAAGGTTCTATTACAGAAGTGCTTCCGATATTATGAGCTGGGAAATCTATCCACAGCAACAATTGAAGGAAATTGATCGGATCATTTCTGAAAGTTTAACCGAAGCCGATAAAAAAATGTTTACTGATAATCTTGAAAAAGGAAATAAAGCCTTTGATAGTAAGGAGTATCCCAGTGCCCGTTTCTATTACAATAAGGCAATCGCAATAAGTCAAAGTGATTTAATCGATTCACGTTTAAAGGAAATAGAATCTATAGTGAACGGATCAGATTCAAAAAAATTAGAAGCCGATTATAATGACTTTATTAAAAAGGGGAATGAAGCAAATCAGCAAAACAATAGTTCCATAGCCAGGTTTTATTTTCAAAAGGCCAATCAGTTAAAACCGGGTGAGAATTACCCTAAAGAGGCTCTTAGGAAGATTGATGCAACAACACCAAAGCCATAATTCGATAATTTTTTAAATTTTTTAAATTCTTATGATTACGGTATTTATATTTTTAGCTGAGGGATTTGAAGAAATTGAGGCTGTAACAGTTATAGATGTTTTGCGCCGAGCGCTATTAAATGTGGTCATTGTTTCAATTACAGGTAGTTTAACAGTTAAAGGTGCGCATCAAATCGAATTGAAAGCTGACCAACTTTTCACTGAAAATGACTATTCTTCGGGTGAAATGATCATCCTTCCGGGGGGAATGCCAGGTACAAAAAATCTTGATCTTCACGAAGGGCTGAAATCGGAAATTTTGGCTTATCGCAAAGTGGGTAAATATATTGCTGCAATATGTGCCGCCCCTATGGTACTGGGAAACCTTGAAATTCTGAATGGGAAAAAAGCAGTTTGTTATCCTGGCTTCGAGAAATACTTAAAGGGAGCGATATTGGAAACAGAACCTTTTATAGTCGATGATAAAATAATTACTGGACGTGGCGTTGGAGTTGCATTACTTTTCTCACTTGAAATTGTCAGAATTTTCAAAGGAGAGGAACTGGCAAACCAACTCCGTAAAGCCTTGTTGGTTGATTCAATAAATCATCATTAAAAAAATAGGAATCCCCGCTATCGAAAAACCCTTTCGCACACCTTACACGAAAATCGGGCGGGGATTCTTTCAAGACAACATTTTCATCATTTTAATGCGTATTATTATTAAAAAATGGATACAGTACGTTTTTGCAATGAAATCACCTCTTTTTGTCAGGCAAACGCTGATGAATCGACAGTAATAAAATATTCAAAGTATTTTAAGGAAGGTTATGATGCTTATGGAGTTCCTTCTGCAGTCTTCATGGCAAAGGTTGATGAATTCATGGCATTAGGTAAACTTGATCTTCCACTAATTCTTGAAAGTGCGCCTCAACTTTTACTGAGTGGTAAATATGAAGAGACAAGTTTTATCATTGTTTTGACAGAAAGATTCAAAAAGAATTTTGATTCCCAAACATTTGAGGCTATAGAAAAATGGTTTGAATATGGCATTACAAACTGGGCCCATGCCGATACCCTTTGTGGGACGGTTCTTCCATGGTTTTTTTTGAAGAAGATAGTGCCTCTTGAACGATTGAACAAATGGAAAATTTCTCCCTATAAATTTCAGCGACGTTGTGTTCCGGTCGCTATGATAAAACTGTTAAAATCGACCAATGATTTTAACCCCCTATTTGAAATGACTAATCCAATTATGCTTGATAATGAGAGAGTTGTTCATCAGGGACTTGGTTGGTTCTTGCGCGAGGCCTGGAAATTCAAACACAAAGAAACTGAAGATTTCCTAATGAAGTGGAAAGACAATGCAGCAAGATTGATTTTTCAATATGCTACCGAAAAAATGCATCCTGACGAACGAATAAAATTTAAGAAAAAAAAACCTTAGAAATTGGTAAAACATCATTATATTGCAACCTTGAAACAGTAATATTTTTTAACATTTGTAACAGAAATTACCAGAAGAAATAATATGGATCAGATATTGAATACAGACGCTTTTCCAGCCAACCTGAGGGTACTTGTCGCAGAGGATAATCCTACAAACCTTAAAGTAGCAAACCTCATTTTACGTCCTTTTGTAACTGTATTTGATTCTGCTGTTGATGGAATTATAGCTTTTGAGAAATTCAAGGAGAACAAATACGACATTATTTTCATGGATGTTCAAATGCCGCTGATGGATGGCTATGAAGCGACCAAATGCATCAGGGAGTATGAAGCCGTAAATAATCTCGTACCCGTCAAAATTGTTGCAATGACAGCAAATGCGATGCAGGATGATATTGACTTGTGTCTGAATTCAGGTATGGACAATTATCTGAGCAAACCATTCAAACGTGACGATATGTTAAAGATCCTTCAGAGCCTGAATTTATTAAAATAGGAATGTTTCCGATCAACCTTAAGATAATAGTTTAAACTGGAAGAATCAAGTTGCCAGTTGAGGATAACCTTCCCTCTAAAGTGTTACCCCCATTTTGAACATAGCGATCTCTTTGAACCCGGATTTTTCATGGT
This sequence comes from Mariniphaga sp., assembly GCA_037128295.1. Taxonomy (GTDB): domain Bacteria; phylum Bacteroidota; class Bacteroidia; order Bacteroidales; family Prolixibacteraceae; genus JAAFHB01. The sequence continues at coordinate 14,961 of JBAXWR010000167.1, forward strand.
TCAAAAATTCACCACCGGCAACATTGATGATATATTCTAAGAATTGCTCCAATAGACTGCTCATTGTTTCTCCATTGACCAACTCACCTGCATTGAAATCGATCCAGTTCCGTTTTTTATAATAAAGTGCAGTATTCGTCGATATTTTCATAGTTGGAACAAAACTACCAAACGGTGTACCACGTCCGGTTGTGAACAACACCATCTGGCAACCGCTGAAACCTAGGGCTGATGTTGCAACGAGATCATTTCCAGGAGCCGAAAGCAAATTAAGGCCATTCTTACGAATCCTTTCCCCATATTTCAGGACGTCAATTACCGTTGCATTGCCACATTTTTGCGTACAACCTAGCGACTTCTCCTCCAGGGTCGTAATGCCACCTGCCTTATTCCCAGGCGATGGATTTTCGTAAACAGGCTGGTTGTGGGCTGAAAAATAGTCCTTGAAATCGTTGATCAGGCTAACTGTCTTCCTGAATATCTGTTCATCTTCCGACCGTTCCATTAATATCGTTTCGGCTCCAAACATTTCAGGAACCTCGGTTAAAACAGTCGTACCACCCGATGCGATCAGATAATCGGATAAAACACCAAGTAATGGGTTTGCAGTAATTCCCGAAAACCCATCAGAACCACCACATTTTAAACCAATCCGTAATGAAGAAAGTGGGAGTGTAGTCCGTGTGTCGTGACGCATTATTTCATAAAGCTCATTCAGGATAGTTACACCTGCCTCGATTTCGTCACTGACATCCTGAGCTTTAAGAAACCGGATGCGCTGTTTGTCGTAATCGCCTAAGGATGCGCGGAAATCTTCCATTTGGAGGTTTTCACATCCGAGGCTCAACACCAGAACTCCGCCTGCATTTGGGTGAAGGACCAAATCGGCAAGTGCAGTTTTTGTATTTTGATGATCATCACCCAATTGTGAACAACCATAGTTGTGTTTA
>JBAXWR010000168.1:0-15848 GCA_037128295.1 Mariniphaga sp.
AATCGTTTACCGAATCCGTTAATGGCGCAAGTTTTGATATGGTGGCCATAAAAGGCGGTACTTTCCAGATGGGCAGCAATGAAAGCAGTGACGAAAAACCCATCCACACCGTAACAGTAAGCGATTTCAGCATTGGCAAAACAGAAGTGACACAAGCCCAATGGGTTGCGGTTATGGGCAGCAACCCAAGCAATTTCAAAGGCGACAACCTTCCGGTGGAAACAGTAAGTTGGGACGATATACAAGTATTTATCAATAAGCTCAATACCAAGACCGGCAAAACCTACCGTTTGCCCACCGAAGCCGAATGGGAGTATGCCGCCGGTGCTTCGACAAGCCCTGTAACTGACAGAAACAAATATGCAGGCACCAACAGCGAAAGCAGCTTGGGCAATTACGCCTGGTACAGTGCCAACAGCGGAAGTAAAACCCATCCGGTTGGCACAAAACAACCCAATCAATTTGGCCTTTACGATATGAGCGGCAATGTTTGGGAGTGGTGCAGCGATTGGTACGGTAGTTATAGCAGTTCGCCACAAAACAATCCTAAAGGTGCTTCTTCGGGGTCGTTCCGGGTGCTCCGCGGTGGCAGTTGGAGCGACGTTGCGCAGCGCTGCCGTGTTGCTTACCGTCTCAGCTACGCTCCGGACAACCGCTACGCCTACCTTGGCTTCCGCCCCGTTTTAGTCCCTTAGTTCGTTGCAGTTTATTTGTGCCACACTTTCGAGCAAAACGAGTTTGCCCGTGTAATGAGCTACAAGCGAAGAGGAACGGAGCGCGTGCGAGTGGAACAGGGTAAACGAGTAAATAAATACCGGCTTGCCGGTCGATTTTTTTTGGGAAAATAGGCTGGCACCATTTTGCCGGCGAACCTTCGGGCGATTTTTGGAACGTTGTGGCGCAATCCAAAATTTTGAAGATTTTCCTTTTGAAATTGTTATTGCCTACTAAGAAGTTGTATATTAAATGTATAGCACTTTCTTGTTAGGACGATCTCCCTGCTGAAACTGTCATTGCGAACCCTGCAACTCTATATCAAATGGTTAGCAATAATAAAATGCAGGGTGCGGCAATCTCATGTGTGAAGCACCATCCAGAACAATGTTTTTGGGACGGTGCTTCTTAGGATGGGATTGCTTTGTCGTGCAGAAGATTCCAATACAAATTTTATTCTGTTCCGCACTCCGCGCAATGACAGGTTCTGAGAGTGAGAGTGCTGTTATATTGTTGTGATCTTCATGCAACTTTTGATACTTTGTGGCGCAATCCAAAATTTCGCTTGTTTTCCCAAGGCGTTGCCGTTGGGTTTTGGTTCATTGTTTCCCAAGGCGTTGCCATTGGGTTAGGGTATGCAGGGCTTTCAGCCTGTTGACAGTTCCGGGATGGTGATCGTACAAGACAAAATGGTTGGCACAATCACCTAATTAATAAGCTTTTGGAAGCCATTTAAAATCCTTCTCAGATCCAATCCCTGAAGGGGATAAATCTGAATAATCCTGGGTAAGCGGTCCCGAACCAAAACCTTGTCAAAGCTCAAAAGTCGATTGGCCCGCGCAACCCAGGGTAAAATGGCAACATGGAAACCGTCCGCGAGCGAATGTTAGGAAAAGTGATAAGCTTCCTTCGGACGGGGATGGCAACACTCTTAATTGTCTGTGGTGTAATCCTGAACATTGTTTCTGGTACCGTGCTACTTAGTGTGGGATTGCTTTGTCGTGCAGGTGATTAAGCTTCGAAATTCGATAGTGCTGCACTCCGCGCAATGACAGGTCTTAAGGGTGAAAGTGCAGTTAGTTTGTTTGTAATCTTCGGCGAACTATTAAAACTTTGTGGCGCACTCCGCAATTTTGCCGGATTTCCCAAGGCGCTGCCATTGGTTGTTGTTTCATCGTTTCCCAAGGCGTTGCCATTGGGCAAGGATATGCTGGGCTTTAGCTTCGCTGATCTTCGATTCAGCCTGTTGATTGTTCCGGGATAGTGATGGTTAAAGACAAAATAGTTGGCGCAATTACCTAATTAATAAGCTTTTGGAAGCCATTTAAAATCCTTCTCAGATCCAATCCCTGAAGGGGATAAATCTGAATAATCCTGGGTAAGCGGTCCCGAACCAAAACCTTGTCAAAGCTCAAAAGTCGATTGGCCCGCGCAACCCAGGGTAAAATGGCAACATGGAAACCGTCCGCGAGCGAATGTTAGGAAAAGTGATAAGCTTCCTTCGGACGGGGATGGCAACACTCTTAATTGTCTGTGGTGTAATCCTGAACATTGTTTCTGGTACCGTGCTACTTAGTGTGGGATTGCTTTGTCGTGCAGGTGATTAAGCTTCTAAATTCGATAGTGCTGCACTCCGCGCAATGACAGTTCATGAGGGTGAAAGTGCCGTTATATTGTTTGTTATCTTCCCCCAACTTTTAAAACTTTGTGGCGCAATCCACAATTTTGTCCACCGTTCAACCTTTGATTTGTGAAGTAGTTGCTGGTTATAACCTCACAAAGAAAACAAATATTTGAATATCAGTATATCTTCTGATTGTATTCTCCCGAATTGGCAATAAAAAAAGACACCCGATTTTGGAGTGCCTTTTTTTATTAGTGGATTTTTGAAATTATTCCGCAGCGGGAACCGTCCAATTCATATTGGCCATACGCTGATAAGAGCGGTATCTCCATTTCGCATTTTCCTCAGCGGCAGCAAATAATTCATCAGCTTCTGCAGGGAACGATTTTTTAAGGGCTGTATAACGAACCTCACTGTTAAGGAAGGCCTGGAATTTACTCCAATCAGGCTCTTTGGAATCGAGCTGGAACGGGTTCTTGCCTTCTTCTTCTAACAAAGGATTGAAACGATACAAATGCCAGTAACCACACTCAACAGCCAGTTTCTCTTCCTCCTGAGTACGACCCATTGAACGTAAACCGTGCGCAATACATGGTGCATAAGCAATTACGATAGATGGACCAGGATAAGCTTCAGCTTCACGCATCACTTTAAGTACCTGTGCGTTATTGGCACCCATGGCAACCTGTGCAACATAGATGTACCCATAGGTCATCGAAATGGCACCAAGGTCTTTCTTCCGAATACGTTTTCCTGCAGCAGCAAATTTCGCTACAGCGCCCACAGGTGTTGACTTGGAAGCCTGACCACCTGTATTGGAGTAAACTTCGGTATCAAGAACCAAAACATTAATATCAGTACCTGAAGCCAGCACATGGTCAAGACCACCGTAACCGATATCATAAGCCCAACCATCACCACCAAAAATCCATACGGACTTCTTAACAAGGTATTGGCTCAAAGACAACAATTCCTGTGCATATTTGGCATTGTTTCCCTTAATGACCTCAAGTACAATCTTTGATGCAGCTTCTGAAGCGGCAGCATTGTTGCGCCCTTCGATCCAACTGGTGAAAGCAGCTTTTTCTTCCTCAGAAACGCCAGTCTCAATAGCAACAGTCATAATTGATTTGATCCTGTCGCGGCTGGCATTTACCCCTTCCGACATCCCAAAACCATATTCAGCATTGTCTTCAAACAATGAGTTTGCCCAAGCCACACCGTGACCGGATTCACTGTTTTTACAATATGGAGTTGCAGGAGCCGAGCCACCATAAATTGATGAACAACCTGTTGCATTGGAAACCATCATCCGTTCACCAAAAAGCTGGGTGATCAGTTTAATGTATGGAGTTTCACCACAACCGGCACATGCGCCCGAGAATTCGAACAAAGGTTGTGCAAACTGTGAATTCTTAATTGTTTTGTCTTTTTCGACCAATTTGTCCTTATAGGTAACATTGGCAGCAAAATGATCCCAGCGTGCGATCTGGGCACTTTGTGACTCAATTGGTTTCATGATCAACGATTTCTGTTTCGACGGACAAACGTCGGCGCAGTTACCGCAACCTGTACAATCAAGGGGCGCAACCTGAATCCTGAACTGGTAAGCGGCAAATTGTTTCCCATTCACTTTAATGGTTTCAGTTCCTTGTGGAAGAGAAGCCATTTCGGTCTGGTCGATCAGGAACGGACGGATAGCAGCGTGAGGGCAAACATACGAACACTGGTTACACTGGATACAGTTTTCTGGTATCCATTCAGGAACATCAACTGCTATACCACGTTTTTCAAACGCGGTAGTCCCTGAATAGAAAGTACCATCTTCAATGTTATTGAAAGTCGAAACCGGAAGGTCGTCACCTTTCTGGGCATTGATCACATCCACAACATTTTTGATAAATGCAGGGCGCGTGGAATTTTCATCAGCAGCCACAACAATCTGTGCCCATTCGGCAGGGACTTCAATTTTCTGTACATTGTTACCACCAGCATCAACTGCTGCAAAGTTCATATTTACAATTGCTTCACCCTTCATTCCATACGATTTCACAATCGCTTTTTTCATGTGCTGCTGCGCCAGTTCGTAAGGGATCACATTGGTAATCCTGAAGAAGGCAGCCTGCATGATCGTATTGGTACGGCCTCCCAAACCAAGATCTGCGGCGAGCTTTGTACCGTTGATAGTGTAGAAATTGATCTCTTTTTCCGCAAGATATTTCTTCATTGCATCTGGTAACCTGAGTTTTACCTCTTCTTCATCCCAGATGGTGTTCAAAAGGAATGACCCACCTTTCTTTAAGCCTTTTAAAACATCATAAAGGTTGATATATGCCTGAACATGACAAGCAACAAAGTCAGGAGTTGTAATCAAATAGGTTGAACGGATGTGGCTATCGCCAAAACGTAGATGGGAAGCGGTAAAACCACCCGATTTTTTGGAGTCGTACGCAAAATAAGCCTGACAATATTTATCAGTAGCAGTACCTATAATTTTAATCGAGTTTTTGTTTGCACCTACGGTTCCGTCAGAACCCAATCCATAAAATTTGGCTTCATAGATATCTTCTGAAGAAACCTTAATTTCAGGAATCAAAGGCAAGGAATGGAACGTAACATCATCTTCAATACCGATCGTGAAATTATTCTTGGGTTCGTTCATTTCGAGGTTTTTGTAAACCGCGATAATCTGTGATGGGGTAACATCTTTTGAACCCAAACCATAACGGCCACCAACGATTTCAGGGGCATTTGTTTTGCCATAGAAAGCATCGCGAAGATCAAGATATAACGGTTCGCCATTTGCTCCGGGTTCTTTTGTACGATCAAGGACAGCAATCCGCTTAACGGTTGAAGGCATTACATTCATCAGGTATTTCACTGAGAACGGACGATACAAATGGACACTGATCATACCCAATTTCTTTCCCTGAGCATTCAGGTAATCAATTGTTTCACGAATGGTTTCGTTTACTGATCCCATTGCAACAATGATATTTTCAGCATTGGGATCACCATAATAGGTAAAAGGATGGTAAACCCGTCCTGTAAGTTTTGTAATCTCCTGCATATAAGCCTCAACCATATCAGGAACGACATCGTAAAACCTGTTACCGGCTTCCCTGGCCTGGAAGAAAATATCAGGATTCTGAGCAGTACCCCTTGTTACAGGATGTTCAGGATTTAAAGCACGTTCGCGGAATGCTTTGAGTGCATCCATGTCGATCAAATCAGCAAGATCACATTGGTTGATCGCTTCAATCTTCTGAACCTCATGAGAAGTACGGAAACCATCGAAGAAATTCATAAATGGTACACGACTCTTGATTGTTGCAAGGTGGGCCACACCACTTAAGTCCATAACTTCCTGGACGGAACCGGAAGCCAACATCGCAAATCCTGTCTGACGGCAGGAATAAACGTCGCTATGGTCACCAAAAATCGACAATGCGTGACTTGCCAATGCACGGGCACTGATGTGGAAAACTGTTGGCAACAATTCACCTGCAATCTTGTACATATTGGGGATCATCAGCAACAGACCCTGTGAGGCAGTATAGGTAGTGGTAAGGGAACCCGACTGTAAAGCACCATGAACGGCTCCGGCAGCACCACCTTCGCTCTGCATCTCGGCTAGGCGGACAGGTTGACCAAAAATATTCTTGCGGCCATTTGCAGCCCATTCATCAACCACCTCTGCCATTGTAGAAGAGGGAGTTATAGGGTAAATACAAGCAACCTCGCTGAACATATAGCTAATGTAGGAAGCGGCGTAATTACCATCACATGTAATAAACTTTTTTTCTTTTGCCATTTCGTTTTTACTTAAGTACAAATTTTGATAAAATTATTATATATCTGTATATCATTTATTTAATACAAAAATCCAAATAACCACAATGGGATCACATTCCCCTCCCCGATTTCGAGCATATCAGCCGCAGCATATCGGTTTTCACCCTCTGCCTGGGTATATTTACCACCAACACCAAAAACATACTTGTCATTCACTTTAAAATCAAGATCGTGCGAACTGGTCACTTTGTGCTGGTATCCCACCTGATTGTAAAAGAAGGTCATCCGGAGGTTCTTGTTATTGATGTTTTCGGGTGCTACAATGTGTAAAAGGTTTGTGTTATGGAGATAAACCTGATCGGGTTTTTGAAGCTGACCATTTGTTCCATTTGAGAACAGCATATTGATCAGTCTGGCATTTTTCAGATACCTTAAATAATTCAAAACAGTTGCCCTTGATGTTTCGATCTCAGCGCTTATCTTGCTTACGTTAGGTGAAAATGGCGTTTGGCCTCCAATGAGCTGCAACAATTTCCTAAGCTTAGGAAAGTACTTTAACTCGATCTGGTTCAGATAAGTCACATCTATTTCCAAGGCCAGATTAACATGACGGAGAAGAGTCTCGCTATAAAATTCGGGGTTCTTAATAAAATAGGGGTAAAAACCACTTCTCAGGTATTCAGGGAAAAAAGCAAGGGGTCGAACCTGGTTGATGATTTTAGGAGCTATTTCGCGATGATGGGATAATATATCCTCAAGCGTTAATTTTGAGTAATTCTGTCCTGTCTTAAAATTCAGAAACTCTCTGAAAGATAAACCTTCGAGATGATAAATTTTCGCGATATCCTTCAGGTTGTCAGTACCTTCGAGAATTCTCAGAACCGGAGAGCTACTAAAAACAATGTGAAGATCAGGTAGTTCATCGTAACATTGTCTTAACTCTTTTGACCAATCTTCGTATTTGTGAATCTGATCGAGTATGAGAATTTTCCCGCCACGTTTGTAAAATTCATCCGCAAAAGAGAAAATACGTCTTTTTGCAAAATAGAAATCATTAAGGTTGACATATAAACATTCGCGAGAATTCCCAAAATTCTTACGGATGTAACTCAACAAAAAGGTAGTTTTACCAACACCCCTAAAACCCTTAATCCCGATCAGCCTCTGTGACCAGTCTATATCATTATACAACTCCCTGGCTATCAAATCAGAAGATGCTTCAACCAATATCTTATGTGCCTCAAAGAAATATTCCACTATCAGTTTAATAATTATGCAAAAATAATCAAATAAACAATATTATTGCTATCTGGAGTTTGCATTTTATGTCATTTATGCTATTTATATTTAATAAAAATAAAGCATTTCGCAACAAAGACCTAACAATTATAAAACAAAAAGAGGCTTGACAGCCTCTTTTTGTTTCTTTTTAAACAGGTGTATATGAGTTTAATCACTGTTCATCGATACAAGAAATTCCTCGTTCGAAACAGTTTTCATCAGACGGTCTTTTACAAAATCCATAGCCTCAACAGGGTTCATCCCGTTCAAGAAATTGCGTAAGATCCATATTTTATCAAGCATCGATTTATCAAGAAGCAAATCTTCCCGACGCGTACTTGAGGCAATAATGTCAACAGATGGGAAGATCCTCCGATTGGACAGTTTACGGTCGAGCTGGAGTTCCATATTACCGGTACCTTTAAACTCTTCAAAAATGACATCATCCATTTTTGAGCCCGTATCGGTCAAAGCGGTAGCAAGAATGGTGAGCGAGCCACCTTCCTCAATATTACGGGCAGCACCAAAGAACCGTTTGGGTTTATGAAGGGCATTGGCATCGACACCTCCTGAGAGCACTTTACCGGAAGCGGGAGCCACAGTATTGTAGGCCCTTGCAAGACGGGTTATCGAATCAAGGAGGATCACCACATCATGGCCACATTCCACCAAACGCTTTGCCTTCTCAAGAACCATGTTGGCAACACGCACATGTCTTTCAGCAGGTTCGTCAAACGTAGAAGCAATTACCTCGGCATTAACACTTCTCGCCATATCGGTAACCTCTTCGGGTCGTTCGTCGATCAACAGGACGATCATATAAACTTCAGGATGGTTTGCCGCAATTGCATTGGCAATGTCCTTAAGGAGCACCGTTTTACCGGTTTTAGGCTGAGCTACAATCAAACCACGCTGTCCTTTTCCGATCGGTGCAAACAAATCGACAACACGGGCTGAGATACTACTTGCTTTACCGGTAATATTGAATTTTTCATCCGGGAAAAGCGGGGTAAGGTGTTCGAAAGGAACACGATCACGTATATATTCTGGACTGCGCCCATTGATTTCTATAACTTTAACCAAGGGGAAATATTTCTCACCTTCCTTAGGAGGACGGATTATCCCATTTACAGTATCGCCTGTCTTTAAACCAAAAAGTTTGATTTGAGATTGAGAAACATAAATATCGTCAGGAGATGTAAGGTAATTATAATCGGATGAACGTAAAAATCCATATCCTTCCTGCATGATCTCTAAAACACCTGTTGCACTGATTACACCGTCAAAATCATAGGACTTTTCAGGTTCACGAGGTTTTGGTGGCTGATAAACAGGCCTTTGTGGATTATGAGGATTAACCTGAGGATTTTTTTTGGGAAAATTTGTCCTAACGGGTTGTTCTGTTTCGATTTTTTGCTCGGCAGCCAAAGCCTCTGCAACAAAAGGAGGGATCGATTCATCATCCAATGTCTTTGGTGCTTTCTCCACTTCGGCAACTACTTTGGCACTTGAAGTGGCAATAGCTGTCTCGGTACGAAGGACCCTTGGACGTCTTTCCTTTGAATCTTTTGATTCTATCCTGGGAGTGTCGATCCGTTTTGGAAACGGCTTGATTAATGGCAGTCTTTCCACCGGAGGTTTAACCTCAACCACTTCAACTGGTTTAGTATTCTCTTTTATTTCTGGAACAGCTTTAACCGGGACGATTTCTTCAATTTCCTGAAATTTAATTTCCACAGTTTTGGGAATTGATTTCACTTCTGGTTTCTTAATCTCAGATGCCATAACAGCCTGAAGATCAAGAATTTTGTAGATTAGATCCTGTTTCTTAAACGATTCTACCCGCTTAATATTCAACTCTTTGCCTATTTCACGCAATTCGGGTAATAGTTTCTTGCTTAACTCAAGAATGTCGTACATGATTTTTTGATTTTTTTTTGATCGTCAAACTTTTGACAATATAAACACATTAAAAAAGCTGACTGCTTAATACTATTTAATATTGGAAGTAAATCGGGATTCAAAGAAGATTACGTGCAAGATTGAATTCGAAATCCACCACAAAAATAGATATTAGATTTGAATTTACAAATTATTGCCTATATATTTAAAAAAAATCTATTGGATAATAAAATTAAATATTTTTTTACTTTTTTGTAAATTATATTGGCTTTTGTCAAATTATTTTTTTATCTTTGGAATATGTGTGTCATAATTTTAAAATTCTTTATCCTAACTGGAAATTTTTATGAGGCAGCTAAAAATTGTTAAACAAGTTACTAACCGGGATGCCGAATCTTTGGAAATGTACCTTCAAGAGATAGGCAAAGTAAGGCTTATCACAATGGATGATGAAGTCCTGCTTGCAAAAAAAATAAAAAACGGAGATCGGAAATCATTGGAAATATTAATTAATGCCAACCTAAGGTTTGTAGTTTCGGTCGCTAAACAATACCAGAACCAAGGTTTATCCCTTGCTGATTTAATCAACGAAGGCAATTTGGGATTAATAAAGGCTGCAGAACGCTACGATGAAACGAGAGGATTTAAATTTATCTCCTATGCGGTTTGGTGGATCAGACAAGCACTCCTTCAGGCTGTCGCCGAACAATCGAGAATTGTAAGGCTTCCTCTCAATAAAGTTGGCTCAATTACAAAGATCAGCAAGGCATATACAAAACTGGAACAAAATTTCCAACGGGAACCCATGGCAGAAGAAATCGCAGAATTTCTCCATTTACAGAACGAGATTGTTAAAGAGGCCTTACTGGCCATGAGTTTTCACCTTTCACTTGATACTCCAATTGTTGACAATGAAACGGAGGAATATACATTTTGTGATTTAGTGGCCAATAACGATCAATTGATCCCTGACGGTCAATTAATGAATCAATCCTTAAAAATCGAAATCTCCAGGATCCTTGAAATATTGCCTGAACGTGAAGGAGTTATCCTGCGATACTATTATGGCTTGATCGGTGATTATCCTCTTTCTGTTTATGAGATTTCAAACGTTATGGGAATTACACGTGAAAGGGTCAGACAACTAAAAGACAAAGCCATTCAAAAGTTAAAAGGTACAGATGCGAACCAACTTCTCCGGACTTTCCTGGGCTAAACAAGCTTATTAAAACTTCAATTTGCTACTATTTTTTCACATAATCTATTGGTAGTTTATTATAAGCACGAGCCAGAACGGCAATGTTCTTTTCGTCACCTTTTAAACTGTCAACTGGTTTTGAAAGGTAATAATCGACAGGTGGCATTATCGATCCGAATACGGGTTTTGTAAAACCATACAAACCGACATTGTCTTTGAGTGCTGCTGGGATTACCTTCTGGGGATCCTGTTTGTTCCAATTGGCCAGACAAGTGACCAATCGGGTCTGCTTCCCAAGCATACTTTTCACAGATTCGGTCGTGGCGATATCACCGGCTTCGTTCAATACCCAGTCAACCTCTTTGAGCATATCTGAACCTGCAATATCCTTACTTGTTAATTGACAAGACGTTAACCAGATTATACAATCAGGTTTGGTTTTCTTCACAGTTTGCCTGATCCTGCTCCAGCAACGATCTATCGCTTTGCGGCGGAATTGGAGCTCAATTTCAGGTGTAATTTTTTCAACCCCAGGGAATGGTTGTCCGATCAATTCTGTAAACATGACCTGTTCGCAGGGTATCCATTTTAATGGAGGGTAAGGTTCCATTGTCGCTCCGGGATTCCATAGCCAATCGACAAAAACCCCATCCATATCTGTCTTCTTGATGGCATCTTCGATGGATGCACACAGATAATCAAGATATTGGATTGTGTATGGAATATGCGGACTGGCAGGAATCCCATAACTTAAATCGGGATGTTCCTGGCCCCATTTTGTATTGGAACCTGCACAGAAATAGCCAAATACCTTCATATTTTTCTCATGTGCGAGTTTTACCTGTTCGGTCAGGAAATCGTATTTTAATCCGGGCTGCTCAGGGACAATCCCATTTTTGTACCATGCATAACCGTTACAAGAAACAGCAAACGACTGGATCACATTGCATCCCATCGAAGCGTACCAGTTCACATGATCAGCAGGATTGGCATCGGCCCACAATCCTGGCTTGGCAAAACCATTTGGACCACCTTCGCCCCAGTTGAAATCGATGTTATAAGCCCTGATTTCCTCATTTTCCAGTTTTTGGGAAGTGATTCCACATCCACAAAGAATTACCAGCAAGATTGCAAGGCTAAAAAAGTATTTTTTTTTCATGGTCTGATGATTGTAAGTATATGAATAAGACATTAAAATATTCACTTCAAAGATATAATTATTGAATTCACTCAAATATTTAAAACGAAAAATGATCTGCGAAATTCAGCGAGATCTGCGGGAAATAAAAAATTGTCCCGCAGATCATGCTGATTAACGCAGAATTGACAAGCTAGGAATATTATTATTACACCAAGCCCATCATTTTTCCTTAAAAACTATAAAAGGACAAGTTACAGTCGCCATATAGACAGCATTTTGTGCACTGCCTGTGTTGTAACATTCCCAGGGTGCTCCAAATTTTTGTCCCTTCCGGTAATCACCTTCGCGTAGATCGTCAATGTATTCTTTGGCAAGTTGTTTTGCTGCTTCAATGTCAACTTTAGAAATTGCATGACAAGCCCATCCGGTGGCTGTTCCCCAATACGCCCCATTTTGGTAGGTATTTTTTACCGTAAGGCTTTTTTCCCAAGCGGTAGAATCGCTGAAATCATCGGAAGTAAGGACATGCCGGATATTCCCCTTTTTTGTCAAAGTCCCATTTTTATAAGCATCGGTTAAAAATTTGCATGTCTTTGTCAATTGGTCACCTTCTAAAACATTCAAGTAAACCGCCATCGCCGTACTCCAAACATCGGGTTGACCACTTTTCCCGGTTGAAGCCAAAAGCATTCCCCGTTTGTCAATAAAAACTTCTGGTATTTCCCTTTTCAACCTATTTCCTATTTCTATATATTTCAATTGTATTTCCTGGCTATTCAACATCCCAAATAACTCCGCCATCTCTAATGATGCCTTGTACTTTAGCAACGATGGAAAACAAAGGTTTCCAGTCATGTTGATCACGTCCCTGAACCCAAAATCGATCCCCCTGAATTCGTCGGTGGTATAAACCAAAACACCATCCTGATTTGTGGGCGGAACTTTAAAAGCCATTTCAAGTCGGTCTATCAGTTTCACCCCATTGATTTCCATATTTAAGATTTTGGCAGAGTTGGTGCTTTTGACATAGCAATAGGCCATATGGATAAAGTAATACTGGTCACAATAGGGTGGAAACATTCCAAAAGTTTTACCACCCTGCTTACTATAACTATAGGTTCCGGGAAAATAGACCGGTTTACTGTCATCGATCCGGATATGGTCGGCAATTGCACCCATCGGAACCATACTCCCTGCTTTGGTAATGAAAGTCTGATCACATTGGGTTACTGCCGTTAAATTCAGCATATGCTTTTGTTCCCCCAATGTAATAAAACCACATTCAAGCGACATCGCATAATCGCGGATCCAAAACGATGGGTAACAGTCCCTTCCACCGGGACGGATCAGGTTTCCACCAGTATTGTTCGGTCCGAAATCTTTTGAGATTTTCTGTCCCGGAAGGATCCTTGAACTGTCAACAACTGCTTTTGTGAGGTCATTCAAATAATCGAGGTCAATCTTGGACAATAAGTTGGGTTTCCCCAACTGCTGCCCTTTAACCCCAACTATCATTATCAAACAAAACGTTATCAATGATAATATTTTCATTAATTCATTGTCTATTAATTAGTTATTATTTCCCCTTCAGATGTGACGGTGAATTCTTTACTCCCGTTCGATTTTACCTCAACTTTTGGCCAGTTCATATAAGCGTATCTGTCCAATGTCTTTTTTGATTGATCAGAGTTTTCCGAAAAAATAGAAACCCGTCCGTCATATGGGGTTGTATTCGTCATTTTGAGATGGATCCCATTTTTATCGCGTCCGGTGATTACAACCTGAACATTGTCAAGGACAAATAATTCACCAGTATCGAATCGCAAATAGATACCCGGATTTTGAGTGATCGTCAAAGAAGTCACAATTCCCCAAGCCATATTGGAATCGCCGTCAGGGATACTGCCACCCACATTGTCGGCTCCTTCCCAATCACTTAAGTTTACACGTTCGGAGACAGAACCCGGAACAGCCTTGGGAACAACAGGATTGGTTTTGGTAGTCGTATATTGGACAACGTTATGTGCAATGTCCTGTAAAAGCTCCATATACCTTTTGTCGTTGGTGGCGCGATATAACTTTAACAGAAAGTTGCCCGATAAAATGTACATTCCGGGTGCCCCATGTGCATTTTGGATGCTTGCCCAAACTGCACCGGTTGCCTTTGCGTCGATCCGGTGCATCGCACTTCCGACAGGGAATTTATAATCGTACGAAACGGTCCAGGTTGAAAACAAGGCTGCTGCATCTCTTGCATATTTCAGCCATTCCTGTTTGCCCGTCAATTCATATAAAACGGTATAGGCTTCCGTAATGTCATAAGCAGTTTCGCTGTCCTGGCATTGCAAGATTTCGGCTGGACCGCCACCAAGATATCCTTTTGATAAGTCCCTATGATAGTAATAGTTACCAGCAGATTCCGCGATGGACAAATAATCTGGTCGATTAAAATATTTTGATGCCAGAGCCAAACCAGAAATGCAAACGGCTCCTGCTGTAGAACCGTTAATGTCCATTTTTCCGGTTTCGACATCGATAAATTGACCGAACTGCCCATAATCCTTCCAAATCTGAACAATGCCATCTGCCTGTTTTTTAAACATTTCGACCCATTCTGGTTTGATCAGGTTTTCCTTCCCTTCCAGTTTTAACAACTCCAGGGTCTGGATTCCAAAATACAACATTTCACCACTTCGGCGGACCATGGCGATATCGCGGTTTTTCTCTTTCTCTTTGAAATTATCGCCAAAAAGTTCCCCTTTCATATACATCCCATGCACCAAACCGGTTTTACCCTGCATAATTTTCAGCACGTCAAAGCTTTTGCCAATTCTCCTTAACCTTTCAGTCGTGGGTTGCATGACTTGTGGAAACGAAAAAACAGGAACACCTGCCCAACCTGCCTGAAGGTGCCAGTAAGGTTGATTCCCTTCGGGTCCGGAGCAGATGTATCCACTCTTTTCATCTTCATAATATTTGGCTTTATCGTGATGATCCAAGATAATATCGTTGATGGCACTGAAGGGCGCAACATTGCGATAAACTGTCGGTCCCGAAAGGGCTTTTCTCACTGTAAAAACTTTTTCATAAAACTCCTGAAGATTAGGTGCTACAAAATTGTACAACCGTACTTTCAGTTTGACTTCGTCACCGGTCTTAAAATCTGCAGATTGATCCGTACCTTTTGTAAAACCGGTCATCACATAACGGGTTTCGCGTACACCGGGAGCACTCACGACAAAGGTTGCACGACCATGTGGAAGATCTTCTTCGATCATAAACCCTGAGTTTCCAAATTGCGTCCCCTGTTCAGTGAGCAATATCCAACCTCTTTTATCCACTTTGTCATAAAAACTCAACATGGGTGTGGAACAACTTCCGGTGAGCATTTCAATCTTTGCTGGTGACTTGTCAAGATTGAAGTGAAGGACATTGGTAATCGTAATTGACAGATCCAAAGGTTTATCTTTCGTGTCGTAAATATATGGAGGATATTGAACAGGAAGTATCCGGTACCGGTTGCCATTGTAAACAGCGGCAGGTGCCAGCACATAGTTTTCTCCCTTCCAGTTTTCAAAATCAAAAGCCAAAGCAACACCTCCCGATTTCAGGTCTCCTTCCCTTAGTTTAAAAGTAAAATCCAAATCGATAAAATCCTGACTCACAAGAACTTTCTTTTGATCTATTTTACAAGTCCATATAGACGATTGATGTTTGGCACTTTCGTCAACAAAAGGGGTCGAATTTTTCATCACACCATCTGTATAACTACAAACCATTGGCCGCAAACTACCATTCAATGTTTTTAGAAAGCCATTGACAGTACCAATTGATTTATCTTTTGATCCCAAATTTGAAGGTGCTATCCACGTCCCTTTCCGGTTATCCTGTGAATTAACAATTTGCGGAAATAAGAAAAGCAGAAGAATCAAAATACTTGTGCGTTTCAGTAAGTCCCTCATATTTATTTTTTTAACTATTCTAGAGTTACCTGAATATTATTTTGGATAGAACCTATTTATAACATGACATACTGGTTAAGGAAGGTTCACCTTCCGATTTGGTGATTTCAAGCTTTACAGCAGAAAAGGTTGGTTGCTTCAGAACTTCTATTTTCTTGTGCCCGATGCTGGAACCCACGAATATTTGCTGCCATTTCCCATCTGCCAAGCCAGAAAGTTTGTATTCACGGA
>JBAXWR010000169.1:0-15810 GCA_037128295.1 Mariniphaga sp.
GGAATTTCAACCTTTGGTACAAAAGACAACAATGTAAATATTGGCCTTGGCTGGGCCTTTGCGGGTGGCGAAATTGCCAAAAATCCGACAGTCAACATCAGTGGGATATTCAGAACCGGTCCGAAAGGATATTTTATCACCGAAAATTATTTCATTGGTACAACTGATAATTTTATGGTTTTAATGTCTTTGGGTGGGCGTAGCATCATCAAACATGTTGGACTGGACTACGGTCTGTTTATTCCTGTTGGAGGAGATGTCAATGCTTTTGTTGCAGTTCCCTGGTTGGGCCTGACAATTCCTTTTGGGACCAAGACACAAGGAAGGAATTAATGTATTTTGATTGAAATCAATCAATTTTGTGATATTTCTGAGTTAGTTTCCACAAGTATTCGGCACTGTCAGGATGACCTTCTTTTGGAGCCCATGTTGCAAAATTTTTATCCGAAATCTGGATGTAAGGCCCGTCTTTTATCTCGTAGGCTACTGTTCCAGATTCCAGTGAAAATACTGTATGCCAGACTCCTGGAGGGATTTCGATACCGTGGTTTCCATTCTGGTGATTCAGTAAAATGAATTCCACAGGATTTCCTGATCCATCAAAAATAACAATTACCAAACTCCCTTTTAAGATGATGAAAACTTCCCGCTTGTCAGGATTTTCGTGTTTGTGAGGATGAATGTATGTATCAGGTTCAAAGGCATTTAACATCCGGTTAATCGGATCTGCCAGATCTTCGTGATAATTGAAATTAAGCCTTTTGCGCGGCAAAGAAGCTGCCTTTTGGCTTAATTCGGAAAGTGATTGTTCCGATATTATTTTAAGCATAATCTGATATTTATTAATTATTCCAACACTATATTATTATGTGCAATCCATTTTTTTATAATAGCGATAAACCGCTTCAAATGATCTTCGTTCAAAAACAGGTTGGACCAGGTATCGAACTTCTCACATTGTATTCCCATGTAAAAAAACCAAATACTTATTCCAAGAAGTGGAATAATGCGATGCTCTTCGTCACTGATTTTGACAATTGACTCATACCCTTCAAGAAAGCTACTTAATTTTTCCTGATAATCTGTTTCAGTCGGATTGGTATTGTACAGCTGAACCATATAATAGGCGATATCGTAACACTGCCAGCCATTTCCGCAAAAGTCGAAATCAAAAATCGTAACCTCCTCACCGTCAAAATGCATATTGTCGAACCAGATATCGAGGTGGATCGCCCCAATCCTAAGCTCATTTAAATCAATATTTTTATACTTATCTAATAATGTGCTGGTTGTGCGGATAACAAAATCCATTTCATCGGAATCAGGTTTATAAAATTGCTGTGCATTCTTCAATGAATTCACCAACAACACTTCCGGAGTATAGGTCACCCGCTGCAACTCAAAACCATCAGTAACCTTGTGCATCCTTCCCATTGCCAATCCTACCTGATAACTGTTCTCAGACGTAAACCGGCTCCTTTTCTCACCATTTGCAAAGGAAAACAAAACGCCATGCCGCATACCTTCAGGAGCTTCAAACTCTTGAATGAAATTCAGATCCTGGTCAGCAATCGGAAATGAGATCGGTATATGATTCTCTTTCAAGTGATTAAGCAATCTCACTTCTTCGGCTATTTCCAGCTTGGAACGCCACCCTAAAGTATAAACGCGAAATACAAATTTGGTTTCACCATCCGTTAAGATATAAAGATGGTTAATTCCAGTCCTGAATAATTGACAGTCAGTAGCTGAACTAAGGTTGTATTTCTTCTGCAGAAAATGTCCCAAATGAAAGGCTGACAATGTCGATTCTGTAACAGGAAAATTCTTATTGAACATTTAAACAAAATTATATTGAAGGACTAAATACTCATAAGAGTATTCAGGTCAAACTTTTTCATTTTCAGGAATGCCTCCATCACCTTTCCTGATTTTTCGGGATTGCTCATCAATTCTCCAAGGTTCGAAGGGACGACTTGCCAAGAAATCCCATATTTGTCTTTCAACCAGCCACATCGGCCTTCGCTTCCCCCTTCCGAAAGTTTGCCCCAAAAGTAATCAATCTCGTCTTGTGTATCACAAAATACCTGAAAAGAAATGGCTTCGTTGAAATCAAACTGGTGGGGCATAGAATTACCCATCAGCATAAATGTTTGATTTTGAAGGTTAAACTGTGCATGACGAACCGACCCTTCCACTTCACCTTTCTCAGCACCATACTTTAAGATATGATGGATACTTGAACCAGGGAAAACCGAAGTGTAGTAGTTGACTGCTTGTTCCGAAAAAGGGTGATCGTTGCCCATGAATAAAAATGAAGGGGATATCTTATTTTGAGTTTCTTCAAGTTTGCCAAGCGAAATCTGCCATGAAAGTCCGTAAGAGTCATTCAACCATCCATATTTCCCGCTCCAGGGATATTGTCCAAGTGGCATCATAACAGAACCTTTTTGAGAAAGTTTTTCCCAAAGGAAATCAACCTCTTCGACTGTTTCACAAACCACATAAAACGAAACCGATGGATTAAATTTAAACTGTGGGCCACCATTTAACCCATTGAACAACTGCCCGCCAAGGCTAAACTCGACGGTTAAGGCAGTTCCTTCCTTTTTCCCATGTACCTCAAAACCCTCTTTCCCATAGCGGCTGATGTTGATGATTCCGGAATTTTTAAACAAGGAAGTATAGAATCCGGCAGCTTCTTCTGCCTGGTCATCAAACCATAAACAAGGTGAAATTGGCTTTTTCATCATAAAATTGATTCTACATATTTTTTGAAATTGTTCAATATAGCCTGCCAGCCACCTTTTTGCAGCTCTACAGGGTTTGTACTTTCAGCTTCAAAAGATTCAGTAACATGGGTGCTGCCCCTCTCCTCCATAAACTCAATTCTGACTTTTCGTCCATCCCCAATGGTATATTCAATCAGTTGGTTCTCCTCCACAACATCATAAACCCCTCCAAAGTCGAAGCCAAAACTTCCATCTCTGGCCTCCATACGAGACCTGAACTTTCCACCAACCTGTAAATCATTTTCTGCCCAGGGGGTAAACCAGTCGACGGAAGCATAATTCCAATGCGTTATGTGTTCCGGATTTGTCCAAAATTCCCATACTTTTTCAACCGGACCATTTACCTTCGTTTCTACCATGATTATCTCACTCATTGTATTTTATTGAATTATAATTGTTTATGAAAAAATATAATTGCTCTCCAAATAACAAATTCTTTACCTTAACAGATAAATCCAACATTTGTTGAATTTAAAATTCATCAAAGTATATATTGAACCTGTTCATTAACTTTGTCGCTTTAATGTAAAGATGAACAATGACAAAGTCAGAAGATACCCCATTTGCCAAATATTACCGGTTACGGAAACAGATTGACAAAATCAGCAAGTCGCTTGATAAAATCCACAAGCAGCACCTCAACTGTAAAATGGGTTGCGACCTGTGCTGTATGGCCATTTCGGTTTTTCCCATCGAATTTTATGCGATCAAAGAAGAGCTCGATTTGTCAAAACTGCCAGATTTGCCATTGCCACAAAATGAAATCGATTGCAGGTATCTTGTTGACCATAGTTGTGAGATCTATCCATCCCGTCCTGTGATCTGCAGGACACATGGTTTGCCGTTATTGTATATGAGTCTCGATGCCGATGAATATGAGTTGTCGTGTTGCGAACTGAACTTCACCGATTTTGATTTCGAAGATTTTGATGAGGAGAATACATTTCCCATGGACCGGATCAATAGTCAGCTTTATGCAATGAACAAAGAATTTGTGGCCACTTACGAAGGTGGGAAGTATAGCGAGACTGACAGGATTCCGTTGGCAGAGTTGTAGGGAAAGGAAAATGGAAATTGGAAATTGGAGGCTGGAAAATGGAAATTGGAAACTAGCGAGTTGCAAGGTGTTGGATGACAAAAATATTTCTATTTATTTCCATTTATTTCTTTCCGGCAACTGGCGGCTGGCAACTGGCAATTGGCAACAGACTGCTGGCATTAAGGTAGACAGTTCTTCTTGGTCGGGAGTTCCATTTTTAAATGTCCAATACATTCGGGACACAAACAGTTATCATAATTGTCAGCTATAAAATCCAATAGCTTTTCGGGAATAACAATTTCCAAACATGGGCAGTTGGTGTGTCCTGTGCAGATAAAACTTTTGCCACATCGTGAGCACGATTTGGGGTCATATTTTGAAAATAATACAGACTTTTTTAGTTCGTCCATTACCAGTTTGGTTTTCGTTTTTCCAAAAAAGCTGAAAATCCTTCCTGTGCCTCCGGTGAAACCCTGATCTTTGCCAACAATGCAGGTATTTTTTTCATTTCGGCAGTCATTGATTCGATTATTAATTTGTTAATCAATTTTTTAGATTCAGCATAAAAGGGGTAATTGAAGCGGCTGCCATCCCGATCCGGGTTTCGCTTAATGAAAACTTAGTTTCCGCAAGGCAATAAGCCAGGTCACAAACCGCAACAAGACCATTTCCCCCACCAAAAGTATTTCCATGAACCACTCCGATTACGACTTTACTATTGTTAAAAATCTGTTCAAAAAGATCTGTGAGTTCTATACATTCCTTGACATTTTCGTCTGGAGAAAGCGAAAACGATGTTTTCATCCATTGAAGGTCTGCTCCTGAGCAGAACGATTTTCCCTGGCCGCGGACCACAATCATACGAACTTCATTGTTTTCTTCCATGAGAGTAAAGAAATCCGAAATTTCGCTTATCATTATATCGTTAATGGCATTATGGACTTCAGGCCTGGCAAGCCACAATGTTGCAACTTGTCCTGCAATTTCCGGCATTATGGTCGTGTAAATATCCATTTGGATTTCTATTTTGAAAGGTTCACCACGTTCTTTTAATTTATATTCGGATTTTATAGATTTGCAGTAATCCTGAAGCCAGTACCCAGTTGCGAGTTGCTAGCCGCGAGTTGCCAGATGCCAGATGCCAGCCGCCATCCTCAATCATATAGTCCCGTAAACTTCAAGGGATCAAATTCCTGCATAATCGCATACACAGCTTCGACAATCGTTTCCGCATTGGGTTTTGAAAAATATTCACCATCTGTACCATAAGCCCCCCGATGTGCTTTTGCTGATAATGTTTTTGGGGGTACAGAGAGATGGACATATGCTTTTTGTTCCTCCATTACTTTCTGAAGCATAAATGCGGTTGCGCCACCAGGAATATCCTCATCGACAAACAGTATTTTTTTTGTTTTTTGTACCGACGTGCTGATTAAATGCAAGATATCAAAAGGTACAAGTGTTTGTATATCAATTAATTCAATCGATATGTGCAGAGCTTTTAATTTTCTGGCCGCCGATTGGGCGATGGTCACGTTCCATCCATAGGTAACAATGGTCAGATCAGTGCCCTCCTCCATAATTTCCGGAATGCCTAATGGAACAGTGTATTCGCCATGGTTTTCGGGAAGCATCTCTTTGATATAATAACCTTTTAATGGTTCGATCACAATTGCAGGGTTCTTTCCCTTCAGAAGTAAATTGTAAAATCCTGCTGCCTGGGTCATGTTTCGTGGGACACAAATATTAATTCCGCCAAATGAACCCAACATCATGCTCATTGGTGATCCGGAATGCCACATCCCTTGTAACTGATGCCCTCTTGTACGGATAATCAACGGTGCAATCTGTTGTCCACTTGTACGGTAGTACAATGTGGCGAGGTCGTCAGAGATTGTAGGTAGTGCGTAGATCAGGTAATCGAGGTACTGAATTTCGGCAATTGGCCTGAACCCCCTAAGTGCCAGTCCGATCCCCTGGCCAATAATTGTGGTTTCCCTGATGCCTGTATCAAAAATGCGGTTTACGCCAAATTTTTCCTGCAACCCTTTCATCCCCTGATTGACATCCCCAAGCCGTCCTGTATCTTCACCAAACGTCAACAACAAAGGGTGTTTTTCAAAAAGGGCATCAAAGTTCGCATTTAATACTTCGTGAGCCGGTACCAGCTTTGCATCTTCGGAATAAACAGGATTTATTTTATGGCTCAGACCAGAATCATTGGATTCATAAAAAAGATGTGTGTTGTAGTTTTCCTGCCCTTTCTTTTCGATTATTGAAATCCAATTAGCAAGGTTCCTTCTCTCTTTTGGATTGAACTCACTTGCAGTTAATGTAACCATAACATGTTTAGCAAACGAAAGCATTTTTTTCCGTGTGGGGAATTCGGTAGAAAGTACTATTTTCAGATCTTCGGTAATCTTTGATGTTGTCGGATTACTAGCTGACAACATTCCACCAATGATCTGTTTTAACTCCTCTTTCTCATCTTCAAAGCTCTGTACAAACGACTTCCATGCTAGCTCCTTTGCTTTTTTTGCACGTTCAATCGCCTTATCTTCAATGTCTTTAATTGTTTCTTCATTGGAGATCTTTTCGTTAAGGATCCATTCCCTCAATTTCACGATGGGATCATGAGCTTTTTCCCATGATAAACGCTCCTCGTCTTTGTACCGTTCGTGCGATCCGGAAGAGGAATGTCCCAAAGGTTGGGTCAGTTCATTAATGTGAAAAACAACAGGGATGTGGTTTTCACGACATGTTTTGATCCCTTCATCAAACGTTTTAAGCAATGCCGGATAATCATAACCGGGGCAAGTGTAAATTTTACATCCTGGCTCCTTATCGTTTGCTTCAAAACCCTTAAGCGCTTTTGAAATACTACCCTTTGCTGTTTGAAGTTCAACCGGCACACTGATGCCGTAGCCATTGTCCCAGATGGCAATCGCAAGAGGGACTTGCATCACACACGCAGCATTGATAGTCTCGAAAAACATCCCTTCGCTGGTACTTGACTCACCGATTGTCCCAAACGCTACCTCATTCCCTTCAATTGTGTTTTTTGTATGTATTAGTAATTCAGGGTTTTCCTTGACTAACTTGGATGCCTGAGCCAATCCTAATAATCGCGGCATTTGTCCACCTGTAGAAGAGACATCGGCTGAGGAATTCTTCTGGTTTAATAAGTTATCCAGTCCATTCTCGTTTCCGACATTTCTCGTGGCATGATGGTTATTGAAGTTACGGCCTCCAGTGGCAGGGTTGTTTTCAATATCGGTGTCACCATAAATTTGTGCAAAAAATTCTTCCGGATTCAGCAATCCGGCTGCCATCATAAAAGTCTGGTCGCGATAATAACCTGATCTCCAATCACCATTCCTAAAGTTCCTGGCGTACGCAATTTGGGCAACCTCCTTGCCATCCCCGAAAATCCCAAAATGTGCACGCCCCGAAAGGACTTCCTTACGACCAAGGATACTTAATTGCCGGCTTAAAAAGACCAAATAATAATCGCTTATAATCGTCTCTTTATCGGTATTCAAAGATGTCAGTAGTTCTGTTGTTCCCAAATCCATTATTAAATCTTGAAAATTAAAAGTCAAAGAATAAAACATCCGGTCTTCGAAATAACCTTTTCTTTAACTATTAACGAATATTTACGTGATAAGTTTATAACCGATTAAATTTTGGCAAAAGGAATTCTTAAAATGATATAACTTAATGCCCTATTATTAGTTTAGGTTGTGGATGATCGCCATGATTTGAAATTGAAAGACCCGCCGGAAACAATTATCCAACAGGTCTTTCCTTAGTTCGAAAATCAAAATATATTCTTTTTCTTTTTTTCGCTTTTCCGGTTTTGGGTCTCAATTCTCCGTTCTCCCTTCTCCGGTTTCCGGTTTCCCTTTCTCCGTATTCCCTTCTCCGTTTTTCGGTTTCCAATTCAACCCCAAGCTCCATGCCCCAAGCTCCCTGCTCCAAGCCCTCTGCCCTAATCTTCTTCCTCCTCTTCTTCCGTATAATCAGCCTCAAACCGATCTTGCATTGCCACCATCTTTATTGCGGTCACTGCAGCTTCATCGCCTTTGTTACCAAGTTTTCCACCAGCACGGTCAAGTGCCTGTTGCTGATTTTCGGTTGTCAGTACTCCAAATATTACCGGACGGTTGTATTTCATATTAAGGTCGGTAGCACCTTTAGTAACTCCCTGACAGATAAAATCGAAATGGCGGGTCTCGCCCTGGATTACACAACCCAAGAGGATAATTGCGTCAACTTCGGTATAATGGGCAAAGAACTGTCCACCAAGGGTCAGCTCAAAACTTCCTGGAACATGTTTCACAATAATGTCTTCTTCAGCAACCCCATGTTTTTTAAGGGTCTTGACAGCTCCACGTAACATAGCACCGGTTACTTCGTAATTCCACTCCGACACCACAATGCCGAAACTCATATCTTTTCCATCAGGAACTGAATTCAAATTGTAATCTGAAAGATCTCTTGTTGCCATAATTTTAAAATTTTATGCAAACCTACGGTAAATTTTCATTTGGAGCAAATTTAGCTAGCGGCTGGCTTCTGGTATCTAGCGGCTGGCAACTAGCTTCTGGCGACTAGCTTGTAATTGCTAAAATAGTTTTTTTATGCCCAAATGAAAATCCAAATCCTAAACTTCATACTCTAAAATTTTTAATATACAGAATATTAAGAATATAATGTTGAGAGGAATTATCTCCGTTTTGATTACGTGCTGCAAAATGCCAATAGTCAGCTGCCAGTTGCCAGTTGCCAGTTAGCTTTCTTCCCTGATCTCCTTCACCCTTCCGACTTCCCCGGTTGTTAACCGGACTTTAATGCCATGTGGGTGAAACTGGCTGTTGGTCAATATGTTTTTAACTGTTCCTTCCGTCAGTTCACCAGTCCGTTGATCTTCTTTTAAAACGATCGCCACTTCCAGTCCCGGGCGAATATTGCTTCTGTTCCTGCCATCCATGATACCAAATTTATTGTGTTTTGTTCCCAAACATTACTGTCTCAATCTGGAAAATTTTTAATTGCTTTGTAATTCATTAATCTTCAAAATGAGATGGCTTCAAAAATAGCATTATTTGCGGTTCTTCTGATCGTTTGTCAGGCACTTTCGGCACAGGTTACTATTTCTTCCGACCTTACCGCTTTGAACTCAAATCAGAATTCGGCCATGAAATTGAATTCTTATTCTCAAGGTACGTTTCAATTTAAAAACCATACAGGGCGATCTTTGAAATTATTGGATACAGCAAAAAATAAAGTTTTAAAAATCAATGTTCTACAGAAGGAATCACAAAATAACAGATGGTTAAAAGCTGCGATTGTCCCCGCTTCGCTGGTCGCTTTGGGAACTTTGACATTATTGCCTGCAAAGCATAGTTTATTAAGCAAATACACAATTCACGATAAAGTACTTGAAGCTGTCGATGGATGGACAACCACCATTGACAACAATTTGCAATTTGCGCCTGGTGTCGCAGTTTTTGTTTTAAAGGCATTTGGTGTAAAAAGCCGGAGCAATATTTTGAACCAGGCGATCATCACAGCCAAAGCAGAATTGTTGACGAACCTGATTGTCCACGGGATGAAAACAATTATTCCAAGTGAGCGCCCTAACGGAGGAGCACATTCAATGCCTTCAGGACACACAGCCCAGGCTTTTCTTTCGGCTACGATTCTTGATATGGAATACCGCGACACATCCCCATGGATCAGCGTAAGCGGTTATGCTGCTGCTTCTGCCACGGGCATCCTTCGCATGGTCAATAACAAACATTGGATTTCTGATGTTCTTATTGGTGCCGGGATCGGTATTTTTTCTACAAAAGCTGTTTACTTCACCCATAAATACCGTTGGGGGAAAAAAAGCAATATGGTCATCCTTCCAGCAATCTATCCAAATGGGGGAGGAGGTGTTTCGTTTGCGATGATGCTTTGAAAGATGACCCAAGACATTGCTCTATGCCCCGTGCCCAATGACCCATTCTCCACGCCCCATGCTCCATGCCCCATGCCCCATGCTCCATGCCCCATGCCCTCGGCCCCATACTCTATCCCGGAATTTCTATCACAAATGTAGCCCCTTTCCCCTCAGAACTTTCCAATCGGATATTCCATTGGTGAGCTTTGCAAATTGTTTTCACATAATATAAACCCAAGCCGAAACCTTTAACATCATGTAAATTTCCGGTTGGAATCCTGTAAAATTTTTGAAAAATTTTTTTTTGAAATTCATACTTTATTCCCGGACCATTGTCACTAAACCTGATGACCACATTCTTGCTATTTCGTAAAGTCGAAATTGAAATGATGGGGGCATCACCTGAATATTTGGAAGCATTATCAAGCAGGTTATGAAAGATATTTGTAAGGTGGAGGACATCAGCTTCAATAAAACCGACTGTATCCGATAAATCGATATTGATGACAAGTTTGCGGTTCGAATTTGCGATACAATTATCCACAACCTTAATTATCAAATCATTGACATTTACATATTCTTTTTTTAGGTGAAAACTATGGTTCTCGATCCTTGCAATTTGCAGCACCTTGTCCACTTGTTGGTTCAACCTGTTGTTTTCCTGCTTGATCACCGATCCATAAGTAAATAGCCGTGACGGATCCTTGATAATATTGGGGTTCATAATCACATCGGCAGAAATATTGATGCTCGAAATCGGGGTTTTGAACTCATGGGTCATGTTATTAATGAAATCCTTTTGCATCTCCGACAAACGTTTTTGCTGCAAAATGACAAAAATGGCGTAAACGAAAAAAATGATTGAAACCAATAAAAGAATCATGAAAACGAACCAGATAGTCATATCCCCAATAATTGTATTCCTCATTAATGGGAAGTTGACCCCGAAATAGTAGGTATATTGGTCATACTTCGGCAAATTGACTGACAGTACATTTTGTTTTGAATTCCCGTGTTGGGTCAGATAGTTACCGTATTCCATTTTGTCGGTCTGGCAATTGTATATGGCATACTCGAAATCAGTTTGAAGGTTCAACTTGTCAAATTCCGATTTCAGGTAAAATTCAAGGCTGTTGGCATCGATTACCCCATTTAAATCGACTACAAAATAATTGGAGGAGAGCTGACGTATTGGGTTTGCGTGGGGCAATGCAGTCTGGTTATATTTACTCATTTGCTCTGCCACGTTCTTAAGTCCGATCATCACAGTCTGGACAAACTGTTTCTCTTTGATATTCCACGCATTTTGAATAAAATAAACCTGTATCGCGATAATCCCGATAATGGCAAAAGCTCCCAACAAAACGACAAACCTTATTTGTTTATGACGCATAATGATAAAACTATCCCTGAAATTCAGAAATCAAAAGTGCTTGTTAAAATTAGGAAAAAATCAACATGACTAGTGCTATTTACATTTCATTTACAAACTTTTACATTTCATTTGCCATGTTTTACATTTTAATGACATCTTAAGCCTGTAAATATCGCATATTTGCACTGTTAAATATTTAATATTCTTTACGATGAAAAAATTAATAATTCTTTTAGCTCTTCCAATGTTTATGGCTTTTTATGCCAATGCCCAGACAACACCTACAACCGCAGCTCCGGTTGCTGCTGTCAATCCAAATGGTCCGGTTGCGAAATGGGATAAAATGGTGAACGATTTTGGCGATATCGCTTTTAACATTCCCAAAGAGGCACAGTTTACATTGACCAACACTGGAAAAGAACCCCTGATCATCAGTTCTGCAAGGGCTTCATGTGGTTGCACGAACTTAAAATACTCACAGGAACCCATTCTACCTGGAAAGAATTCTATCGTTTCTGCAACCTATAACGCTGCATCCCAGGGCGTTTTCACGAAGACTGTAACTGTAACCACAAATGCCGATGCAAATCCAGTGGTCCTACAGATCAAAGGTAACGTTCTGCCACAAAGCAAATAAGCCGTCGGAAAACAGACCATTATCAATAGGAAGAAGGTGAAATCTTATAATAAGGTTTCACCTTTTTGTTTCCAATAAAATCAAATCGTTAAAAAATGAGTTTCATGTTATCTGACCATTTTTCAGGTGACTTGAAATAACCTATCTTCGCCACAAATTTTAAAACGTTTATTCAACTCTATATCAAATGGCAAATATTCAAAAAACAATGCTGATGATCCTCGACGGCTGGGGAATCGGTGACAAAACTGCTTCCGACGTAATTTACTCCACTCCCACCCCATTCATAGATTCTTTATACGATAAATATCCTCATAGTCAATTACTTACTAGTGGTGAAAATGTAGGACTGCCAGATGGACAGATGGGCAATTCAGAAGTAGGGCATCTCAATATCGGAGCAGGACGCGTTCTATATCAGGATCTTGTAAAAATAAACAAAGCCATCAGGGAGAAAACATTGTGGAGCAATCCTCAAATTCTGAAAGCTTACAACTATGCAAAAACCAATAACAAACAGGTTCACCTTATCGGATTGATCGGCCCTGGTGGTGTTCATGCCTTAAGTTTGCATATGATTGCGCTTGCACAAATTGCGACTGAGCTGGGTTTGGAAAAAATATTCGTCCATGGATTGACCGATGGCCGCGATACCGACCCACGTTCTGCCTATGGATTTGTCGAAGAAGATCTCAAAGGGCTTGAAAATACCAATGCAAAGTTTGCCACCCTTATAGGCAGGTATTATGGGATGGATCGCGATACCAACTGGAACCGTGTAAAACTGGCATACGACCTGCTAACCAAAGCTGAAGGGAAAAAACGCAAGGATGTTTTGGCCGCTATTCAGGAATCTTACGACGAAGGGGTTACTGATGAATTTATCAACCCGATCGTTTTTACGGATGATCAGGACCAGCCATTGACAACCATTCAGAAAGGCGATGTAGTGATCTGCTTCAACTACCGTACCGACCGCTTGCGTGAATTGACAATTGTCTTCACCCAGGAAAACCATCCCGAACAGGAGATGAAAACAATGCCATTGGAATGGTACACCATGACCAATTACAAGGCATCCTTCAAAGGGATCAACATTATTTTCAACAAGGACAATGTTGGGAATACGATGGGTGAGATTGTTTCCAAGGCAGGGTTAAAACAAATCCGAATTGCCGAAACAGAAAAATATGCTCATGTAACCTTCTTTTTCTCCGGTGGCCGCGAAAACGAATTTCCTGGTGAAAAGCGGATATTGATCCCATCACCAAAAGTAGCAACTTACGACCTTCAGCCCGAAATGTCGGCACCAGGGGTAAAGGATGCAATTGTTGCCGAAATCAATGCAAAAAGTGCCGATTTTATCTGTCTCAACTTTGCCAATGGCGATATGGTTGGGCACACCGGTGTTTATACTGCGATCCAAACTGCTGTTAAAGCTATCGACCAATGTGTGAATGAAGTAGTTACAGCTGCACGCGCAAACAATTACGATATTGTGATCATTGCCGACCATGGCAATGCCGATAATGCCCTCAACGAAGATGGTAGTGAAAATACTGCCCATTCTTTGAATCCTGTCCCATGTATCTGGGTTACGGACCACACAGAGGCAAAGCTTCAGAATGGAATCCTCGCAGATGTTGCCGCTACCCTACTTACAATCATGGGTTTGGATGTACCATCCGACATGACAGGCAAAATATTGATAGAAAAATAGTATAAAGACGAATTAATATTATACCGTAAGGCCGTCCAGAACATCTAAAAGTTCACAGAGTTTTGGACGGTCTTTTTCACATTATTATGCTGCAAATAGGAAAAGCTGTTATCAGTCTGGATATCCTTCAAAAGGAATTTTGTTGCGACCTCGATAAATGCAAAGGTGCCTGCTGTGTCGATGGTGACAGCGGCGCCCCAATTACACTCGAAGAGGCAAAAACTATTCAAAGGTTATACCCTGATTTTGAAGAGTATCTTTCTGATTTTAACAAAGAGGAAATCAAAAGACAAGGATTTTCTGTTCTTGACAGTGATGGTGACCTTGTGACTCCTATCGTTGGGAACAATGAATGTGTCTTTACTTTTGTTGACAACGGGGTTACCAAATGCGCGATAGAGCGTGCCTATTTTGAGAAGAAGATTGCCTTCCGGAAACCGGTGTCGTGCCATTTGTTTCCGATCAGGATCACTGAATACAAACGCTTTGACGCAGTGAATTATCAACAATTAAACATTTGTAAACCTGGAATAACCTGTGGAGTGACAAATGGCATACCACTCTGGAAATACCTTCAGGAACCCCTTATACGGAAATATGGCAAGGAATGGTACAAGGAACTGACCTATGCTGCTGAGAATTTGGAGCTATAAAAATGTACTTTGACTAATACCTCCCATAAATGCTCAAACCACCTCCAAAATACTGATGTTTAAGGTGTTCATAAACCAGATTGGTTTTTACATCCACAACATCGTTTTGATAGGTCGGATAAGGCAGATCGTCAAACAGGGTTTTATAGACTGTATTAAAAACAGCAGCGGCAGTAATGGATTTATCGGCCCATTGATCAACTTTAAGTTTTTCTTTCTTCAAATCATCAAGAAGATCAACGGCCACTTTTTTAACCTGTTTTTTATCGTTTTCTGTCAGTTGCACTCCCTGTCGCAATAAATCGAATATTGCCTTTTGCTCTTCGCTCAGCCCTTCCCGCTTTGAATCAGCCTCCTCTGCCGACAATGAGTTGACAAACTCGATCAACCGCTTAAACGTTTGCTCTATTGTCACCGCATCTTTGCCACGGTTGTATTCATCGATGATCTCCTGATATCTCCGGTAATAATCGACCCTCAACGGATTCTTCTCCACCATTTGTTTCAGTTGTTTTTCGATCTTATCCTTTAACGATTGGACAACGGTATTCTTATTTGCTGTCTTCAGGAAATATTTTTCAAGCAATTCAAAATTCAAACCGCTCAAGTCTATGATCCTTTCTTTTACAAGTGCAGGTTCGGCAACCAAATTTTCAACCGATTCATCAACAACATCTTGGATCTTTTTCATGATTTCCGACACATCCGCACTTTCAATATTTTCATCAATGGCGGTATAAATGACATCTATTGCATTCTTCCGGGGAGCATATTCGTTCAACACCTTATCGGGTTGCAAAGCCTTGAATTTCCTGAAAACCTCGCGTGCCAGGATCTGAAACTTGCGTTTCGTTTCATCATTGGTATATACCGCATTTACCCCTTTTTCCATTGCTGCCAATTTCTCCAATCCACTGGCATTCACTAATTCAGAAAGATTATAATTGACCTCATCCATCAAAAAATTTTCTGTACTTACAAGAGCCTCCTCCAGAAGCTTTATCAATTCCCCCTTTGGTTGTACTGGCGGTTCAGGTTTCTCCCCTCCACCGGTTCCTCCATTTTCGCCACCTGTTCCATAAATTGCCAGGGCATCCAACAAGGCAGTATAGGTTTCAATATAATCGACAATCAAACCATTGTTTTTACCCTCGTTGATCCGGTTTGCCCGTGCAATGGCCTGCATCAAAGTATGCGACTTCAATGGTTTGTCGATGTACATGGTCGAAAGTGACGGAACATCAAAACCTGTAATCCACATGGCACATACAATTACCAGGCGGAACGGGTCATTTTCATCCTTAAACCGTTTCTCAAGGTCTTGTTCGTTCATTTTCTCCCTGTGCGGTTCAATTTCCAATTCCCAATTCCTAAACTTTTGGATCTCGTTCTGTTCCGGACTGACCACGACACAAATCTCAGTCTCTTTGATCCACTTCAATTCACGGCTTTTTTCAAGCAACTCCTGATCACCATATTTTACCTTGAAAATCTCTTTCTCCAATTGTTGGATGTATTGATTCCAATGGAGAGTAATCAGGTCATACATTTTTACGGCGGTCAATTTATCGAGTGCGATGTACATCCCTTTCCCTTTGTAACCCCGGTTGCAGAAGTGCCAGACCGTATCCCTGGCAATGGCAT
>JBAXWR010000017.1:0-53249 GCA_037128295.1 Mariniphaga sp.
GGGGCAAATTGCCGGTGGGGGAGGAGAAACAAGCCCTTCTTTTAATTTCCAGGTCCTTCAACCAGCGAAATCAAACAGGTTATCCAAAATCATGGTTCATACCCCCGATTCGGAGGTTGGCCTGAATATTTTTCTAAAAACCTGGGGAATTAAAGCCCCAACCATTTCATGGGGACAAGTGCTTCTTCTTGGCAAAAAAAGCTGGACCTCCTATGCTACAGGTGACCATGAAATGGCACAACTCATTGATCGTGCGCTGAAACGTGAAATGTCAGTGATCTTTATCGATTTCGGATACAACAGCGCAGATAGCATGGGAAACTTTCCGAAACATGGATTACCGTTTAATGTAACTGTCAGTCTTACAAAAGCATCCTCTCCGGAACAAAAATTTGAGATCAAACCAGTCAACAAGGAGCTTACCCATAATTTTTCAAAAAATGGAATAAACAGACTGAACGGATATGATGGAGTAGCTGTCCCTGCAACCGATATGCGTTTTGAAGGTAAAAACATTAAAATTAACGCCCTTGCAACCACAGGTACCAATCCATACCGTTTTCCGGTCGTCGAAATGATCCCGGACAACGACAAGGGGAAAATCTATTTTTGTCAAATACTTACTGATGGGCGGCTGGACGAAACAGTCAAACCCCAACGAAACCACCCTGAACTTCCGACATACGACCCGATTGCAGTCCAGTTTTTGCTGAACCTGATTTCTGCATCAGTTGGGGATAATTTATTGAAATAATTTTGATTGATTTTTATATTCAGAAATATTAAAAAATAGGTTTACATTTACATTGTCTTTTTCTAGAAAGAGAAGGATTATCTTTTTGTCTTTTTAAAGAAAATGTTCATCATAGTTGTTATGAATTAATCATTTTAGGTTCAACCTAATAATGAAATAATGTGTAATCAAAAGCAAAAAATATCAGATTTGGAAATTCGGAATAATGAACCGGATAGGGAAGTTATCGCCCCGGAAACCGTAAAAAAGAGGCCTGGTAACAATCTTAAAATACTAATTACCGATGATGATTTTATTTCCGGAAAATTGGCCAATCGGATCGTCTTAAAAATAAGCAGGGAGATCATCAGTGCTAATTCAGGTAGGGAGGCAATCGAAATTTGTCGCAATAATCCGGACATTGACTTGATTCTGATGGACATCTCAATGCCTCAGATTGATGGGTACGAAGTAACCCGCCAGATCCGGCAGTTCAATGAGGAGGTTATCATTATTGCCCAGACAGCAAAGGCTTCGGCAAAAGACATTGAAGACGCACTGAAAGCCGGTTGCAATGACCATATTCCAAAACCGATCAACGGCAAAGATTTATTACAGATTATCCAAAAATATTTTGACGAAACTGAAAACTAAAGCAACGGCACTAGGCACCTCAAAACTTTATGATGAATGAAAAAACCAAAATTGTTCCTCCCTTTTCTTAAAAGCAAAAAGAACCGGGTTTTCTTTTTAATCATAAATATCTATCTCATTATCGGGATGTTAACCCTATTGGTTACGCTTATCTATCTATTAATCAACCTTGATCATTCCGATGTCACAATTAGGAATTGTATCCCCGGATTTGTAATGGGTGTAAGTTCAGGGATCATTTATTTTGTTGGTTATCAAAGCTTGGATTCGGATGGCGGCAGCAAATAAATATTTTTCTAAACATAAAAAAAGGTCACCACATTTCTTGGGTGACCTTTCTGATTATAAAACTATTAGGTAATTATGCTTCAAAGCGTTCTTCGATTGCCAAAACCTGGTTGGCAAGTTCTTTTGGAAGGGTTGATCCGAAAGCAGCATACTGCTCACGTACGAGATCCAATTCATCCTTCCACTGTTCTTTACTAACTGCAAGTAATTCAGGCATATTTGCATCGACACTTTCAATTCCTACAGTATTGATGGAACCTAATTGAGGAACATATCCAATTGGAGTTTCGTCTGCAGCAGCCGTTCCAATGGCCCTTTCAAAGATCCACTGTAAAACACGTATGTTGTCGCCATAACCCGGCCATAGAAACTTACCCTGGGTACTCTTACGGAACCAGTTGACATTGAATATTTTAGGAAGTTTTGCTTTGTCAGGTGCGTTTTCGCCAATGGTTACCCAATGTCCGAAATAATCGCCCATGTTGTAACCACAGAATGGCAACATTGCAAAAGGATCTCGACGTACACCAGCTTTCAAACCGATAGCTGCAGCGGTAACTTCAGAACCTACGATAGATCCCATGAAAACGCCATGGTTCCAATCGAACGACTGATAGACTAATGGAACAGTTCCGGGACGGCGACCGCCAAACAAAATGGCTGAGATCGGAACTCCTGTTGGGTTTTCCCAGTCTTTGTCGATTACAGGACATTGGTAAGCCGGAGCTGAAAAACGGGCGTTTGGATGTGCAGCCGGTTTCCCATTGGACTTATCGTAAACTTCGTCTGTCCAGGTGATTGTTCCTTCAGGAGCATCGTAGCCAATACCTTCCCACCAGATGTCGCCATCAGGAGTAAGACCTGTGTTGGTGAAAATTGTGTTGGCCCTTGCAGAAAGCATCGCATTTGGGTTGGTATCCATAGAAGTAAATGGGGCAACACCAAAGAAACCGGCTTCTGGATTGATTGCATAAAGCTGACCATCCTTACCAAATTTCATCCAGGCGATATCGTCACCAACTGTCTCCACTTTCCATCCCGGAATAGTAGGAACAAGCATGGCGAGGTTTGTTTTACCACAAGCACTTGGGAACGCAGCAGCAACGTATTTTTTAACTCCTTCAGGATTTGTAATACCCATGATCAACATGTGTTCAGCAAGCCAACCCTGCCTTTTTGCCATATTGGAGGCAATACGAAGAGCAAAACATTTCTTGCCAAGCAATGCATTGCCACCATAACCGCTACCATACGATAAAATCTCGTTGGTGTCCGGGAAATGACAAATATATTTGTCTTCGATTGGGGCACATGGCCATTTAACGTCTTCCTGACCTGCCTCAAGCGGAGCACCAACAGAATGGATGCAAGGTACAAATTCACCGTTTCCAAGAACATCAAGAACTGCTTTTCCCATGCGGGTCATGATCTTCATGTTGACCACAACATAGGGGCTGTCGGTCAATTCAATACCAATATGTGCAATATCTGAACCCAATGGACCCATGCTGAATGGGATCACATACATCGTACGGCCTTTCATACAACCTTTGAAGAAACCATTCAATGTGGCTTTCATCTCAACCGGATCAGCCCAGTTATTGGTTGGACCTGCGTCCTCTTTTTTTGCTGAACAGATATAAGTCCTGTTTTCTACACGTGCCACATCACTTGGATCTGACTGAAAATAATAACTCCCCGGACGTTTTTTTTCGTCAAGTTTTACGGCCATACCGGAGGTTACCATTTCGCCCAACAGGCGACTATTTTCTTCTTCCGAACCATCGCACCAGTAAACTTTTTCAGGCTGACAAACTTCAGCCCATTCGTTTACCCAATTGATTAACTTCTGATTACTAGTCATTAAAATTGAAAATTTTGTTAATGGATACTTTTAAAAATGCTACTCTAATCTGTGATAAATCTATTTTTGATCACTATAATCTTTACAAGCCGAATAAATGTTTTCAATCAGTTCGGGGATCTTTGATTTTGGAACCGCCGAAAATGCAATCCTGATCAGATTTCCAAAAACGATGACACCTGTACTGTATTTATCAAGAAGGATTTTCCTGATTGCTTCGGCATTCAATGATTCTTTCAAATCAATGCACATAAAATAACCTGAATTGAAAGGAAGAGCTTCAAAATATTCAAGATACTTCTGATCTTTAAGTACTTCAATAATTGATTGATACCTTAAATTTAAGGTTTCGAATTTCTCTTTCTTGTCCGATTCGTACTGAGCTGAAGAATACGCTTTGTGAAGCAGGGATTGCGAAAGATGGCTGACGTTTGAAATATTCCCCCTTACTGCTCCGGCGGTTTTATTTTCAAGTGCTTCATACAACTCAGGAGTCCCATTCTTCACACCATAAGACATAAAACCAACGCGGAAACCCCAAACATAATCCTCTTTGGTCGCGCCATCGAGCTTTACAGCCAAAACATTTTCGCTCAGGTTGCAAAGCTGCGTAAATATCGATTCGTTATAAACGTTATTTTCATAAACAAGGCCAAAATAAGCATCATCGATCAGTACAACCACCTTTTTGCCAAGGTCTGATTGCTGTTGGATAGCACTGACAATCAATTCAATTTCGCTTACAAGTGGGGTGTATCCTGTTGGATTGTTGGGGAAATTAAGTAGCATGACGATCTTTCCGCTTATCCCATCAAGGGTTTCAGAAAAACCTTCAACATTAAATCCTCCGTTTTTGAAAAGAGGGAAAGTTACGATCTGCCCTTTATAAGCATTTTCAAAGATCAGCGAGTAATTTTCCCAGAAAAGGTCGGGTATCACAACTGTATCACCTTCATCAACAAACAAATAACCTGCCATACTAATACCATGGGTCAATCCGCTGGTAACAATGGGGGAACTGAAAGTGGTTGTTCCAATGGAAGGGTTTTTTTGGTAAATAAACTCTTTCCAGGAATCGCGTAATTCTTTTTTACCAAAACTGGGAGCATAGGGATAGACAGAGCCGAGAGGCAGATTTATCAATTTATCGAACTCGGATAAATGCATAGAAAAACCATCATCTTCAATGGCTTCACCTATCGTAGCATTTATTTTCTTGCCCTTGGCCTGAGCCGACTGGGATAGAATACCCAGTTTTGGGAAAAATATGCTTTTACCTCTTTCAGACAATACTTCAAGAACATTTGAATTCAACTTTTGAATGGTTTCATTCAGACTGATTGCTTGTGGATCCACTTTAAGTGCTGTTTAATTTATTTAATTAATACTTAATGCAAAAATATTCATAAATCCTGATAAATTGAAAGTTGTTAGTTCGGAATATTTAAAATTTAACAATGATTTGACATAGAAAAAAACCAATTTAAATGTTTGGTGGGGTCACGACCCACAAAACCCTGGCTGAGGAGTTATGGATATTTTTCAAAACATGGGTCACATTTGAGTTAAAATAGAAGTTGTCTCCCTTTTCAAGGATGTATTGGGTGTTATCAAGTGTAATCATTAACTTTCCTTCAAGGATAAAAATGAATTCCTGACCGGGATGGCTCTGCATAATCTCTGAGGAATCGGAGTTTTCGACAAATTTCAGGATAAATGGTTCCATTTGCTTACTGTTTTCGTGATGCGACAATAGGAAAAGGCTTGTTCCGCTTGAATTGACCTTGACAAACTTGATGTCCCCTGCTTTTATAAGTGGGTTTTTCGTAAGCGATTCGTTTTCACCAATTAATTCACCTACAGTGGTGTACAAACTATTTGCAATACTTTTTAGTGTAACGATAGCTGGGAATGCTTTAGAGTTTTCGATTTGTGAAAGGGCACTTGCGCTTATTCCGACTTTTTTCGAAAGATCACTAAGTGGTAAATTCAACATCTCTCTTTTGCGTTTGATCCTTTCTCCCAATCTATTCATTGTTGAAATCTTAAAATAAAAACTATTAATCTGGTTTTATCGGGCCAAAGTTAATATCTTTTGTTATCGGATTATGATCGGGTTAATTATTTAAGTATTACTTAACAAACAGTGTAGGACTTTGAGAGAGTGTGAATGGGAGAGGGAGAGAACGGGAGAACGAAAACCAGAGAATAGTGAAAGGAAAAAGAAGTGTCTTTCGCGCCTAACCAAAATACAAAAGGACGGCTAACACTAATGTTACACCGTCCTTCTTGTTATAAAGTTCATATTATAAGCCAATTATCACAAATTACGATCTTGGATGGAATTTATTGATTGTATCTTTCAGGTAGCCTTTATCCAGATGAGTGTAAATCTCCGTTGTCAGGATCGATTCATGTCCCAGCATTTCCTGAACAGTTCTCAAATCGGCTCCTCCCTGAACAAGTGCAGAGGCAAACGAATGTCTGAACGTGTGAGGACTGATGTTTTTTTCCAGCTTGATTTTATCTGCCAGATTTTTGATGATGGTGAAAATCATTACCCTGCTTAATTTTTTACCCCTACGGTTGAGGAATACAATATTCTCATATCCTTTCTCGATTGACAGCTTCTTGCGCGAGTTGTTCAGATATTTTTTAATATCGTCAATGGCCCTTTTGCTAATGGGTACCAATCGTTCACGTTCACCTTTTCCTGCAATTTTTAGGAACTCCTGCTCGAAATGAAGGTTTGAAAGTCTGAGGTCAACCAATTCTGAAACCCTTAATCCACAGCTATAAAGTGTCTCAAGGATAGCTTTATTTCTCAGTCCCTCAGCTTTAGAGTCGTCAATCGCTTCTATAAGTCCGTTAATTTCGTCCTCGGTCAGAATTTCCGGAAGTTTACGCCCTATTCTTGGAGATTCAAGTAGGGTAGTTGGATCATTCTCCACCGCTTCTTCAATTAAAAGAAACTTATAGTATGATTTAATCCCGGAAATTGTCCTTGCCTGGGTGCGTGGACTGATTCCTTTTTGGTTCATCCATTCTACAAATTTTCTTAACTGAGCTAATTTTACCGTTTCCGGTGCGAGGTTTGGATAATTAACTTCAACAAATGAAATCAACTTGTTGATGTCATTAACATACGCACTTACTGAGTTAGGAGAAAGTGATTTCTCAAGCCTCAAAAATGTTTCATACCCTTTTTTACTTTCTAACCAATTCATATTACTTATTTTAATTTTAAATGATGAAACATGTTTAGTTAACCTTAATTTTATATTGCAAAGAACAAACGAAAATATAAAAAGTTTATATTTTTTTTTCGTAGATTGCACTGCATAAATATACATATTATTTTACGTTAATGAAAATTATTATTGTAAATGGTCCAAATTTGAATTTATTAGGGATCAGGGAAAAAAGCATCTACGGAAGTAGTTCATTTTCAAATTATTATGAAAAACTTGTTGCCAGATTTCCGGATATTGAGTTCGGGTATTTTCAATCAAATGTTGAAGGCGATCTCATAAATTATCTTCAAGAGGTAGGATTTTCTGCACACGGAATCGTTTTTAATGCAGGAGCTTATACCCACACCTCTATTGCAATTCGGGATACGATCGCTGCAATTACGACTCCGGTCGTTGAGGTTCACATCTCTAACATCCTCACAAGGGAGAGTTTTAGGCATGAATCGATTATCGGACCAGTATGTAAAGGCAGTATTATGGGGTTTGGACTTGACTCCTACCGTTTGGGGATTGAAAGTTTTAAAAATCCTGATTAATCAGTACTTATGTTAATCAGTAGATATTTCATCAACGTTATTTAAAAAATATACTGATAACCGGGTTAGTTATTACAATATCGTCGCAAATTTTATCATATTCACCAACTAAAGAATTTAAAAATGACTTTAAATAAACAGAAGCATACGAAAATTGTTGCAACGATTTCGGATAAACATTGCGAACCAGAATTTTTACAAGCCCTTTATGAGGCGGGGATAAATGTAGTGCGGATTAATACGGCCCATCAGACTCCGGAAACGGCGATCAAAATTGTGAATAATGTGAGGAGCGTTTGTGATTGCCTTGCGATACTTATTGACACAAAAGGGCCGGAGATCAGGACTAAGAACATTGTTGACCCGATCAAGGTGAAAACCGGAGACCATCTGTTGGTCAAAGGGGGTGACGAGCAATCAACAAACCGCTTATTGATAGTCGATTATGTCAATTTTGCCAATGATATTCCTGTTGGAACAAAAATGCTGATCGACGATGGCGAGTTGGAATTGAAAATTACAGGTAGGATCGGTGATGCATTGGAAGTACTTGTCTGCAATGATGGCGAGATTAAAAATAAAAAAAGCATCAATACGCCTGGAATCTCACTTGCTCTTCCTCCAATTACTTCAAAAGACAAAATGTTCATTGAATGGGCTGCCGACAACGACATTGACTTTATTGCACATTCGTTTGTACGCAATAAGGAGGACGTATTGGCGGTTCAGAAAATTCTGGATGCAAAGCAAAGCCGGATCAAGATTATCAGCAAAATTGAAAACACCGATGGGGTGAACAATATCGACGAGATTTTGGATCATTCCTATGGGATAATGGTAGCAAGGGGAGACCTTGGAATTGAAATTGCTGCTGAAAAGATACCTGCCATTCAAAGGAAGTTGATCCGAAAATGTGTGGAACGAAAAAAACCGGTCATTATTGCAACCCAGATGTTGCATACAATGATCAGTAATCCCCGTCCTACCCGTGCAGAGGTAAGCGATGTTGCTACTGCGATCTATGACCGCACCGATGCTATAATGCTGTCAGGGGAGACTGCTTATGGGCAATATCCCGTTGAAGCTGTCAAACTGATGACACGCGTTGCCTTGGAGATTGAATCGAGCAAAGACCGCCGCAATGACCTTCCGGTGCCGCGTCTCGACAATGAAGTTTCCGCATTTTTGGCTGAGGCCGCTGTTCTTGCCGCCAATGAACTCAAAGTTGCAGCTATTGTTACAGATACCCTGACCGGAAAGATTGCCCGTTATATTTCAGCCTTCAGAAGTCCTATAACTGTTTATGCCAAATGCCATAATGGAAATGTAAAGCGCGAATTGGCTTTGTCGTATGGTGTGGAGGCGAGCCAGATCATTTCGAAGAAAAACAAGCACAAATTAGTTGAATCATCGTTGCTTGACCTTGAAGCTCGTGGCAAAATTACCGAAAAGGATACAGTAGTTTATGTTGGTGGGAATTTTGGTGTGGGTGGCGGCACCTCCTTTATTGAAATTGCCTCAGTTGCAAGGATGACAAAAGAGAAAAAAAGTAGTAAACATATCACTACAGAGAAATAGTCAGATATAGGGAGCATGAGTGTATGCCAAAAAGTTTATTTTACAGCAACGATAGCTAAGGTTTCACAAAGGTACGCAAATATAAAATGCAGTGATTTAGCACTTTGCATATCTAGGTGAATTTAACTTTGTGTTGCTTAGCGGTAAATATTTCTGACCTTTATGACATCCTCATGTTTTCTCAATTAGATTGGCGAACTTATCTTAATTACGGAGATGCCAACGGCCAGCCGCCAGTTGCAAGAAACGGTATTTTCAAAAGGAGTAATGACGTTGTACCCAAAAATCCCTCCGGTGGACCTAAACTATCCAGCCGGTGGATAACTGTCTATCAGCTTATTTTGCTTCTTTGCAGCTTTCAGAAAATCCCAAACACCCATAGGTCGATATCCACGTGCGCGGTTTAAAGCCGAAACTTTAAACAATAAACTCTGAGCTTTAAACAATTCCCGGTAGAGTTTGAAGATCGGCACTTCCGGGTCCCAGCCACTGATTGCCTCTGATCCTGCACCGTTGATTTCAATAATTGAGAATCCTTCACCGGTCATCAATAATTCAGTCGATTCGAACCGGATATCGAACCTGCCGAAATAGAACTCCGGCATGCTCAATGCAATATCATCGAACCGTTTGACCAATTCGGGAGTAATTAGATGACTTGCGTCGCGGTAAAGACCTCCAATACGGATACTTCCAATAAACGATAACCTTACCAATTCCCCTTCAGACGGAATAATCTCAAGATACTGGGTTTCAAAACCAGTGTGTTCCGATTTCTTGCCCAAAAAGAAATCAGACCTTAGTTTAGTTCGCGGACTCTTAATAATCAATTCACTTAACGTCGAGTAGCCATCCCCAATCACAAAAGGGAAGTAGCGTAAAGTGACAGATAAGATCCGGCCATGAGGTTCGCCAGGCATTCTGACATAGAAGATCCCCGCCTCTCCATCGAAAGGGATCGGTCTCTGAAGCACGATTTTTTCTCCTGTCGGAAAAGCCGAAATATATTGATGCAAATGAGTACTGTCCTCAACCAACCTTACACCATAGCCTTGCCAGCCAATATCCGGTTTAACAACAATGGGAAAACCTAGACTTTTATTTTCCATCAAGGTTATGGCTGTTCCCAAATCAGCTTGTGGTCCTTCCCCATTTCTGTGAAGCGTCACAAATTCTGCTAACCATGACTGATGCTTTTCTCCCACCTGGGTCATAATGTCACTTTTGGATTCTCCCCAGAAACCTCCCGTTTCGATATTGGGATTTGAAACAGTAGGAAGGGTAAGGCTCCGATAACGAACTGATAACCACAACCATCTAAGGCCTACAGGGATATAAAACAGTCCATTGGGCAATGTCTCTGCAAAAGAGACCAGCCGTTTAACCCCTTCGATCGAAGGCATCCCATTGTGTTTGTGTTTTAAAGCCGGCATATAGCCTTTCAAGACCTTAATAAACGAAGGGGCCACATCGCCTAAAGCTTTTTCAGCATCCTCGCCCCAGTTGCGGGATTTGAAAGTATTGCGTAAGGCAAGGGCCACCAAAACTGCAACCATTAATCCCCATGCCCAATAATCGAAATGTTTCAATACCAGATCGCCGAAAAGGATAATAATAGTCAAAACCACCGAAGAATAAACAGCTCCTGAAATAATTGATACTAGTGCAAAACGTCCAAATGGGATTCTGAACCAACCACAAGCAACAAAGGTGGGAAATAAAAGTCCAGGGGTAATCCTGCAAAGAACAAGCACCTTGATCAGATGTTTTTCGAGCCAAAGCCTTGTTTTTTCTACTTTTGGACCAATGACTTTTGACCTTAGCCATTTGTTCTTTTGTGCAAAATGACCAAGTCCATAAATGATCACATCACCTGCAACAATTCCCAAATAAACACTGGAGTAAGCATAGACAAGTGGAAGCCCATGTTCGACACGAGAAAACGCTGCAGCTAAAATTGCTGCATCCTCATGAAGAAAAGTCATGAAAAATATGACGATACAATGTTTTAACCATAATACCGTAAATGCCTCAAACATAAGTACTTATATCTTAATGAAATTCTTTCACAAAGATAATGGTTAATTATTATATTCACTTATTCATCAAACATTTTTAAGCAACTTTCACATTTCAACGAATCATTGATCCCCGAAAAACCAAAACCATTCCACTGATATGTCGCTAACCGTTTTGCATTTAATGACTTACCCGGATTGATAAACGAATCGCCCCG
This sequence comes from Mariniphaga sp., assembly GCA_037128295.1. Classification (GTDB taxonomy): domain Bacteria; phylum Bacteroidota; class Bacteroidia; order Bacteroidales; family Prolixibacteraceae; genus JAAFHB01. Next base: position 11,144 of record JBAXWR010000017.1, read on the forward strand.
GTGCAGCACACATAATATTTTATTGTCTTCAAGAGAAAGCTGGGCATCGAGCAAAGGCCAGGCCAGACCTGAACCCCGCCAACGGGCAGAAATTCCACTGTTGTTCACAGTGTAAACATAAGGTCGCAAAGCTATTTCACCATCGAGGCTCGAATAGTGTTTTTCCAATGCAAACAAATACTCGTTTTTACCGTCCAGCTTACCGGAAGTTAACGTAATGATCGACATCGGTGGAGTGTTCCATATCCTTTTCCCCTCTTTAACTCCCTCCAATACAATTTTTTGATCCTGATTGTTTGAAACCGATATGGGTCGGATGGTTATTCCATTATTTGTTAATGCATTGTTATTTAGATTGATGGAATTAAAATCAAATTTAACGTTCCCCGATACGACTGGGTAAAAAGAATGTGTTCCGGTATGTGTCTTAATTCCGGTGCAGGTAAAGGCACCTTTCTTAATTTGAATTTCAACCATTAAACCCTCTTTGGTTTGTGGGTATTTCTGGTCGAACAGGTGGTTGCCCAAAGAGAAAAAAACAGGTTTGCCATCAACCAATTCTGGTTTTTGAACTACATGGGGATGACCTCCGATGATCAAATCTGCCCCGTTTTTGACCAGCCATTTGGCTATATCGCGTTGTTCTTTATTCGGCCATTCGAGCAATTCACTTCCCCAATGGATCGAAACGATCACGATTTTGGCAAGGTTTCGGGCTAAACGTAATTTCTGTTTGATTTCTATGGATGGAACCTGATTTTTAGAACTGTCCTTCGACAATACGATGTTAAGCGTAACTACTCCAATTACTACGCCCTTAACCGTAAAGAATTGTGGTGAGTTATCAAGATAGACCGGTGCAATCTGGTTATGCCGTAGTGTTTCAATGGTTTGAGATTTTCCAACTTCCCCAAAGTCTTTACTGTGGTTATTCTCGAGTGTAATCACATTAAAACCAGCCTGACTAAGCAATGGAATATGCAGGCTGTCGATTCCAAAAACCGGAGATGGATCGCCTGATTGTACCTGGACAGAAGGATCTCCTACTGCACCTTCCAGATTTCCAACAACAAGATTATAAGAATCGAATTGAGATTTCAAGGAATCCCACGGAAAAGTGTGGCGTACCTCAATTTCTGTCTTGACATTTCTCGAAAGTAAAATATCGCCAACGAACAGGATCCTGACCCCTGGATCATCTTGCATGCAACCAATCAGCAGGCAACAAACCAGCAAACTCAATAAGAGGTTACTGGCATTCCTTCTGCATACTGACGTGTAATAAACGGTTTGATCCATGGCAATAATTCTTGATTCGTTGTGCTGCCTACCCATTCCTTATCAGTTATAAGTTTATTTGATTTGAATTCATAATAGGAATAAACTGATCCTTTCACAATCTGGGACCTTCCGTAAAAAGGGACAATTGCATCCCATTCCATTGGATCTCCTACCGCTGCCATTAAGTAGCTCAATTCACTGTTCCCGGCAACATCTGCGATTTTAGCAATCGGATCGGGATTTGAAAGGGCATAGTCTTTATTTGACAGACTGTTAAATATCAGGAACAGGTGTTCTGCTGTTCTGGCAACATAAAGAATCTCTTCATTCTCTTCATTGCTCAGCACTTTTCCCTTTCTCTCTTTTTCGGCCATAGCCTGAAATTTCCGGGCCTCACTTGCAGCTTCTTTTAACCTTGTAACAATCCCATCGTAAAGGGATTTCTTTCCGGGATTATCAGATTCGTCCATATCAGCCTTATTCGCAATTGTTTTTGAAACGTAACTGATGGCCGTATCGAACAGGTTGGCAATTTCTGCAAAGGTAAAGGGATCCGGTTCGACGTAACCACGTGGAGCACGCAACAAGATCTCCTCAAAACCACCTTCCCCACATTCAGCGGCTGTCCTTTCATTGACGAGAATTGTGGCATGACGCAATGTCGCCCAGGTCGCCAAGCCTGTCTGTAACCGTTTGGCCTGCCAGATGTCCCTGTCTTTCAATCCATTCGTTGAGTTGACCGTGTCAGCCCATTGAACAGCTATTGCATTGATCCATTGATTGTAAAGATTATCCTTTAAATCTACCTGAATCGCATTTTCCTTGTAGTTTTTCTTCAGGTTACCGATCACTTTTCGCAATGGAGGGTATTTTTGAAAATCTGAATCCAGTAGTTTTTCTGCAAAACCATTTCCCATGGCAGTTGCCAGATCCAATCCGGAAGGAAGCCAACGTTCCCCGGAAGGTCCGGTTACCTGAATTTCGGGTGGAAGATCCTGATGGTAAACTGAGGAATACAACACCTCGTTGTCGAAACCCCATGACAATGGGAAAACTGACAAATCTTTTACTGGATTCTGACAATATCGTGGAAGGCTGTTTTTTAAATTGCCCCAAACCAGCGGTGATCTTGAAGGTGAAATAAACCCGGTATAGCTTTTGATCCATTTTTCGGCACTTCCTTTTATTTCATTGGGAAGTAAGTTCAATTCTTTGATTGCCTCCTGATTTGATTTGTAAATCGTTGTAAAATAGCGGAATGCCTTAAAGTAAACCTCCATCTCTTTAGATGATGTATAATGGCCTCGAGGCTTGAGATCGGAATAGGCATATTGCTTATTGGTGAGCTCGGTAAGGCAGTCTTGTTCTTTGTTGATCCTGTTCACCTCAATATTTTGGGTGCTGCCCGTTTTCAGGTCAAGAAGAGCCGAAAAAACCGGTGCCCAGGGCGATTTGGTTGACGAACCCTTTAAATAACTATCGGCTGCCTTAACAAATTTCCAAAATTCGGGAATCGCTTCGTCACGTTCCTTCACGATAAACAGTCCCTGGTAAGCTGCCCCAAACAATTCCCAGAAAATGTCGGTGGTGACAAGGTAAGGCCGTGTTGGGGAGTTCCTGTCGTAACCTCCACAAGCGTAATTCTCGGTTTCGTAAAGTTTGTATAGCTGGTCGTCCTGATTTGGGCGGAACAACCCATAATTCTTTTGGAAAAGGTCGGTTTCCTCGACCGAATTGTTGAACATCCATGCATTCATCACATCAGACAATGGAACTTTAACCGGTACGTACCGCAAAGTTTGTCTGCCATTTTCACTGGTAAGTCCAACAATCCCTTTCCCATCGGGGACAGATGAGGGAGTTGAGATAAAAGTGAAATTTAAAATTTGAGATTCTTCTTTCTTTGTGGAAAGCAAATAAATCCCAATACCAGGTTTCTCTTTTTGCCAGTGGATTAATCCCAAACCATTTGGAGTGGGGGTAATGGTCCCGGTTTTTTTCAGCGGGATATCCATTGGCTTCGATTCACCCCAATATTTTGATTCATAGGTCGCTACCTTGTATTGGTCGCTTTTGTCTTCCCAGATCAACTGGTAGCCGGATGGATGGAAAGCGATCGGCAAAGCCCAATCAGCTTCAGTTTCACTTGGTTTAACACCTTCTTCATTGGCTTTTTCGAGAGTCTTTTTGGGGCCAACCACCTGGTAAAAGCGGTTCCCATTTTCTGTGACCGAAACGATCCGGTAGGTTTTGTCGCCATTGTCCATCCCAAAAAACAGTCGGTAGTTGTAATAAACTTTGCCGCTTTTGTAATCGTTGTTGGTGATGAATGGTCGTGGACAAACCACCAGCCTTCGCAAAGGATTGGGAGTTGAAAAGATCATTTTGGGACTCCATTTGCTATTTTGGATTTCAACCCTATATATCAGGTGTTTACCACTGTTTTCTCCCATAATAAATAACGATTTTCCAGTAGGGTGCCATGCAATGGCTTTGGCCACAAGAGTAGGTGGCAATTCGCAACTGTCTGTGATACTTGTATTTCCAATTTGCCAGAATTTAATCCAACTCTTTTTGGCAACATTCTCCGTAAGGGCAGCAACTTGAATTCCCAGAGGCGAAACATCATAATCGGTAATTTTTTCCGCATTTGGAAATGAAAAGCTTTTTCCTGTTTCCGGGGAAACTTGAACAGCTAATTCGGGAATGTCGAATTCCCCGTTGATCGTCCCGGAAGTGTCAGCAATCGCATTATCGGCATAAAGATCGGTTTGCGGAATCTTTGCTGAACGGTTTGAGCAAAAATAGATAATCAACAAAAGACCAATCAGGACTGGAAGCAGTCCCAGCAATTTTGTTTTCATTGGATGTTCATTATGAAAGTTTAACTTGTTGGCAGCCCATGTAAGAAACAGTTTTATGTTTTACCGTTTTGTGATATGAATCGGCATTATGTAAATTTACGCAAAATTAAATTAACAATTTGGATTGGAAAGGACAAATAAGGATAATTCTGCGGATGACCTTAATTTTAGATATTTTTAAACCTTAGTAACTCTCTGATAGGCTTTTATAGATAAAACCTTATTACCTTATTTTCGATTCATTAATTTCAATTAAATATTAGCGTCCAAAACTTGTGTAAGTGTCCGGGTGACTGGAAAGCAGACAATATTCGCGTGGGCTTCTGCTCAAAGTCACCGGGACACTGAGTTAAGCCAGGTGTTTACCTTTGAAACCAAAACTCCTTTAGGATTTTGTGTCCTGGTGACTTTAAGTTGAGGTCAGAATGTTGCGTACCTGTTTTCGGGTCACCTGGACACTAAGTTACATTTGAACCTTTCTCAATAATGTAGTGTCTGGGTGACTGGAAAGCGGTCAATCTTCGTGGGGGCAGTTGCTCTAAGTCACCGGGACACCACTTCCTAAAGTTTGTTTGTCAGAACTTGGTGACTGTTTATGCGGTATATAGTCGCCCAGACCCTGCAATTATAAACCACGCTTTAAATCTGCCAAAAAGCAAAAACCTTCGATAAGTGCATAACGCGATACCAGCCGTGATGTTCCCGAAAACGGGATAGACAGTTCAACGGACTTCAAGTTGGGCCTTGATAGCCACATGAAGTCCGTTTTGATTAGCTAAGTACTTATCGATGATTATAATAAATGATTTTATGAGAGATTTTTTTGTTATTTAAATTGATTTCCTTTGATAAATCTGGACCTTTTCGTAAAGTGTTTTGCATGTTATTTAAATATGGTTTAATTTCATTTTCATAATTAAATTTCTCTTTTGAAGCAAATATTATAACAGCTTCATGACCTATGTTATTATCTAAATTATATTTTATTGTTTCGTCTTCTTTTGAAGATAAGAATTGACAACTGAAGTTGTTATTTAATAAATCATAAATGTCATGATTATCTATACATATCAACATAATGTAGCAATGAATATCGACATTGAAAATTAATGATATTTGGTCACCTGAATAGTAAGAACGGTTTAAAATGCCTTGTTTTTCGTTAACTAAAAAATTTAAACTTAAATTTAATCTTTCATTGTCTATGACGTTGTCTAATTCATCTTCTGCTTTTTGCTCTTTAACTGACTTTTCTGACTTTTTTATATTGGAATTTATATCTGGCTTTTTATTACTTGAAAAAGAGTCTGTTTTTTGTTTTTTTTGAATGCTATCACGGCTTATATATGGCTCATCAGTTGGTAATATTTTTTTATTTACCACAATAAAAGTCACTTTTTCTGCTGGTTCACCAAAGAAGCCCAATCTTGCAACAAAAAATAGAAATAGTAGACAAACAATAATTAGTAACACCTTTACAATTATGTTTACCTTTTTGAATTTTACTAGTACATAATTCAAAATGAAGTTAGGAAATTCTTTGTAGTCTATTTTTTTTTGATTCATATTATTTGTTTTTTCTTATAGAAATAGGTATGTTATCATCAATTAATTTACCTGTGACATCTGGTATTTGCTTTTTGTATTTAAAAACATTTTCAATTAAGTATTCTCTTAAATCACTAAGCCTGACAAAAGCATCATTATTTGAATTTTTACAATCTCCATTTAAACCTTTTAGCAAATAGTATGTAAAAATTCCATTTTTTAAATTATCATCTTCAAATGAATTTTGAGAATTCGAAGATGATGTAATAATAATTTTATGTGAATCATACATATCTAATTCATTTAAATATAATTGTGAGCTACTATCTCCTTTATTTAAACTTAATAAACCACTCTTACATGCATCAACGAAAGTAAAAATTTGTTTTGCTTTTGAGTCTCTTATTTGTTTTGTAAACCATTCAAATTCAATTCCGCTAAATTCATCATTAATATCAAAATCATATCCTAGAAGATAATTTTCATTTGCGTATGTAGTGCGACCATGCCCAGAAAAATAAATATAAACTATGTCATCCTCTGATACTCTATTTATAAGGGTTTCTTGTATTTTCCTTTTTATGCTTACGGAAGTTGCTTTTTCTTTTGTGAGAACGTATTGTGTTATTTCGGTTCCAAATGTTTTTTCTAAATAATTGGCAAAATCCTTTGCATCTTTTTCGGCATATTTCAAATCATTCATTTCGAAATTGCTAGATAATTCTAAGTTTTTATAGTCAGATATACCAATTATTATACTATATATTTTTATAGAATTTGTATTATTTTTTGTGGAGGTGCTCAATTTTTTAGCAATTGCATCAACAATTGATTTCTCTATGAAATAATATGCTTCTAAAGAAGAATTATTACCTATTCTATTTGCTTCATTTACAATAGAGTTATAAAATCCTATATTTATATTATTGATCTTGTTATGACTATAGCAATATAAAAGGTAGTATGAATAAAACTCAAACAATGTGCTTTCATAAAGTTGTATATTTAAATTACTTTTAGATGTTTTAATTAAAGTATCAGCGTAATCATTTAAACTTTGTAAATTTTCAAAATATGGTAATTCATTATCAACATACTTATTTGTCATAATAAAACTCCATTCGTCTTTATAATCCTCTCTATTTTGATAACTTTTAGTTTCAAAAATATTATTACTTATTTTTTCAGCGTAATATTTAATCTGATCATTACTATTAAATAACTTAATAAAATCAAACTGCATCAATTCTGTTTGAATTTCATTTCCTAATTGTATTTGTTCGAGTGAATTTTTTTGTAGTTTTTCCACAATATAGGAATTTATATCATCACCGCATTTTTCACAATTATTTGCATTGTATCTTGATGCTTCGAACATTTCAAAAACGATTGATTTTTTATTATTGAAAATATCGTCATAATCTCCATTTAATAAATTATATCTCTCACTTATACAAGATTTCATATAGTTTTTAATAGTTGAGTTATAACTTGCATTATATATATTATACACTTTTGTGAATTCTTTCATTTTATCCATATCTTTACAATGACTTAATTTTTGTGGATCTATAATTAATAATTCACCCAATTCTTTAAACATCCTCTCTTTATAAAAATATCTTAGCCCAAACATCAGATAATCCATTGATAAAGAAGGTAATGTATAAGTAAAAAGCCTTTTGTAATTAACTTCAACCGATTGAAATTCTTGTTCTAAAAGGAATGTATTTTGAATATATTTAGCAGTAACAAAATCAAACTTATCATATATAGAAATTGATTTATAGAAAATAAAATTTTCAGGTTTTACTATAAGACTATCGCTATAAATAGATACAAGAACATCTTTGTCAAAATCATACTCATATACTTCAGGAAAATTAAATCCTTTATGAGTTCCAAGAAATCTATAATCAAATTTACTTAATTTATCTTTATTATTTCTTAGTGTTGTAAAAACATCAATACTATTTGAATCAATCTTTGGAATTGATTGAACTTTCCATTTTTCTAAATATTTTTTCTCAATCTCAATTTTCCTTTCTTCATACTTAATTTCAATATCTCTTAATTTCTTCTTTTCTAGTATTAATATTTCATAAAGTTTTAAGATTTGGCCTTTATTCATTGATGGATATAAATTAAACCAACTTTCTTTCTCCTTATCAGCATCCATTGACTTAGAGTTTAGAATAAGATAAATTAATCCAGCATCATCTCTTTTCATTTCAGGGCTAATAATAAATTTTCCCATTAACACCTCATTTGATGGGTCGTTTATATAGCATGTCCCATAATTTTTCAATAAGATAGAATCGTTTAAATTTTCAATTTCCTTGCAATTTTGAGAAAAAGTATTTAGGGAAATCAATAGGGATATTACTATATAGATTATTTTCATCATAATTTATTATTTTTGTGTAGTATTTTACCCAACGCTTGAGTCTATGAAAAGGGCGGGTTGCGGAGTCTTTTCACTTCTGACCAGCACGAACACTCTAGCGAGGCCAAAATTTCAAACCAGCACTTTGCCCCGCCATTTTTTATGGCCTTTGTTATATGTACGGTGGTTTTATCATTCATTCCTGTTGAAGTTTATATTTTATTGCTATACTGATATTTAACTCATTCTAATTGCCAATCTTGCAAAAGTACCTACTTTACCCATGATGCATTTTTTATTTTCCGGTTGGACTCTATTTTTCATCCTACTACATTTCCGCCTGAAAATTATCATAACATTGACGTTCACTAATACTTAGCTCATCTTTAATTGCCAGCCGATTCAAAGTCCATGCTTTCCATGCGGAGCATATTTTCAAAAACAAATTATTATGGAGGCTTAATAAATGAACAATGCCCCAAAGTACCCACTTTCCACGCGAAGCGTTTTTTTCAGGAACTAGACCTGCGGATCCTTTGTGTCTTGATTTTTAAAACCGAACAACTTTCTGTACCGGTCTTCTTTTTTACGCCCACTTACACACAACCTGTACATACCACTGACAAAATCATCCTTACTGATCCCATTTGGGTGAATAGACTTGATTGTCATCAGTTATATTTGCGTAAAATTAGTTATTTTTTACAAATCGTGAAATGGCAAATTTATTTTTCGTAAACTTTTTTCTGATATATCGGTATGGATTTCTGGAGCCTTTTTTTAAAGACTGATTTGGTTTCAATTTCACAGACTCACTTTATTGTCGAGGGTCCGTTTCATCTCCCCGATCAAATAACAGCTTACCACCGAATTTGATGTCTAGAATTCTTTGCTGGATACAGCTTTCAACGTAATCACCGAACTGAGCGTTCGGAACATATTTACAGTATCTACTAAGGACAAAGTTTTTTCATCGGTCTAAATTACCGATAAGTCAAAATCTGAAAACATTACGGTTTAACAATAGAGTTGATCTTTTCATAGTTTTCCCTCATCCTTTTGCGGGTGAGGTCGCTTATTGCCTCCCTTTTGTTTGGGGAAGTTATCCTGGCCATAAAGACACGGGCGTCCTTTCCTTTCAATACCGGAGTTTCTTTAATTGGTTTCGACATAACCTTTTGGTGAATAATTGAATTGAAATTTTTACAAAGGTAAACACACTATATCAATATGCAAATATTATTGCTTCATTTATGATGCATGAAACTAATTACCATTACTTTCCCCAACTCAATCAAGAAAACCCTATCTTTGATTTTTAAAGTCAATTATGAGCTACAATTTCAACTATCCAAACAAAATATCGGTCATCTTGCTGTTATTCATTACATTATTTACCAGTGAAATCTATGCCCAGAATCCTGCGCTTCTCAAACAATTGGAACAAAGCCACTACCTGAGGGAGGTGATGAAAATCGATTCCGCTGATGCAGGAATGACAAGATGGGCAAAAAAGAAGATCGAAAAATCGAGGGTGCTACCTCTTGCGGCAGATTTCTATGGATTAAAATCAACCGGCCCTGGCACAATCCAAATAGACCATCACATTGCACGATCAAAAGAGGGAAGTATCCTGATCGAGACTCCCGCATCGCTTGGGTTGAAAAACCCCACCAACCGCAGCTATGGTGCCGCTGAAGTGATCAGGCCACTGAATGGAGAAGACCTGACCGGGTTCAACCGTTTTTCAGTTTGGGTTTATGCTGATGCACCCGGCTTGTACTCCGTTTTTGTGGGATGCACCTTGTACAATGGGGGGAAGCACATCATGCCTACTCCGGGAAGATTTGAAGGACAGCATTTTGTGACGGTCTATCCCAATAAATGGCAACAGATCATCTGGGAAATCCCCGATTTGTACCGTGATTCCGTCACCGGTTTTTCGGTAAACGTGATGCTTGGCGGCTCGCCCAAAGGTGCCAGCGACAGGATGAAATTGTACATCGACGATATGCGGCTCGAACAGGTCGAGGCCGAAAACAGCAAAGGGTTCAACTTAAGGAAGAACGCCATCGCTTACAGTCATAGTGGTTACAAGCTGGGGGCAACCAAGCAGGCATTGGTGCAAAATATAGCTGACCCAAGGTTTCAACTCTTCGATGGGAAAAACAAAACAGTCTATTCCGGAACCGGTACCATATTGGACAGTGGTTTTGTCCAGCTTGATTTCTCCCCATTTAATACTCCAGGATATTACATACTAAAAGTTGACAACAGAATAACAAAAGCTTTCCCGATTGGTGAAGAAGCCTGGCTGGCAACGGCATGGCGGACACTGAACTTTTTCTATGCCGAACGATGTGGCTATGATCAGCCGGGTATCCATCAGGCCTGTCACCAGGATGTGTTTTGTGTCCACCCCGACGGGCGGCACATTGCAGTGAATGGCGGCTGGCACGATGCAGCCGATCTTACCCAAGGTGTTGGCAATACGGCCCGTGGTGGTATGGCCATGCTCCAATTGGCCAAGGCTGTTCAGTCAAAAGATAAGAGGTTGTATGATAGGTTATTGGAAGAGGCTAGATGGGGATTGAACTGGACACTCCAGACCCGGTTTGGGGACGGCTACCGCGATGGGGGTTTGATCATTGGCATCTGGACCGATAATATCATAGGCACAAAAGACGATATGGAGACGAAAGCCACCAACAATCCGTTCGATAATCTGATTGCCGCGTCTTACTGTGCAATGGCAGTCCCATTCTATCAAAGCAGTGATCCTGTTTTTGCAGGTTGGTGCCGCAACAGTGCGATCGAAGATTTCAAGTTCGCCAGCGAGTTGTTGGGCCAGTTTATGACCAATAAAAACGAGGTTGAATTGTATTCACAGGCGATGGTTACCGCAATTCATCTGTCGAGGCTTACGCATGAACAATATTACCTCGATAGGGCAGCTCAATATGCCAGGATCGTTATGGACTGTCAGCAAAAGGAGAGGCGTACCGATTGGTCGATCCCTTTACATGGCTTCTTTTACGAATCTCGCGAAAAGAAACGGATTCTGGAATTTTTCCACCGTAGCAATGAAGAACTGATGGTACAGGGATTGAGCATGTTGTGTACCGACGCACCTAAACATCCTGATGCCCCAAAATGGAAAGCTTCCTGTCAGGCTTATGCCGATTACCTGCACGAAATTTCAAAAATGATCACTCCCTATGGGATACTTCCTGCTGCCATTTATGAATTGAACAATGCCGAATTTGCCGGTATCTATCACGAAGGCGACAAAGTGGGAATGCCTTCGATGGAGGAATACAATGCACAGGTGAAAAATGGGATCCCCTTGTCTTCAAATTTCTACTTGCGCCGTTTCCCTGTCGCTTATCAGTTCCGTGGCTTTCATGCTGTGCTGATGGGAAAGGCCAAAGCTGCATTCATGTTGTCTAAATTTCTGAATGACAAAGAATTAAAAAATATCGCCACACGACAGCTTGAATACATCGTTGGTTATAACCCCTTTGCGATGAGCACGATTTATGGCGATGGATATGACTATCCACCGTTGTATGGCGCTTTTGCTGGCGATGTGACCGGGGCTGTTCCTGTAGGAATAGAAACCTTTGAAAATGAAGACCAACCTTATATGCCCATGCAAGTCAATGCAACCTACAAGGAGATCTGGACACATACAACTGCCAGCGTGATCTGGTTACTTGCAGAGTTGTTTAAAGATTAGAATGGGAAATATATACCTGATATTTAGTGTGATGAGAAATTTGACTGTTTTTATTACGATTGCTGGCATAATGTTTGGAATCTGGTCCTGTAAAAAGAAGACAGAAATTCCAGCCATTCAGCCACCCGTGGATATTGTGATTGAAACCCCCAATGAGGTTGCGGACCTCCCATTTCAGGGATGGAGTTCCAAAAGTTTAACCTTACCTGCCGGATATGAGGAAGTGGCTCAGGTAACAGGTCCAAAAGCGGTCGATGTAACTGTGAATTTTTCAAAGAGGATTACAAAAGTCTCCAGGTATATTTATGGAAATAATGCCAACTGCTTTACAGGCTGGATGCAGAATGACCTGACATTGATGCAAAAAATGAATCAGTTGAACATGGGCGTTATGCGTATTCCGGGAGGAAGCCTTTCAGATGTCTATTTTTGGAACAGAAAAGGGGTCTATGAGAATTATGTCTTAAAATCCTGTGATCCGCCTTTAACCGATATCCCTTCGACGATATCACCCTGGATCGGAAAACGGGTTCAGGATTTTGAGAACTGGTCGATGGGTGTGGATCAGTATTATCAGATGATGCAACTGACTGGTGCAGTGGGTATGGTAACAGTAAACTATGGGTATGCACGATATGGCACAAGTTCAAATCCTGTGGCTCAGGCGGCTCATCTCGCTGCAGATTGGGTGAGATACGACAATGGCAAAAGTAAATTCTGGGAGATTGGCAACGAAGTTTCTGGCTCTTGGGAAGCCGGATACGAAATTGATCAATCATTAAACAAGGATGGTCAGCCCAAAAGAATTACGGCAGCTCTGTACGGCAAACATGCCCTTGTTTACATCGATTCGATGAAAGCCGCAGCCCGTCAGATTGGGAAGGAGATCTACATTGGGGTAGTTTGTGACCAGGAAACCAACAGTGCCATACCCAACTGGAACAAAGATTTATTTGCGCTTGTGGGTGGTAAAGCAGATTTCTATATCGTCCATTCCTATTTTACCCCCTATCAGACCAATTCAACTCCCGAAGTTATCCTCAACTCTCCATCCCAGATTGCGGCTTATAAAACGTATCTCCAACTTGAACTTGCCAATCAGGGAAAACCTGCAGCACCTGTATTCCTGACGGAATGGAATATCTTTGCTGAAGGTTCCAAACAGGCGGTCTCCTTTATCAATGGGATGCACGCCACACTGTTACTTGGTGAATTGATTAAAAATAAATATGATGCAGCAGTGCGGTGGGACCTTGCCAATGGTTACTCAAACGGCAACGATCATGGACTTTTCTCCTATGGAGATGAACCCGGAGTTGTCAAATATGCTGCACGACCTGCCTATTATTACCTGTACTATTTCCAGAAATATTTTGGGGACATTATGGTCGAAACCACTTCAAACAGCAGTAATTTAATGGCTTATGCTTCAACTTTTACATCAGGGGAAGCCGGAATTGTACTTGTCAACAAAAACAGTTTTGACCAGATCGTAGAATTGACGCTTAAAAATATCATCCCTGGTAACCGTTATTACACCTATACCCTTACGGGAGGAACCGATAACGGGAACTTTTCTGCCAAAGTTTATGTGAATGGAGTGACCACCTCGACAATCGCAGGTGGTCCCGAGAACTTCCTAACCATAAAGGCAAAATCTTCTGTTATCAATGGCAATATTAAAATATCGGTTCCCAAATATGGGGTCGTTCATCTGATCGTAGAGAAGAAGTAGCGCTTTGTCGAATTATAAATGCTAATGAAGAAGTTTGCAGGAAAGCCGTATACGGGAAAACCGAACGTACGGTTTGATGAGGAGGCAGGGGGAGGATTCTTTATCCTTCACGCTCTCCTCTACTGTTTGATTTTGTTTCCATATACAACAATTTCCTGGCCGATGCCACGATAATAATCTTGGTGGTGGTGCAATTGTCGTAGGGTGAAAATTGGTCCAATTGGGCTGTGGCGGCTTCGATTGCCCGTTTTATTTCCGGTTCGGACATCTTTTTCGATTTCAGAAATTCCGATTTGATGTATTTTAGTTCTATCACATAACCAAATTTTACATAGTCGCCAAACCGGAATTCCGGCTCCAAATAAATATCTGCAAAACCCTGGTTCAATTCCTTTTCACTAGTAACCCTGAAAAGATTGGTGAGGTTCAACCAGGCAAGGAGAAAAGTTTTTAAACCCTCCTCGTGAAATACAAAATCACGGATAGAAACAGCCTCGTAAAATCTATCCATTATGTATTGCAATGCAGGTTTCCAATTGCCTTCCAATGCCATACTTTTGAAGGCCCGCTTCAAGTAATCCTGATTGATTTTCAGATCGTAAACATCAACAAATGCCTTTTGGATAAATTCCCATATAATGACTTTTATCAATTTATTGGGAACCGTGAAAATGTACTCATTGTCGGGTTGCATCTTGGAAATGCTTATAAAGCCAAGATAGAACAAGAGCGATTTGAATTTGTCCTCATCGATCAATTCGCTTAAGGCAAAACTTCGGACCAAGGCGCTGCTTGTTTCGTTAGTTTGTGCCAAATCTTTAAGGATATTGAAATTGCCATTCAATTTCTTCCCGGCAGCTATCAAAAAGCGGAACTTGCCATAATCGGTACGCATGTTCTCGTCGGTCAAAATAATGGGCCTATTTTGGGTTTTAATGTATTGATGGATATAGTACAACACAGAAATAGTATTATAGACACTTTCAAGACTTTGGTTAAATGAATAACCATTGTACCATTGGTTGAAATCGTTAAGGATGGAATCCAACGGTTGATTAAAAATGCCAAATGAATTGTAATAACCGAGTATCCGCCTTGCCTCTTCATTGGTAATGCCAACCATAGCCGAAAGTTGCGGGTCCTGCGAAATATTGTCGCCAATATTGAAACCGCTTGTAACATCGGCCATTACCAAGGGTGAAACGCCGGTAATGAACAGCCTGTCTATTTCGCGGTTGTCGGTTAAGCCCTTCAGAATGGTGAAAAAGTTCCGCAAGAAACCACCCGCGTGGGTTACTTTCGTGTAGGTTTCTTCGCCATGTTCTGTTAAGATGTTGTTGGCAAAATTGTCGTATTCGTCTATGATTACATAAACCTTAATGCGTTGTTCGCTGAGCAACATAAAAAGGCTCCTGATCACATCGCTATTTCCATTATAGGTTGCCAGTAAATCGGTGACAATAATTTCAGATAAATGGAATAGGTCGTTGTACCTGTTCACGAAATTTCTCAGTGCATCGAAAATATATTGTGAAAACGACAATTCTATTTGTTCGACACTTCCAAAGGTTTTTACCATCGAAAAGTTAAAGCGCAGGACCGGAAAAGTATTGCGCAAGGGAGTGGGGTTTTTCCCGATATAGGTATCCTCAAATAGCTGCACAAAATTCTCTTTTTGCTTGATATCGTAATAATGGTGGAGCATAGAAACGAAAAGGCTCTTACCAAATCTGCGGGGACGGAGAAAAAAATGGTAAACTGAACCATAATTTTCTATTGTTTCGATGTATTTGGTTTTATCGATATAATAGTAATTTTCAGTCTGTATCTTCTCAAAACTACTTATACCATAAGGGATCTTTTTCATCTTCTCAGCTTATTAATTATACAAAGATAAGAAAAATTGAAAATTCGTTGATTTGAAGATTTGAAAATGATTGGGGCGTGCCCTTGTGGTCGCCCTTATCTATAAAGTCGTTACAAACGACACACCAACCTATTTGCCTTGGTGAATACCCATGGTCCTACGTATTAAAAAAATATCGGCGCTTATAAGAAAAAAAGAGGCAAATCGAATTTCAAACCATCATTTTACGATACTAAATGGACTCTATTCACCAATATAAAACCGATTCAGATATAGCTAAGGTGGCTACGATTTTGTGAAGTCTTTTTTTTTTGCATTTCACATACTTTTTTTTTATTTTTGAAAATAAAATGGTTCTGTGTAAAATATTCGCACTAAAAAGGTAAAAAATCTCAGGTGAACCCTGAAGCGACTTCCCTGGCAAATGAAAGTAAAGATCTGACCGAAATGTATAAAGACAAATAGTAATATTGGGGGCAAACCGCTCAATCAAACTTATTCAACCACCCGTAAAATCGGGCAATTCATGTGGTATCCGTTACAAGAAGTAAAAAAATGGTTACAAAACAAATAATTTAAACGGAATGAAAAAACGATTGACAATTTTCTGTCTGCTCTGCCTGACGATGGCAAGCAGCGTTAGCCTGATGGCGCAAGACTGGAACCAAATCATTAAAACGGCAGCCGGCGACCGCATGACCCCGGTAAATGCCCGCAGTGCAGATGATAGATACGGATATTCTGTGTCGGTTGATGGCAACTACGCCGTAGTAGGGGCATACCAATCTAGTATTAATGCCATTAATACGGGAACTGCATATCTATTGTACAACAATTCGGGAACCTGGCAAACTGTAAAGCAACTGAATCCACTTGATCCAGGCGAATCCGATTATTTTGGCTTTTCTGTTTCCATTTCGGGCAACTATGTTATTGTAGGGGCATACATGGAAGACGAAGATGCTACGGGGAACAATATGGCCAGCGATGCAGGTTCAGCCTATATTTTTGCAAAAGACCAGGGCGGGACCGACAACTGGGGACAGGTAAAAAAAATTGTGGCATCCGACCGTGTGCCATACGACTATTTTGGCTGCTCTGTTTCCATTTCGGGCAACTATGTTATTGTAGGGGCATATCAGGAAGACGAAGATGCTGTTGGCGGTGCAACATTAAGCTCCGCAGGTTCGGCCTATATCTTTGCAAAAGACCAGGGTGGGACCGACAACTGGGGACAGGTAAAAAAAATTGTGGCATCCGACCGTGCAGCAAACGACAATTTTGGCTACTCTCTTTCCATTTCGGGCAACTACGTTATTGTTGGGGCATACCAGGAAGATGAAGATGCTATTGGCGGTGCAACATTAAGCTCCGCGGGTTCGGCCTATCTATTTGCAAAAGACCAGGACGGAACCGACAACTGGGGACAGGTAAAAAAAATTGTGGCATCCGACCGCGCGGCAAGCGATAATTTTGGCAATTCTGTTTCCATTTCAGGCAGCTACGTTATTGTTGGGGCATACCAGGAAGATCATAATGCTTCGGGGGCCAGTTTGATCAACGGTGCAGGTTCAGCCTATATTTTTGCAAAAGACCAGAGCGGAATCAACAACTGGGGACAGGTAAAAAAAATTGTGGCATCCGACCGTGCGGCTAACGACTATTTTGGCTATTCTGTTTCCATTTCCGACAACTATGTTATCGTTGGGGCACACCAGGAAGATGAAGATGCTGTTGGCGGTGCAACATTAAGCTCCGCAGGTTCGGCCTATCTATTTGCTAAAGACCAGGGTGGGACCGATACCTGGGGACAGGTAAAAAAAATTGTGGCATCCGACCGTGCGGCTAACGACTATTTTGGCAAATCTGTTTCCATTTCCGGCAACTATGTAATTGTAGGGGTATACGCGGATGATGAGGATGCTGCAGGGCTTAACACACTCTCCAATGCCGGTTCAGCCTATATTTTTTCAAAAGACCAGGGCGGAACGGACAAATGGGGGCAAACAACCAAAATTGTAGCCGAGGGGTCCCGATATATTTTGGCTAACAATTATGGAAATTCCGTAGCCATCGATGGCGACTATGCTGTGGTGGGAGCAAGTAATGAAGATAAAGATGGTACCGGCGCGAATGTCCTGGCTGATGCCGGCGCTGTATATATACTTAAATACAACGGAACGACATGGGGTGAAATAAAAAAAATCGTGGCATCCGACCGTGCGA
Source organism: Mariniphaga sp. (assembly GCA_037128295.1). Classification (GTDB taxonomy): domain Bacteria; phylum Bacteroidota; class Bacteroidia; order Bacteroidales; family Prolixibacteraceae; genus JAAFHB01. Next base: position 28,790 of record JBAXWR010000017.1, read on the forward strand.
CAAACGACTATTTTGGTTATTCTGTTTCCATTTCGGGCAGCTATATTATTGTTGGGGCATACTACGAAGATGAAGATGAATCGGGGGCCAATACGCTCCTCAATGCCGGTTCTGCCTATATATTTGCAAAAGACCAGGGCGGGACCGACAACTGGGGACAGGTAAAAAAAATTGTTGCTTCCGACCGTGCTGCTGGAGACTATTTTGGTAACTCTGTTTCCATTTCGGGCAGCAATGCCATTGTAGGGGCAAATCTTGAAGACGAAGATGCTACAGGAGGATCTACATTCGGAAATGCTGGTTCGGCCTATATTTTTGTAAAAGACCAGGGTGGAGACGGTAATTGGGGACAAGTGAAAAAGATTGTGGCATCCGACCGCGCAGCGGAAGACTATTTTGGCACCTCTGTTTCCATTTCGGGCAACTACGTTATTGTTGGGGCATACTACGAAGATGAAGATGCTGTTGGCGGTGCAACATTAAGCTCTGCGGGTTCGGCTTATCTATTTGCAAAAGACCAGGGCGGGACCGATACCTGGGGACAGGTAAAAAAAATTGTGGCATCCGACCGTGCGGCAAACGACTATTTTGGTCGCTCCGTTTCCATTTCGGGCAATTATGTTATTGTAGGGGCATACCAGGAAGATGAAGATGCTACGGGAGGATCTCCATACGTAAATGCAGGCTCGGCCTATCTGTTTGCAAAAGACCAGGGCGGGACCAACAATTGGGGACAAATACAAAAGATTGTACCGACCGACCGTGCAGCGGGCGACTATTTTGGTGCCACCGTTTCTATTTCGGGCAGCAATGCCATTGTAGGGTCATACCGGGATGGTGAAGATGCATCGGGAGCCAATACGCTCGGCAATGCCGGTTCTGCCTATATTTTTGCAAAAGACCAGGGCGGAACCAACAATTGGGGACAAATACAAAAGATTGTACCGACCGATCGAGCAGCGGAAGACTATTTTGGTTTTGCTGTTTCCATATCACTGACAAATGCTATTGTAGGGGCACCCAAGGAAGGTGAAGATGCATCGGGGGCCAATAGGATTAGCAATGCTGGTTCCTCCTATATTTTCAAGAGTGCGCTTTTCGCCTGGGACGGCTCCGAAAGCAGCGACTGGAATACTGCCGGCAATTGGAACGACAACACGGTCCCTACGGCAACCGACAATGTGCTGATCCCCGATGTAGCCCGCGACCCGATTGTCAATGAGGCTGCTGCAACACCAGCCATTTGCAAAGACCTTACACTCCAAACCGGGGCAGTGCTTACAATAGCTGCCGGCAAAGCCCTTACGGTAAGCGGCTCATTGACTAACGATGCGGGCACAACAGGCTTGGTGATCAATTCCCATGCAACAAATGGTACGGGTTCGTTGAAGATTTTGGGAAGCGTTTTTGGATCGGCAACCGTGGAACGGGATATGTCGCTTGACAAGTGGCACCTAATCTCTTCGCCACTTGCATCACAACCAATTATCAATTTTCTGACTAATAATGTGGATATTGCAACATCGGCAAAATTGACAGAACCCCATTACGAGTTCGCAATGGGTGGCTATGCTTCAGGAAGTTGGTCGTCTTTTTACCTGCACGATAAACCGGCATCCGACTTGTTTGAAGTTGGCAAGGGTTACCGTGTACTCTCTTGGGCGCCTTTTACGCAGAAACTTTATTTTGAAGGGTCATTAAATACGGTGCCGATAAGCAGCGTACCGGTCGAAACGGGCTGGAACCTCGTTGGCAACCCTTACACCACTGCCTTAAATATCAATGATGGTGTCACTGGATTTGTGTCGGTTAATTCAACCCTTTTGCCTGAAAGCTATGCGGCAGCCTATTTTTGGGATGCGGCAACCAGCGCGTATATCGCTGTAAACGATGCTTATGAAAACACCAATGCCCCGGTTGGGCAGGGGTTCTTTGTAAAAGCAGCAAGTGCGGGAACCATCACTTTCAACTCCGACATGCAGGTCCACGATGGGTCAAATGTCTTTAAATCATCGGCACTGCCACGGCCCACAATCACCCTTGTGGCAAATAACGGCATAGGAAGCGCTTCAACGTTGATCAAATTTATGGATGGCGCCAGTGAGGGACTTGATATAGGCTACGATGCGGGCATTTTCAAAGGAGACCCCGATTTTTCGGTTTACACCAAATTGGTCGAGGATAACGGTATCGAGTTCCAATTGCAGTATTTGCCCACCAGTCAATACAATAAGTTGGTCATCCCCATCGGCATCGACTCCAAAGCCGCCAGCGAAATTATCCTAAGCGTCGAAACCGTCCAATTAGACCCAAATTGCAAAGTTATCTTGGAAGACAAGCTAACCAACACCTACACAGACCTTTCCAAAGGGAGCTACAAAGCTGCGGTTGTAGCAGATACAAAGGGTGCTGACAGGTTCTTCCTTCACACGGGAGATATCATCAGCAGCAGCGAAGATCAATTTCCTACAGATGGAAAATTAACTGCCTATGCGAAAGGGAATAAAGAAATCAGGGTACTTGGTGATGTTGGCGAGGGTGCGGTTGCTATGTTGTACAATGGTTTGGGTCAGGTAGTGCTGACAAAGAAATTGGGTGCCGGCAACCTGAATATCATTGGTTTGCCAAACCTTAAATCTGGTCTTTACATGCTGAACATCAATGACAAAGGCACGTCACATACAATTAAGGTGATGGTGAAGAAATGATTTGAAAATTTGAAAATGGTTGGGGCGGACCATTGTGTCTGCCCTTTACCATATCTATAAATCCGGTCTTCCCCTTCATCTACCTGATTAATAGCTGAATTTCATTGTGATCCCATAAGTGAATGGGTCGCCCAAAACGGCTGCATATTGACCGGCACTTCCTGCAGCAGGTAAAAGTTGTTCAAAATAGTCTTTGTTCAAGAGGTTTCTCGACCAGATGAAAACTGAAATTCCTTTGGAAGCCCTGAAACCCAATCTGCCATTGAGAAGATAGTAACCATCTATATTCAAATATTTGGAAGGGGAAGGGCTTGATGAAAATGTTGAACGAAAGAATCCATCCAAGGCAAGGAAATAATTTCCCTTTAAGCCTGCAAATGTTCCGTCATTTGAAAATTCGCTACTTAATGAACCTGACCATTTTGAAATTCCCGGTAATGCACCTCCCGAAATATCTTTAAATGCCGACGTTCCTCCCACTTCTTCCAGTGGAACCGGTGCATTTGTAAAGGTGATGTATTTCCCATCCGTATATGAAACTGCACCATTAATAAAAACATGGTTCATCAACCGGATACTTCCGTCCAATTCAGCTCCTGTTACCCTCACTTTCTCGGCATTGGCAAGGTAACCCCGGTTTACTCCCACTTCGGCAGTCTGAACCTGAGTCTGATAATCCTTGATATCGGAATTGAACAATGTAAAGTTCAACACAGTTGAACCAGCCGGCCTTGTCTTAAGGCCTAATTCATAATGAGTTACATATTCAGGTTTAATTTCTGAAAGTTCTGTCATTACCCGTCCTTTGTCAGTTGGTAATCCACCCAGATTGACACCGATGGGTTTATAACTGTTGGCATAAGTCAGGAACGCATTTACTTTTGAATTTGGTTTATAGGCAAATGTAAGCTGACCGGAAAAATTGTTCTCATCGACATTGGCATTGAACGCCTGATTGGTATAAAGCCCATTTTTCAGTGCGAGCAGGGCCGCATCTGTGGTTTGCAATCCACCGTAAGTCTGTCGGTCATAATCCACTTTCTTCTTGTCGTAATTAAACCGGATACCAGGCAGCAAATGGAATTTCGCACCGATTGACCAGTCGAGCTGGCCAAAAACCGCGCCACTAAAAGTCTTAAGCTCTGAGGTCGTTTGTGTTCCGAAACCGTCAAACAATCCGGGTGTTTTCCATAAACTACTGGTTGAGCTTTGTGCAAACCGCCATTGTGCTGAGCCTGATTCTTCTGTCTGCACAGGATCAGATTTTAGGTCCTGCCAGATTCCATAGACACCTGCCACTCCGCTTAATTGCTCGCTAAATTTCCCTGCGTAGCGGATCTCTTGCGACCATTGTTGATGTTTTGAATTACCAGCAGATTTGTTCAGAACAGACAATCCGGTAAAGTCTCGGTCATTTGAAGGATCCCAGGTCCAGTAACGCCAGGCTGAGGTTGAGGTTAAGGTTCCCGATCCCAATTTTGCGTCGATATTTAAGGATATCCCCCCTAGGTTATTTCCTGATTTCCAGGGGGTATCGTGATCAATCACACGGTCGAAAGGATTGGTACTCGGAAGCTTGTAGTTGAGATCGGCAATAATCTGGTTAAACTGCCTGTAAGCAGGTCGCATAGTCGTCACAACACCCGCATAAACCTGAGCATAGCCATTCGGTTTCTGAACAGTGGCATCGCCTGTTAAAGTAATCTTTACTTTTTCAGAAGGGGTATAAAGTAGCTGGCCCCTGACACCCGAATTGTTGAGGTCATTGACGGGCTGTTGTGTCCTTTCGTTGTACAACAATCCGTTGCGCTGTGTTCCCGAGAACGACAGGCGTCCTGCTATCTTTTTGCTTAAAGGACCTGTGATTGAGGTTTTTGCCTGAATATATCCATAATTGCCATAACTCACCTCTGCACTTGCCCTTAGGTTGAATTCCGGGGCGCGGGTCGTAATGTTGAAAGCACCCGAAGTGGTGTTTTTACCAAAAAGAGTCCCTTGAGGGCCACGAAGAATTTCGACCTGGTCGAGATCCACAAAGTCAAGTGCAGTTGCTGCGGGCCGGGCATAATAAACACCATCGATGTAAAAACCGACACCCGGGTCAACCCCATCGTTGGTCAATCCGAATGTTGAACCCAACCCCCTGATATTTAGGGTTGTATTTCTGGGGTTGGACGAGTAGAGCTGAACAGAAGGGACCATTTCCTTCAACCTGTTGACATTGAAGGCACCAGTGGTCTCCATGGTTGCACCTTTTAATATCGAAATCGGAATTGGGACATCCTGTGATGATTCCTGCCTGCGCCTTGAACTGATCACCACTTCCGACAATTCGTTTTGATTCTGTTCCAGTTTGATGATGACCTTAGGTTCAGTGATCAAAATTTCCCGTGTTTTATAACCGATGTAGGAGACACGAAGTGTAAAAGGTAGTTTCTGGGCCGACATCAGGTGAAACTCTCCGTTTGAATTTGTCACCGAACCGTTTGTGATTCCTTTGATAATGACGTAGGCACCAAATAAAGTCTCGTTTGTGGCAGCATCCACAACCTGGCCGGTAATATTTGAGTTGATAACTGGCTTATTTTGAGCCTGTAGAAGAAAAGGAATAGCAATCAAAAAAGTTGCAACATAAATCAATAATCGTCTTTTCATAATATAAATTTCTAAGTCACATTAAATCTACCGAATTAGTGTACAAAAGAATCTATAAAATGACTTTTAATAATAAGCATTTATACCCAAAATGGGTGGGTGTTATTGCGGTAATTGAAAAAGTCCATTATGATTAGCCAAATGAGTTTTGGCGAAGCTGTGTTTTAAAGCTTTAAAAACTGTCAAACAATATTTAAAATGTTAACTTTGGAACAATAAAAAAACCTGTAATGAAAGGAGCCATAGAAACCTATCTTTATCAAAAGTATGATCATTTTATGTCGAATTCGCATGAGGGCTCGGGTAGGCTATGTAGCCACTTAAAAATAAATTATAATCGCATGAAACCGTGGATAAAAAAGGCATTGCAAATTTTGGAACATAGCTTGGGTAATATACCTCAGGAGCTGAACGAATTGGATTGGAAGGAAAACCTATCCCCTAATAGTGAGAAATTGTGCAAACACCTAAGTGCATTTTCAAATTTGCCGGGAGGTGGATATTTGATATTTGGGATCGATGATGCCACTGGAAAACCTATTGGGATAAACAAAACAGATACCGATGAAATCGTTAAAAAAATATCAAACCTTTGCAGAAACGGGATCACACCTGTAATCATTATTGAACATTCGGTTGAAGATTTTAAGGGTAAACCCGTTTTGTTAGTGCATGTTAAAGAGAGTGCCGTTAAGCCGGTCTATCTCACAGGTAAATCTATTGAAGAGAGTTACATCCGAAGTGGCAGTACCACTCGTAAAGCCTCCCGACAGGAAATCGGAGGGTTAATGCTGAATAGTAAAACCCCTGTTTTTGAAGAACTTCATGCCTCTAAACTTAAAAATTCGATGGAGGTTATCACTACCTTAGATTATGCCACAATCTACAAATTATTGAACAAGCCCATCCCATCAAGCATCAGGGAGATAACTTCATGGATGCAGGATGAAAAAATGTTATTTCAGGTTGATGAAGATGGTTATTATATTACAAATCTAGGGGCATTGGCTGCGGCACAAAACCTTAATGAATACGATGGTCTGGCACGTAAGGCAATAAGGCTTATTAAATATGAAGGAAAAAATAAAATAGTCGCAAGTAAAGAGTTTCCAGGTTCAAAAGGGTATGCGATCGGTTTCGAGGCTTATTAAAGATGCAATAGGGATGGGTAGGATCAAGGTAAAAGAGACTGAAAGTATATCGAAGAAATTTGTATTGTATCTACCTTATTGGGCATAATTCAAGTTCAAAATTGCAAATGGCACTGCTTGTCTGTTTTTTATTTGACAAATATTTTCTTTAAAATGGTATAATACAGATTATCAAATACATCTTATTTGACTGGAATTCGGAAAAGCATCAAAATGTTCCATAAGTCTTATTTGACTGGGATTCTGAGAATAATTATAATATATTGATATACAACAACATATTAGTTGACTGGAATTCGGATATGTACCCAATCAGTCTTGCAGGAATATCGCAATTTTGTAAAAAAACGGTTTTATTTGACTGAGATTCGGAAATAAAATACAATAAATTGATATACAATACTATACTATATGACTGATCAGGAAAAAGACCAAATCATCGGCCTCATCAAAACTTGTAAAAAATTGCTGAAAGAATTCATTTTCAAAATATCGTTCCACTGCCATTTATTTTACGCCTAAAATGCATGATGCGGTTTAGCGAAACAAAAAAACAAATTCACATAATGTAAACTTACCCCAAGCCTTTGAAGGATAAAATTTCACTTATTTGAAGGTTTAATATTGACTGAATAACCAAATTCATTCATTACGTTTTCACTTATTACAAGACTATTCTTAATATATTCAATAAACTCAATTGGATTTTTAAAATTCAATTTATAATTAGGGTAGCACTGAATTAAGGTATCTTCTTCAACCTCAATTTCTAACGTGAATACTCTCTTAATTTTGTTTCTTTTTTTCATAGCAATAAATATATTATATTTACATCATAAAATAATTCTCACGATGATATTCCAAGTACTTTTTGTGATTTGCTTCTAAATTGCTTAGTTTTAATTTGTCATCTATTCGTAAAATTTCTTGATCTTCTTTAGAGATAAGTTTTGAAATTAATATTTTACCATTGTTGTCAAAATTGATAAATCCCCTATCAAACAACTTGTCATAATTTGGCAATAAAAGTAACCCATTATAGACATCAATTCTTTCAAAGTTATTAGAATCCTTCCATGGTTTAATATGTGAAGCAACTAATAAATCAAATCTTTTAAATCCACTTACCGAGCAGCCATTCCAATATTCAATTAATTGTTTTCTGTATTTTCCTTGTCCTATTCTGGCTAACATTAAGATGCTTTTTTCCGTTGCAGTTAGCTTGGTGTTCACCTCGATTTTCAATATTTCATTTTCAATTGTTTTTTCCGTTTTCAATTCAAAATCAAATTCCATGAATGTTATATACTTTTTGAGTGCAGCACTAAAATTATTCAAATCTTTTACACTTTTATAGATTGACCGAAACTCTTTCTTTACTCTTTCTTGTGCAATAATGCCTTTTATGGAGACTTCATCTAAATCTTTGTCTATTGAGTAATCGTTTGAAAGAAACCTTAGCCAAGAAATATAATTGGTACTAGTGCGGGGACTTATATTCCCATGCTTTTTCAAATACTGATAAAAATTTGATTCAAATTCCGTGAAATTCATGACAATTATATTAAAAGGAATTCTTCAAATATAATATTTTTCTCAGCTAGTTCGATCATACCAATATAAGTTCTGTGAAGATTGGCCACTTCAGCCAATTCTTCTTGAGAGATGCCAAGGACTTTCCGATATCGCCTAACATTATCCCCGAATACTTTGAGTATTTTTTTTCTGATCATTGCTAACTAAAGTCTGCACAAATCTATTTTAAACCAACATCATACACCACCGACTATAATTAGCATTATGGCCTTTTTTTGTCATTTGGGAATCAGTATTCAACATCCTGAGTGGATTAATATTCTCGATTAAATTTTGAAATTTGAAATATACTGTTTTGTAATGATAAATCATTTCAAAATCATCATAAAAACTATTTGACTAAATATTTAAAATAGGATTATGAAAGCTGTACATTATTCTGAACTTAGGCAGAATTCAACTTACTCAGCAGACCTATTACCTTTACCGAAGTAAGGCAAACCGGCAGGGCTTGAAGAATCTATTGACAACATAAACACTAAAAGCAACCTGATAAGCAGTCAACTTTCAGATAAATAATAACATTATTCTTTTAACTAACTTTGTACCAAAATTTAGGGGTATGGAAACAATTCAAATTAAATTAGGACCAAACGCCAATAAATCAAAATTGATTGAAACCGTTTGGTTTTTGTACTCTGGCAAACGCGATGACAATATGTATAAAAAATTTCCTTGATAGTTCCCAATCAACTATTGTCAGTTTCTCCTATGCTTTTTCCCCAGCCGGTGCATTTGGTGCCTGTGTGCTTGGATAATCCAAGTGCAATTTTAATAAACGAAAAAAAAGTAGTTATGAGAGAAAAAATATTAATTGGATTACTGTTTTTAGTACTTGCTATTTCCGTTTTTGGACAAGCTAAGATTGATAAAATACCCTTAGTGCCTAAGCAGAACAGAAGACCTGAGAATGATCAGCCGCAAAAATTCAAAACTTCAATTGACGGGTTGAAAATCAATTTTTCAGAAAAGATGATGCAACTTGCTGAAAAACAATACGAAGCAATCACAGAAGTAAATGCGAAAGGCAAATGGAAGCCAACACCAGAGTCTATAGACACCCACAAGGCACCAGAATGGTTTGAAGATGCAAAATTCGGAATGTTTATCGACTGGGGGCTGTGGTCGGTCGCCGGATATGCCCCAAAAAAGGAAAAGGGTGCCATGTACCCCGATTGGTATGAATTAAGGCTCGATACAGATTCTGCCTTTATAAGATACCATGAACAGAATTGGGGCAAAGATTTTAAACGGGACGATTTTATACCATTGTTTACTGCCAGAAAATACAATCCCGAAAAATTGGCAAAAGTAGCCGCTGACGCCGGAATGAAATATGTCGTCCCGTTTAGCAAGCACCACGGGGGATTTTGCTTATGGCCATCATCCTACACCCAAAGAGATGCAGGTGATATGGGCCCTAAAAGAGATTTGATTCAACCAATGGTTGAAAGTTGCAAAAAACAGGGGCTGAAATTTGGGTTCTATTTCAGCGTTGAGGAGTGGGAATACCCATTGATTGATGCGCAGGGAAACATCAAGCCGCGGTTATGGGAGACAAAAAATGCACCCTCAATGGAAGAACTTGAAAAACGGGCGAGCGGGAAAGTTCCTGTGAGGGACTTTGCCAAAGATTATATTGTCCCACAGGCAGTTGAATTTATCGATAAATATGATCCCGATCTGATTTGGTACGATGGCGAATGGACAACCGAAGCGACTGATTTGAGGACATATGAAATTTCAGCCTATTATTATAATCAGGCGGAAGGGCGAAAAGAAGTAGCCGTAAACGACAGATATGGTACGAAGGATGGTAAGCGGCTTCGTTTTGTAAGAGGCGACTTTTTTACGAGTGAATATCATAGTCTGACTGACGAAAACAAAAAATCGACCCATGCATGGGAAGAATGTCGTGGAATCAGTCAATCATTTGGTTACAACTGGCAGGATACCGATGCAAATGTAATCAGTTCAAAAGCCTTTATTGAAATGTTTGTTGATATTGTGGCCAAAGGAGGGAATCTTCTTTTGATCGTTAACCTGGATGGACAGGGTGCATTGCCCGAACTTCAGGAAAAACGATTGATCGATATTGGTAAGTGGTTAAAAGTAAACGGTGAAGGCATTTATTCGACTCGTCCTTTCACACATCAAAATGAGGGTACGGTCGCTTTTACACGGAGTAAAGATAATCAATACGTTTATGCCATAATGAAAGAGTGGCCCGGACAAGAACTCCAACTGAAAGGAATAAAACCGGTAACAGGCAGTAAAATTGAAATGTTGGGGTATCCTAATCCATTGGAGTGGACAAATTCAAATGAAGGAATTACCCTAAAGTTTCCGGCGAAATTGCAAAATGAAAGAAACAGACCCTGCGAGCATGCCTGGATATTAAAGATCAGATTATCTGATCTTTAGCTCTCTCATTTAGCACTCAATTTGACCATGATTTCCCTAAAACTCTCCAATCCTGCTTCCAGATTTTCAATGATGTCTTCGGCTATTGTTTCAGGATCAGGCAGGTTGTCAAGATCTGCCAACGATTTGTCTTTCAGCCATGTAATATCCAAACTGGTTTTGTCCCTTGCAATGATTTCATCGTAGGTAAATCTTCTCCAATTTCCTTCGAGTGTTCCGTGAGCGGAGTCGAAGGGTGCCCATTTTTCTTTACGCAAATGCCTGTTCGACGGATTGTAGCAGGCAATGAAATCTTTCAGGTCATCCAGCTTAAGCGGGTTCTTCTTTAAGGTGTGGTGGATATTTGTGCGGTAATCATAGACCCAGACTTCCTTTGTCCAGGGATCTTTGCTTGCAGGTTTGTTATCGAAGAAGATCACATTGGCTTTTACTCCCTGGGCATAAAAGATACCTGTAGGCAAACGCAAAATGGTGTGCAGGTCGGTTGTCTCCAATAACTTTTTACGGACAGTTTCACCGGCACCCCCTTCAAACAACACATTGTCAGGGACTACTACGGCAGCAGCACCTGTCGTTTTAAGCATGGAACGGATGTGCTGCACAAAATTCAATTGCTTATTGCTGGTGGTTGCCCAAAAATCCTGACGGTTGTAAGTTAAATCATCTTTCTCCTGTTCACCTTCATCGTTGGTAAATGTCTGACTGCTTTTTTTACCGAATGGCGGATTTGCAAGCACATAATCATAGGTGATTGGGGACGCGGCAATCAATGCATCGGCAGGAGAAATAAAATTATCACTGTCGATATCACCTATGTTGTGAAGGAACATGTTCATCAGCGCCAACCTTCGTGTACCTGCCACAATCTCGTTTCCGTAAAAGGTCTGAAGTTTGATAAACTTGTTTTGCTCCTTATCGAGCTTGTAGTTGGAGGTCAGGTAATCGTAAACAGCAAGAAAGAAACCACCGGTCCCACAGGCGGGATCTGCAACAGTCTTCAATGGTTTTGGCTGGATACATTCCACCATCGCCCTGATCAATGGCCGTGGTGTAAAATATTGTCCTGCACCACTTTTGACATCCTGGGCATTCTGCTCCAGCAGTTTCTCATAAATATCGCCTTTCACATCGGCACCCATCACCAGCCATTGTTCACTGTCGATCATATCAATAATCTTTGCCAGCATGGCAGGGTCCTGGATCTTGTTCTGGCTTTTTGTAAAGATTTGGCCAAGAATTCCTTTCTGAGTGCTTAACTCGCGAAGTACGGTCACATAATGCACTTCGAGGGCAGCACCCTTGACACCTGTGAGGCTTTCCCAGTTGTATTCTGCCGGGATATTCAATTGCCTGTTATAGGGCGGTTTACTGTATTCGTCAGCCATTTTTAAAAACAGCAGATAGGTCAGTTGCTCCAGGTAATCGCCGTAACCCACACCCACATCGCGCAGGGGGTTACAGAACGACCAGACTTTGGAGACTATTGAAGAGGTGTTGTTGCTCATTTTATATTTTTATCGTACAATTAATCATGCAATTTATCCCGCAGCTTAACATGCAGTAATGATGACAATTCAAAGAAACCTGCTTCTCTATTGCCATTTTATTTCTTAGTAATATAATACCCACCTGTTTTTGGGGAATTTCCCCTGAATTCTACTAAACCTTTTTCTTTCAGTGCTTTAACATACAACTCGATAGTCTTCTCTGGAAGCTTTGACAATTCGCTAAGGAAAGGAATACGTCTTCCTTCATTCTCTTTTATTATACCAAGTAAAATAAATAGTTTTTCATTTACTCCCTCATTTACTCCCTTTTTTACTCCCTCATTTACTCCCTTATTTACTCCCTTATTTACTCCCTTATTTACTCCCTTATTTACTCCCTTATTTACTCCCTCGGTTGCCATTTTAATTGCATCACCATCTGTTCCAACAAGCTTAATCACTCCATCACAACTGGCATTTATTTTTTTAGTAATATAATACCCACCAGTTTTGGGAGAATTCCCTCTGAATTCCACTAAACCATTATCTTTCAGTTTTTTAATAAATGTCTCTATGGTCTTTACCGAGAGTTTTGACAATTCACTAAAGAAGGGAATACGTCTTCCTTCATTCTCTTTTATCATACCAAGTAAAACAGATAATTTTTCATTTACTCCCTTACTTACTCCCTCATTTACTCCCTCATTTACTCCCTTACTTACACCCTTAGTTACTCCCTCATAAGTTCTAATTTCCGCTTCCTCAGCCACACCACCAATTGTACCTTCAGTGTCATATATTCTTACAGGCACAATTGTTTTAAATGTGTTGCCCTCGATAAACCTGACTGTACCATTATTGGAATATTCGTTGATCAGCCGGTTGACATTTAAAACCCCCGATCCTAATTCGTCAACACGTCCAAGCTGGATGAATAATTTTGCAATCGTTGGATTTTTGGAAAAAGGGGCGAAATTAGTTGGATCAATAGGTCCGTTTCCATGAGGTATATTGGCGTTCTCGGCAACTACACGGTCAGCATAGATAACAAATGTGCAGGGATGAGCATTTGTATATTCCCTGTGAACAATCAGATTCGCAACTACTTCCCTGAATATTTTCGTGCGCAGACTTACCCTTTGATCGGCTTCCATATAAAACCTATCAGGAAGGTGTTTGGCAACAAAAGCCATCAAATGTTCGTAAGCCTCGATCAGATTGGTTTGAATATACTCACGGTCGTCATAACGGTTCATATTATGAATCCTTACTAAAGCATCAATTTTGTAATGCGGCACAATTTGCTGAATGACCTCATCTTTTCCGAAAAGTAAGGCAGCAGCCAGTGTGTAACCTTCCTGCCCGGTTTGGAAATCGCGTTTCCATAAACCGGCTTTTTCAAGAATCTGCTGGTCGTTTAATGCAAGCCATGGATGATTGTAGTTATTGCTGCGGATCAGGTTCCTTACTTTGGGAAACAACCCTGTATTGAGATCCTCAAACCGCAAAGCCGGATAAATGATCCCTTCAGTATAATGGTTCCGTTTACGATTGTGAATTTCGGCAATCTGGTGCGCATGGCTCACCCTGAAATCCCCATCATTGCTGCGGTCAAAAATTGTATTGGCAGTTTTATGGACCTGTGAACTGGCTGGAACCTGAATATGGATCAACCACTTACCATTGACCTGATAAGTTTGGGGATAAAGGATAAACGGTGGATCCAACTTTTGTTGATTGTTGGAAAGATTCACAATATTTGTCACCATTACAGAAACCTGTGGCTCTTCAACACCCAAAATAACACCTGCATCATTAACACCAAGAAGGATATCGCCACCATCGCGGTTGAGCATGGAACAAATTGTTTCAAACAAGTTCTGAGGCAAAGCACCTTCGGCTTCTTTAAACTCAAGCCGGATGTTTTCCCGTTCCTTTAATAACCGATGTACCCTTTCAATACCCATATTGCCAAATTTTGTCTGTCTGAACTATGATTTATTGATGTTTCACCAATTTCCCTTCAAACGCCTTTTTCAAAATACTTTGCCTTAACGATTCCGCCTGCAACAAGCTTTGGCTGATGGTCTCTTCAATTTTATCACAAACAGTTAATTTGCTTTCTAGTTCATCGACAATAAGTTGCTGTTCAGATAGTGGTGGAAGGGGAAAAATAAAACTTTTAATAGAAGCAATTCCAACGTTGGCTTGTGTAGTCTCAACGGTATATTTCCTAATCTCTTCTGTTATCTTTGGCGATAAGGTGTAGAGATAAACATACTTTGATAGAACAAATTTCTGATTTGGTTTTACAACTGCACAAGAATAGGAAACAAGAAATTCTTTATCAAAGTCAATCAGAATATTTTTGCCAATGGTACCGTATCTTGGGAATATTATGTCTCCTCGTTCTGGTTTAATTTTCCTACCAAGGCTTAAATAATCTTCTTCAGAAATAAATTTTGCATTGTCAAATGAGATTTTCAGATTATCAGTGAAGTCCTTGGTTGACACATAAGGATATCCAGATGGTAGTTGTTTAGGCATCTTGTGATCAATATCTCCAATTTTGTGACATACTTCACTTAGAGTCACCCATTTCCACCCTTTAGGCAACTCCCCATCCTTCACAACTTTGTTAGTAAGTTTTCCTTCAAACGCCCATTTCAGCAAACTTTGCCGGTAGATTTTTAATTGTTGTTGTGCGATAATCAATTGTTGTTTGCCGTTTTCGAGGTCGCTGAGGAGTTCTTCGATACGGGAAACGATGGCTAGCTGCTCGGGGAGAGGGGGAAGTAGAATTTCCATATCTTTGAGTACAGAAACGGATGCAACATTTTGAATTGCAGCACCTTTTGAAAATGATTTTAAACTATCCTGAAAATTTCCACTTTGCATCCAAATTTTCAAGAACGTGTTTGACACATTTTGTGATGGAGATAATTTTAGAAGAGCCTGATTAATAATACCTTTTTTAATATTTTTTGGTACAATAGCGACCTTACCCATCGTACCTGAACAGCTCATTATTAAATCACCAGATTTCAATTCAAATCTGCTCATTTCATTGAATTTACTTTCTTCAATGAAATATCTTATATTAGAAAATTGATTGTAGATCGCATGTTGTTGCTCATATATTGCAAAACCATCAGTTTTAAAGTTTTCTTTCTTTAAACTGCCACCAAATGGTCCTCGTACAAATTTACATATTGCACCTAATTTAATCTTCTTCCAATGCTTTGGTAAATTGTGATTTTCTGTCATCATAAACTTTCAAGCATTTCCGGCATTTCATTATATATTTGTCCTTCAAGCATTTTCCCTGCTCTCTTTTTATTTGTGCCACCCCATTGTTTGAAATAGAAGGCCACGTTTGCTTTTTTGCACTGCTCTTTAATGTCGATTACCCATTCCTGATTCATGGGCCTGGGAGTCCTTCCACTTTCACCACCCACAATTAGCCAATCAATGCCTGTCAGATTCATTTCGGGAAGGGAACTAATCAGCGGTTCACAAGAGAGAAATTTAACCGTTGCCCCTGTTTTTCGCAAATGATCAATCCGATGGGTTAATTCATTGTTTTCTACAGTTACTCCCATCCAAAGATTGTGAGGCCATTCCAGCAAATTTTCACTATCGTAATAACTCAAAATATCAGCCCGTTTTGTCAGGACCTGAAAAACATGTTGAGGATTTTCCTTGATTACCCTAAAAACCCTTTGGATAAATTCAATCGGTATATCCTTGTGAAACAGGTCACTCATTGAATTCACAAAGATAATTTTCCCTTTTTTCCATGAATAAGGTTCATTCAATACCTGTGGATGTATGGCCAATTCAAAACCGTTGCTGTATTTTTCCTGGTTCATTGCTTTCAATCGATTGGCCATTATTTCAGCATAACAAAATTTGCAGCCTGCCGATATTTTGGTGCATCCGGTAATTGGATTCCAGGTACTTTCTGTCCATTCTATTTTGGTCTTTGCCATGACTAAATGCTTTTAATAATTTGATTGGCAATCTTTAATGCGGTTTGATTGTTTGATGCGAAAACGAAATGAAAAATTGGGACACCTTTCGAATTAAACAAACTTAAAGGTTTTTCAGTAACATGTTTCCATATTGTTTTTAACCTTAGCGCATATAAATCGGCAATCTTTTCTATTGGTTTGTTCACTTTTTTAACGATTTCTTCTTCACCAAAGAGCGTATAGAGATTTTCTTTGCTGTAAAAGTACTGTTTAATTTCATCTTCGCTTAATCCAAAAAACCGTTGAAGTTTCACCGAATGTTTCAAGTTGCATGATTTATCAAGTAATCTGTTGACAATCACTCCTGTTGGAATCAATATCCAGATATCTGTTTTTGTATTCTTTAATGAAGCAATTGAATCCCAATCAATTTGCATACCAAAAGGATCAAGAAGGACCAATGCTGCATATTTAGACTCTTTGGTATTCATTGCTTTCGATAATTCATTGAGATACTGATTACAATCTCCGGATCGGAATTGAAAAGGATTCTTTTTAGTATTCTGTAAATCAGAGAGTTTTACTTCGAGCTTTTTCAATGAATCTTCATTTCTATCAATAAAGTAATAATAATCGAACGAAAGATTATTCTGCAAACTCAACACTCTCTCTGCTGCCCCCTTATACAATCGATCTTCTTGCTCCGTCAATAATAAAGTGTGGTAAAGCGATGAATTGCATTTCTCCTTCCTTTCCCCACTCCCGGCAAATCCATCAAAATAAATGGTTTTCCAGTAAGGATGTTTATTCATAATCGTCAGATATGAAAAAACGTACTTGGCAAAGGCATCCAGTTTTGTTTCAGTCCATTTTCCACCCCACTCATATTGAGGTTCTTGCAAGATATTGTCCATCAGATTACTAAGTTTAGCTATTGTTCATTTTTATTCCAATTTACGCCGTCAGCACCTCGTTCAATTCATCGATGATCTGCTCATAATCATCCCTGAACAACCGGTAGAATTTGCCCAAACCTCCCACACGGTTAAACGGATCCAAATCAAAATCCTCTTTGTCGATATGGTAACTGCTGGTCACCCAATCTTTGATCATCCTCAACCATTGCATCTGTTCATCATTGAATTTGGTGGCACCAGCTTGCTTTTTAAAGACCCAATCCTTGAAGTTCTTGTCAACAGTGGTATCAAACACGGTTAAGGTCGTATCAAGTCCGGTTACTTTGCGGATCAACGAGACAATGGCGGTCAGTTCATTTTTGGTTGAACCGTTGCACTGCTCCAAAGCTTCGTAGGCACGCCACACGTTCAAAGGTGCCAGTGTTGGTTTATCGCTTTGCAATTTTTCCAAAACTTCTTTGATCATGCCATAATTGAGTTCACGCCTGCGGAACGGCTGGTTATAGAAGATCTGTAATGCAATTAATTCATCCACATGCTGTTGCATCCACTCCGAAAAATCATTGATCAGTTCGGTGGCCTTGTCCTTGTTGTCCTCTGCCCAACCGATGTTGGTCACCTCGTCAGGATTGGCCAGATCAATTCGTTGCTCATGCGCTTTACGGACATTTTCGATGTATTCGTTGAGTTCACCCGTGAAAACCCTGGCAGCGTCATTCTGAAGTTTCTCAGTGGCACTCTTTATCGCAGAATGGATCATGTCGGGTGCTGCACCCAAATGTACATGGGTTATTTTGGTCTCCATCTCTTCAAGTACGTCAGGATTAAACGCATTCAACAAATCCTTTACAACCTGTGAAATGGTTTTCCCATTGGCCTTCTCGGCGAACTTCTGCCGCTCTTTTGGGGTTATTTGCTTATCCAATCTGGTCAACCTGCTGGCAATGGTGGTGAACAACTCCTCATCCCTAGCACCTACGGCTATCGCCTGCAACAATTCTTTCAGTGGTACTCCGGGTCTTTTCTCCAACGGACGGCTGTCTGTTTTCAGGCTTCGTGTCACCCCAATGGCATCAACTATTACAAAATGGTCTTTTGTAGTTTTGGCAGTCGGAGTCACCTTCCTCAGACTATCCAAATCAATAGTCCGTGTGCCACGGCCTTTCATCTGCTCGAAGTAGTTCCTGCTTTTTACATCACGCATAAAAAGCAAACACTCCAATGGTTTTACATCGGTACCTGTGGCGATCATATCAACTGTAACTGCAATCCGCGGATGGTAATCGTTACGGAACTGGGCAAGGGTGGTTTTGGGGTCTTCCCCTTTTTCGGTAATGTTGTCATCACCGTCCTTGCGGTCTTTGTCTGAATTATAGGTGATCTTTTTACAAAAACGGTTTTCTTCGCCAAACTCTTCACGAACCATTTTGATGATGTCGTCGGCATGACTGTCGGTTTTGGCAAAGATGAGGGTTTTGGGGACTTCGAAAGCCCCACCCCGGCCCTCCCCAAATGGATAGGGAGAAAAACGATCTGGAAAAATGGTTGGTAAATGATCCCTGAACGTTCGGATGATTGTCCTGATCTGGTTAGGATTGACCACGTCAACGTCGAGTTGCTTTGAGGAATAATCTTCATCCTCGTCCTGCAGCTCCATCCTTTTCTTGCGGCTCAGCCTTTCCCTGTGCTCAATGTATTCGCCCTTCCACAAGGTAGCTCCCTGTTGGGTGATTTTTGTGTCAATGATAAAAACATCATAACCCACGTTTACACCATCGGCCACAGCCATTTCGTGGGAGTATTCACTCACAAGGTTTTGATTGAAATAACCAATGGTCCGTTTGTCGGGTGTGGCTGTTAATCCGATCTCAAAAGCATCGTAGTATTCAAGTACCTGTTTCCACAAATTGTAAATGCTCCGGTGACACTCATCTATGACGATAAAGTCAAAAAACTCAACCGGCATTTTGGGGTCATATTCGATTGGCGGTATCTCTTTGGGTTGATATTTCCGTTCATTGGGATTTTCTTCATCCAGAACATCATCCAACTCGTTACCTTTCAGGATGGCATACAACCGTTGGATGGTACTGATACAAACCTGACTGTCGGTCGCAATATAGCTTGATTTTAAACGCTGTACATTGTACAATTCGGTAAACTTCCGGTTGTCGTCGTTGGGTACAAAGGACATAAATTCCTGTTCTGCCTGTTCGCCAAGGTTTCGGGTATCCACAAGAAACAATACCCGTTTTGCTTTGGCAAATTTCAACAAACGATAAATCGTGGTAATTGCTGTGAAAGTCTTTCCTGAGCCGGTAGCCATCTGGATCAAAGCACGTGGCTTATTGGATTTGAAAGATTTTTCCAGATTATTGATCGCATTGACCTGACATTCCCTTAACCCTTCGGTATTCAATTCAGGCAAATCGTGTAACCTTTTGCGAAGCGATTTATCTTTTTTGAGCCAATCTCTTAAACACTCAGGTCTGTGAAAACTAAAGGTCTCCCTTGCCCTTGGTTTAGGGTCTGAGAAATCGGTAAACCGGGTTACTTCACCAGTACTGACATATACAAATGGTAATGGGCTATTATTCAGATGTTTAAGTTTGGCTGTAGCATAACCCTCCGACTGGTCTTCGTGCACGTTTAATTTATGTCCCTCCTCTTCACGTTTGGCTTCGATGACCCCACAAGGCTTAGCATCTACAAATAAAACATAGTCGGCAGGACCCACATCGGTCTTGTATTCCTTCACGGCCACACCTATCCCAACATGCAGGTTTACCTTTCGCATGTCCTGAATAACCCATCCACATGCAGCTAACTGCTTGTCTATATGATCTCTGGCAACCTGTTCAGGATTCTGGTTGGTCATTTATTTGAAGTCTGAATTTAGGTTTGTAAGGTAAGTAATTTATTTTGTAAAATGCAAACAGGTTTTTGGGTTATCCATTGGGATACAAGTTCAATTTAATAAGTAGCTTATTCCATTTTGAAAGCGAACAGGAAGAATACGATTGTATATGGTTTTTTATCCTTTTGTGAAGTGGTGCAGATTTGTGCGTATTCAAAAAAAATACCGCTGTAATCAATTGATTATCAGCGGTATATGTGACCCTGGAGAGACTCGAACCCCCAACCTTCTGATCCGTAGTCAGATGCACTATCCATTATGCTACAGGGCCATTTGCTTGAAGCGGTGCAAAGATAATCAGTTTTTGCAAACCAAAACCATGTAAGGGATTTTTTTTGAAAAATATCGGAATAACAAAGACTAAAAATTTTCATATACCTGATTATCTGTTTTTTGTAAATACTTCCAGGCAACGTAAACATCTTTTTAAATGGAAGAAATTACGTTAAGGTGGTTGGTCGGCATTGCCTGATAGCTCGCCATATACCCGATTGGGTAACTACGATTTTTCAAACAGACTAAAAAAAATAGCCCACAGTTTTCTGCGGGCTATTTTTAATATATCGGTTTAATAATGATCTACTTCGCGGCGTTTGCAGCAGCTTCGAGCTCGTCAAGTGGGGTTGCAATGTCTTTATCGACAAGGATGCGGCCACAATATTCACAGACAATAATTTTCTTCCTTGAAGCGATATCCAACTGGCGCTGTGGCGGAATCTTATTGAAACAACCTCCACATGCATCGCGCTGGACGGTCACAACAGAGAGTCCGTTGCGGGCATTCTTGCGGATCCGGTTAAAGGCCATCACCAAACGGTCTTCGATCACACTTTCGATCTTAACCACCTTGCTCTTCAGCTTTTCTTCCTCAACGGCAGTTTCGGCAGTGATTTCGTGCAACTCTTTTTTCTTCCTGATCAGGTCTTCCTCACGGTCTTTGAGTAGTTTCTCCGACGATTCGGATACTTCAGATTTATTTTTGATCTCCTGGGTAAATTCCTTTATCCTTTTTTCAGAAAGTTCGATTTCGAGGTTCTGGAACTCCATCTCTTTCGACAAAGAATCGAACTCGCGGTTGTTGCGCACGTTTTCCTGCTGCTCTTTGTACTTTTCGATTTTGCTCTTCGACTCCTTGATCTCCGATTTTTTGTTCCCGATTGCAATGTTCAGAGCCTTGATCTCGTCACTATAATTGCCAAGACGGGTCTTTAATCCAACAATTTCATCTTCGAGGTCCTGAACTTCCAAAGGGAGTTCACCACGCAATGTGTTAATCTTATCTATCTCTGATACAACTGATTGGAGATCATAGAGCATCTTCAATTTCTCCTGAACGGAAACCTCTTTTCCTTCGGTCGATTTGATTTTATCTACTGGCATATACTGAATTTTACAATTTTTTATCCCTGACAAAGATACAATACCGGGTTCGTTTTTACTTCCGATAAACGGAGTGCAAAGTTAGGGAATTTTTTAATAAGAATTTCATAAAAAAGTTCCTTTGTAAATTGTTCACTTTCATAATGTCCAATATCGGCAACTACAATTTTTTCCTCCGCATCAAAAAATTCGTGGTACTTCATATCGGCAGTTACGAACAGGTCTGCCCCCGATGAAATAGCCGCTGAAAGGAGGAAACTTCCCGATCCACCACAAACAGCAACTTTCCTAACTGGTTTTCCCAGTAAATAGGTGTGGCGTATGGCTTTACAACCAAAAATATCGATCAGCCGTTCCAGAAAATCGATTTCATTCTCAGCCCCTGGCAATTCACCAATCATCCCCGCCCCAACTTCCGAAAACGAATTTTCGAGATGATAAATATCGTAAGCCACCTCCTCATAAGGATGGGCTTTTAACAACGCAGCGATAACTTTATTTTTCAGGTGGGCAGGAAAAATGGTTTCGAACCTGGCCTCCTTTTCAAAATGCAATTCTCCTTTTATCCCAACATACGGATTGGCATCTTCGCCACCCCTGAATGTGCCTGAACCGACTGTACTAAAACTGCATTGGTCATATTTCCCGATCTCGCCAGCTCCGGTGGCAAAAAGCGCTTCACGAACTATTGCTAAATGGTCTTCTGGAATGAATGTGACCAGTTTCAACAGTTTGCCTTTAACCGGATCAAGGATCCTTATATTGGTCAACCCGATTTTCTCGCAGATCTTAGAATTGACACCTCCCATAATGCTGTCGATATTGGTATGGGCAGCATAGATCGCGATATCGTTTTTTATCGCTTTGATGACACACCTTTCCACGAAAGTGTTACCGTTGATCTTTTTCATCCCCTTAAAAATGATGGGGTGATGGGCAATAATCAATTCGCATCCAAAATCAATGGCTTCATCAATAACAGCTTCTGTAATATCGAGTGTGATAAGGGCAGAAGTTACTGTAGCTCCGGCATCTCCAATAATCAACCCTGCATTGTCGTACGATTCCTGATAAGCAGGAGGAGCAACAGACTCCAGGTAATTGATGATCTCCTTAATCGTCATTATATTATAATATTGATATATAGATCATTAGATATGCTTATCATTCGATTGTGGCTTTCTTACAATGCCTCCCTTATCTCCAAAAGGTAGGTCTTGATCTGTTGCAACCGTTTTACGATCTCATAGGTATTTTCGGTTTCGGTCTTGTTCTCCTTAATTTTTGTCCTTGCCCCTTTCAAGGTCATCCCCCGTTCTTTGACCAAATGGTGGATCAAAGCTAGATGGTCGATATCTTCCTGTGTATAAAACCTGTCCCCTTTTTTATTTTTAAAAGGCTTGATGGTATCGAACCCCTTCTCCCAAAAACGGAGGGTGGAAGGTGCTAACCCAAACTTTTCGGAGACTTCTCCAATAGAGTAATAAAGCTTCTCTGATTTTGGTTCTTTGAATGTCACGGTAAGTTGTTTTTTTTTAGTCGAAACTTTGTCCCATATTCGACGAAATAGCGATCATCTTCTCGTATTCGTCAGGTGTAAGATCCTGGAAATAATAGTTCTGAGGATTTACCTTTACTCCGTTTTTGCTCACTTCGTAATGGAGGTGGGGTGATGTTGAAGTACCGGTACTACCAACATATCCGATCACATCGCCACGGTTGACCTTCTGACCTACGCGTACATTTATTTTGTTTAAATGGGCATAGAAGGTCTCGTATCCAAATCCATGATCGATGACAACAGTATTGCCATATCCCGACTCACGCTCGGCAGATTTGACAACCCCGATCCCTGTGCAAAAAACATCGGTTCCCGTAGCTGCCGTAAAATCCATCCCATAATGGAAACGGAGAATTTTGTAGATTGGATGCATCCTCATTCCCCAACCCGAAGCTGTCTGTTTAAGGTCTTTATTCGACACCGGCATAATGGAAGGCATACACGCAATCATTTTTTCCTTGTTCATAGCCATTTTTGCCACTTCGTCGTACGATTTCGCCTGGACAAAAACCTGCTTGGAAAGAATATCGAGTTTTCGGGTCGTGCTGACGATTAACTCGGCATTGTCCATATCTTCAAGTTTGGAATAACGGTTGGTCCCGCCAAAACCAGCCATGCGCACGGAGGAAGGGATTGGTTCGGACTCAAAAATAACCCTATAAATATTGTCATCACGGTTCTCGATATCTTCCAATACCTTCGAGACTTTCTCAAAGTCTTTGTTCAACAGATTATATTGCGAAAGTAATTGTTCATTCTGGCGTCTTAGCCTTTTGGTCTGAGGAGGGTCGAAGAATTGAAGGAAAATAAAGAAAAAAATCACCCCCGAAACCACTCCGGTTGATAAATAACCAAGCACCATCCGCACAAGTGTCTTGATGCTCCGTTCAATTTTATCAAAGCTTAGGGTGTCGGGATTGAATCTGTAATTGGTTTTACCCATCTCTTTTCTCTTTTATTTTAATTCATTTGAGTCAAAATTAGCGAAATAATCTAATTTTGCAACGTTTTTGAAAAAACTTCCTTCATCGCTTGGGGCAAAACTATTAAATTAATCCCTTTTGTCCCTCCAATTCGTGATATCGGAGGTTGTATTTAAAGCTTTTTAACAAATAATTTTATGAATTCGAAACAAATACGTCAGACTTTTCTCGACTTTTTCGCATCAAAAGAACATGCAATTGTTCAATCAGCACCTATGGTTGTCAAAAACGACCCGACCCTTATGTTCACCAATGCGGGAATGAACCAGTTCAAAGATATTTTCCTTGGAAATTCGCCAGTTAAAAATCCCAGGATTGCCGATACTCAGAAATGCCTGCGGGTTTCGGGTAAACACAACGATCTCGAAGAGGTTGGGCACGATACTTACCACCATACGATGTTTGAAATGTTGGGAAACTGGTCGTTTGGCGATTATTTTAAGAAGGAGGCTATCGACTGGGCTTGGGAACTTTTGGTGGATACTTATAAGATTTCTGTAGATAAATTGTATGTAACAGTATTTGAGGGAGATGATAAAGACGGTGTACCGATGGATACGGAAGCCTATGACTATTGGCTCAAATACCTTCCGGCTGACCGTATTCTGAAAGGGAACAAGAAAGACAATTTCTGGGAAATGGGCGATTCAGGCCCTTGTGGCCCCTGTTCCGAAATTCATGTTGACATCCGCAACGAGGACGAAAAG
>JBAXWR010000170.1:0-15691 GCA_037128295.1 Mariniphaga sp.
TAAGTTTACTGGGACCTTTTTTGATCGGTTATACAATCGACACCTATATTCAAACAAAGCAATATCATGGGATATTGGTCTTTTCAGGAATCTTATTGATTTTGTATTCGGTGTCTTTTGCTGTTAACTATTATCAGATGAGGTTAATGGGTGGCATTGGACAAAGGATGTTGTATAATCTGCGTAATGCTGTCTTTAACAAACTGCAGGAACTCCCCGTCGATTTTTTTAACCAGAACAAGGCCGGAGATTTAATATCAAGGGTCAATAATGACACCGATAAAGTCAATCAGTTTTTTTCACAATCGTTGATGCAATTTATTGGCAGCATCTTTACAATGGTCGGATCGAGTATTTTTTTGATCAGTTTAAACCCCGTTCTTGGTTTGGCCGTTCTGTCGCCGGCATTGGTTGTTTGGATATTTACCAGGATCATTTCCCCTTGGGTAAGACGAAAAAATGCAGAAAGCATGAAAAGTGTTGGAGGACTGAGTGCCGAAATACAGGAAAGTCTTGCCAATTTTAAGGTAATCATCGCTTTTAACAGAAGGGATTACTTTCGGAAGCGCTTCGAAGAGGCCAATCAACTGAACTACAAAAAATCAGTTCTCGCAGGTATTGCTAATAATACGCTTGTCCCCGTTTATACACTTGCATCCAATCTTGGTCAGCTTATCGTACTTGGCCTGGGGATTCATTTAATCATAGCAGGCAGTTTTTCTTTAGGTTTACTGATCAGTTTCATTGCTTATGTGAATAATTTTTACCACCCTCTAAGGCAAATAGCATCGCTATGGGCCAATTTCCAGGTAGCAATGGCAGGTTGGGACCGGATATCACGCATTTTATCCCTTAAATCAAACTTACCCGTACTCGAAAACACAAATACAGAAGATTCCTGCTGCTATATTTCATTCAAGGATGTGTCCTTCAATTATCCAGATGGTAAAGAGGTGTTGCATCAGGTAAATTTTAGTCTTGAAAGAGGCAAAACATATGCATTTGTTGGTCCGACAGGTGGGGGAAAAACAACCACAGCATCGTTGATCGCACGGCTCTATGATGCATCAAAAGGAACGATCCTATTGGACAACAAAGACATACGTTCGTATAATCCAGAAGATCGCACCAGGAAGATAGGCTTTATTTTACAGGAACCTTTTTTGTTTACAGGAACTGTAAAGGAAAACGTCCTGTACGGAAATGAGGAATATCAGGATATTTCAAACCAGCAATTGACTGAAGATATTATAAGTGCAGGGTTGGAGAGTCTTCTGGCCAGGTTTGATAATGGACTTGATTCGGCAGTCAATACGACTGGCGAAGGTATTAGCCTGGGACAGAAGCAATTAATTGCATTTATGCGTGCAGTATTACGTAAACCGGAACTGCTGATCCTTGATGAAGCTACCTCAAACATCGACACGGTCACAGAACAGTTACTAGATGTAATTTTAAAAAAACTTCCCGCGTCAACAACAAGGGTAATCATTGCCCACCGCTTGAATACCATCGAAAATGCTGATGAGATCTTCTTTGTCAACTCGGGAAACGTAATTCGCGCAGGTTCACTTGAAGATGCCGTAAACCTACTTTTACACAAGGAAACTTAAAATTGAAAGGGACGTTGGGATGAACGTCCCTTTCAGCAAAACATCAGGAAAGGAATAGGGGAACCGGAATATTCTGAGTTTCAAAGACCGGCACCTATATTTTAAGCGATTCAATCAGTTGAATTTTTATTGTCGATCAACTAAATATCAGGCTTTTACATCTTTGTTATTGTCAACATTATAAAAATCTTCATTGGTATTCTTTTTATTCCTGATCTTTTCACTATAAGCACGTCTTGACGATTGCTCCTTTACAAACATAGCCTTCATGTCAGCTTCATTTTTATGAAAAACCAGGGTATTTGTTATTGATATCGAGGCGGCGAATTTTTCAACATCATGGTCAGTTCCAATATAGGTGAATGTCCACCTGTTCAGCTTCAACTCTTCGATCATTTTTTTGATATCCCTTCCTGAATATTCTTTAGATGCGTTTTCCTCCCCATCGGTAAGGATGGTCACCAAAACATCGTGGTCAGGTTTAAATTCCAATACTTTGCGCAACATCGTAAAACTAAAGCCCATGGCATCATACAAAGGGGTCGAAGCAGCGGGCTGATATTTTGCATCGTCGATCTGTTCCAGCTTTTTTACCGGATCGGTAAAATGCAATACTTTTTGTCCCAGCCCATTAAAACTTACCAACGAAATGAAATGTTCCTGTTCAGGAAAGCTGAGTTCAATTCCTTTTACAGTTTGAACAATTTCGTTAAACCCCTGAATAATTGTTTTCTTAATTGAATCCATTGAACCACTCTCATCGAGAATAATTAAGTTGTGTACCTGATGTTTCGTTTCCATTTTTGATTAGTTTTTAAACATTTATTTTAATGCAAAGGAAAATGCCAGGTATGCCAAAACATGTCATCCTAAAATATTTTTTAAGGGATAAATTATTTATTTTTGCCAAAAAATAACTCATGATACACCAGTTAGGCGAGAACAACTCTTTACTCAACCAATTCATTGCCGAGATCAGGGATGAGGTCATACAGAAAGACCCATTAAGGTTCAGAAGGAACCTTGAACGTGTTGGTGAAATTTTTGCTTATGAAATCAGTAAGAAACTCACGTACAAGACACGGGAAGTAACAACTCCGCTTGGAGTCGCCAAAATACCGATGCTCGATCAGCAACCAGTCCTTGCAACGATCCTTCGGGCCGGACTCCCGTTACATCAGGGTTTATTAAATTTTTTTGACAAGGCTGAGAACTGCTTTATATCGGCTTATCGAAGCTACGATCCCAATGGCGAATTCCACATCGAATTCGAATATATTGCTTCGCCGCTACTTGATAATAAGGTTGTTATAATGGCTGACCCAATGCTGGCAACTGGTTCGTCAATGGAAATCGCTTACCATGCCCTACTCGAAAAAGGGGAACCCAAACATATTCATCTTGTATCGGTAATTGCAAGCAAACAAGGGATTGACTACGTAATGTCAAAATTACCGATGGAAAAAATAACATTGTGGGTTGGTGCCATTGATCCTGTAATGACACCAAAATCTTATATTGTACCCGGGCTTGGAGATGCAGGGGACCTGGCATTTGGAGCCAAGATCGACTCGAAGGAGAGCGTCCAACACAATCACTTTTAACAGAGTTTATCTACTTTGAGTGGATCTTTGCAAACCTTGAGCATTTCGCCAATTGTCTGCCCTGTTTGCGGATGACGTTTTTCCGGAACAATTTCATTCATAGGCACCAATACAAATTTCCTTTCAGCAATTTTGGGATGAGGCAACGTCAATCGAGGGGTATCCAAAAGTAAGCCATCATAAAAAAGCAGGTCAATGTCCATAGTTCTTGACTCGTAAATATCGGTTGTTTTGATACGTCCCATTGATTTTTCTATGGACTGGGTTATATCCAGTATATCTAAAGGTAAAAGTGAGGTTTCGATTACCAAAACTTGGTTCCAGAAGAGTTCCGATTTGAATCCCCAGGGTTCTGTAGCATAGATTGATGATCGTTTTGTAAGATTTCCTATACAATTATCAATCATAATTCTTGTTTCTGCAAATATTTTATGCTTATCACCCACATTACCACCTAAAAGGAGAAAAACTTCGGCCATTATTCTTAGATTTGTAAAAAATATTGAGACAATAATACATATTTTTAAAAAGGAATCTTATTAAAATATAATATCAAACAGGAATCGTCTATGAAAATTTTCTGGAAAGCCTTTTTAGCTTCACTTCTTGCCATTTTTGTTGCTTCTGTCCTTATGGTCTTTGTCCTTGCAGGAATGATTTCAGCAATTACCTCTTTCAATGATCAGACAGTCACAATCAAAAATCAGTCACTGCTTTTACTGAAACTTGATAGTAAAATTGTTGAGCGCAAATCAAACAATCCATTCGAGGATCTTGAATTGCCAGGATTTAAGGCTCCTGCAACAATAGGATTAAACCAGGTTTTCTCGTGCCTCGAAAAAGCGAAAACCGACGACCGGATCAAAGGAGTCTTTCTTGAGCTTTCGGATATCAGTTCAGGGTATGCAACTGTGGAGGAGATCCGTAATGCTTTGATCGACTTCAAAAGTTCTGGTAAGTTTATCTATACCTATTCCGATATGATCTCCCAAAAGGCTTATTACCTTGCGACTGTTTCAGATAGTTTGATTCTGAACCCTATGGGAATGTTCGATTTCAAGGGTATCAATGCAGAGGCAACCTTTTTTAAGAAAGCTTTGGATAAATTCGGGATCGAAATGCAGGTTGTCCGCGGTAAAAACAACAAATTCAAATCTGCCGTTGAACCATTTTTGGTAGATAAGATGTCTGATGCAAGCCGGGAACAAACCGGTGTTTACATCAATAGCATTTGGAACCATGTCCTTCACGGAATTTCCGAAACAAGGAAAATACCTGTTGACAGCCTTCAAAGTTATGCCAATAGTGTAATGACTTTCCAACAAGCTGAGGTTTCGCTGAAATATAAGTTCTTTGATAACCTCAAATACAAAGATCAGGTTCTTGCCGATTTTAGAAAATTGACTGGTCTTGGAGAAAACGCTGAAATCCCCGTCATTTCTGTAAGCGAATATGAAAAAGTCCCTAAACCTTCTGATGCAGCGGGCCTGACAAAAGACCGTATCGCCATTGTTTATGCTGAAGGAGAGATTGATAGTGGAACAGGTGGCAGCTATGAGATCGATTCAAAAGAAGTCTCCAAAGGAATTCGCGAAGCCCGTACTGACACGACAATCAAGGCAATTGTACTTAGGATAAATTCCCCCGGGGGATCTGCTTATGGTTCTGAAGTAATCTGGCGTGAAGTTATCCTGGCCCAAAAAGTGAAACCTGTAGTCGTTTCAATGGGTGATTATGCGGCCTCAGGAGGTTATTATATTGCCTGTGGTGCAGAAGCAATTTTGGCCAACCCTACAACAATTACCGGATCAATTGGCGTTTTTGGGACTATTCCAAACCTGAGTGGACTGCTTACCGATAAAATTGGCATTACCTTCGATAATGTTTCAACCAATACCCATGCGGATATGCCGTCATTGACGCGTAAAATGACCCCATTTGAAACGAACCTTATGCAACGGTATGTTGAATATACTTATGATACTTTCCTATCGCATGTAGCTATCGGCCGAAAGAAAACCACAACTTCAGTCGATTCAATAGGACAAGGGCGTGTATGGAGTGGGAGAAGTGGGATCACAAACGGCCTGGTTGATCAATTGGGTGGCTTGAAAGATGCGATCAAACTGGCAGCTAAAAAGGCTGGAACAGAACATTACAGAATAAAAGAACTGCCAAAACAGAAAGATACATTTGAAGAACTGATGAAGAGTTTTTCGACAAAAATCCAAACAAGTTTTTTGAAAAGTGCGATTGGCGATTCTTACTATTTATGGGAAAACCTTGAAAAGGAATCCCGTAAAAACGGCATTTACGCCAGAATGCCTTATAATTTGATTATCAATTAGTTATAATGATTTTAATTTTTACATTTTGAAATTTCTGTTTTTCAAAATACTATCATTTTTTTATGGGGCAATTGTTGGCTTCAGGAACGAAATGTTTAATCTCAAGATTTTACCTTCGCATGAGTTTGATATACCTGTAATTTCGATTGGCAATATTACTGTGGGTGGAACTGGCAAAACACCCCATACAGAATATATTGCCAGTTTATTGAAAAAAAGTTTCAAAGTGGCCACACTGAGCCGTGGTTATAAACGAAAAACAAGAGGTTTCTATATTGTAGAACCTACATCGAAGGTAAACCAGGTTGGTGACGAGCCGTTGCAAATCAAAAATAAATTCAATGAACTGACAGTCGCTGTAGATGCCAATCGGGTCAGGGGAATCAAGCAATTGATGGAACTGCCTATTAAACCAGATGTTGTTTTACTTGACGATGCTTTTCAACACCGTTATGTCACTGCAGGAATCAATATCCTGTTAACAGATTATAACCGTCTGATTACAAAAGACTCACTTCTTCCTTATGGCCGATTGCGCGAGTCGGCATCAAACAAAAGCCGGGCTACGATTATTGTTGTCACAAAATGCCCTGCCGAACTAAAACCAATCGAAGAAAGGATTATTACCAAGGAACTTGAAATCAGGCCTTATCAGGATCTTTTCTTCTCAAGGATTGAATATGGCTCACTTTTCCCGGTGTTCGAAAAAGATGTCCAATCGGCAACTGTCGAGTTGGTTGAAGGTTTAGCAATATTGTTGGTAACGGGTATTGCCAATTCTGCCCCTTTAAAATCATATCTGGCGCATGGAACACATGATATTCAGGAGCTCAACTTTCCGGATCATCACCAATATACAATCAAAGACATCGAAAAGATCAAAACAAAATTTGAGTCTTTAATACCTGCGAACAAGATCATTATAACCACCGAGAAAGACATGATAAGGATAAGGGACATTGAAGAACTTCCTGTATCTATTCGCAAGAATTTATATTATATACCTTTAACAATCAGTTTTTTAAATAATGCTGGTAAGGATTTTGACCGTAAAATATTGAACTATGTTAGAAAAAATAAAAGCAACTTCGACTTTTATACAAAAAGCAACAGGTTTTAAAACCGGAGCAGGAATCATTCTGGGCACTGGCCTCGGAGGACTTGTTAATGAAATTGAAATTGAGCACATTTTGCATTACAGCGATATCCCGAACTTCCCTGTTTCAACAGTTGATGGGCATAAGGGGCAATTAATACATGGTAAACTTGCTGGCAAAGAGATAATAGCCATGCAGGGCAGGTTTCATTATTACGAAGGTTACAGTATGAAAGAGGTCACCTTCCCCGTAAGAGTTTTGAAAGATTTGGGCATAACTACCCTATTTGTTTCAAATGCCAGTGGTGGACTTAACCCAGCCTTTAAAATAGGGGACTTAATGATGATCACCGACCATATAAATATGTTTGGAATTAACCCGTTATTAGGACCAAATTTAAAAGAATTGGGAACCAGGTTTCCTGATATGAGCCAGGCTTACAGTCCTATCCTTGCTGATCGCGCAAGGAAAATCGCATCCGAATGTCACATCGACCTCAAAGAAGGTGTATATGTAGGCGTTACCGGCCCAACATTTGAAACGCCAGCCGAATATAAAATGTTCCGCATCCTGGGTGGTGACGCAATAGGTATGTCAACTGTACCGGAAGTGATTGTTGCACGGCATATGGGTTTGAACGTGTTTGGGATTTCAATCATTACGGACAGTGGCGTTCCGGGCGAAATCAGGGAAATATCTCACGAAGAGGTACAGGAAGTTGCCATGAAAGCCGAACCAAAAATGAGCCTGATCATCAAACAATTAGTAGCTTCACTTTAATAAAGGAAATAGTTATTCGCTTTGCCAAGATGATTTCAGTGAAAACTATAAAATACTATTTATATATCGTATTAAGTACTTGCTTATTAAATAGTTGCAAAACCATAAAACCTACTATGCCGACAGAAAGTTACCTTTCTGTTTCTCGTAAACCCATTACGTCAATAATTAACCTTCATGCAGACCTTGAAATTTCCAAATTAGAACAACTTATTAATTCACAATTAGATAGTGTTTTATATGAGGACAATAGTTTTGAGGACAACAATGGTGACAACTTCAAATTCAAGGCCAAGAAAGATGGAAAAGTCAAAATAAATGTCGAACAAAACGAATTGAGTTGGGAGTTGCCGGTCGCGATAACAATTCAGAAAGGAGTAAAGGTGTTCGGTTACAATATCCCGATGGTCGATACCTGGCAATATACGGGACAACTTAGGCTAAGGTTCAAAACAAAACTGACAATAAATCGCGATTGGACTATAAAAACAGGAACATCCTCTGATGGATATATTTGGACAAAAAAACCTGTCGTAAAAATTGGCGGAATTGACATTCCCGTCACTATAGTTGCAAACCTGTTACTACCAGCCAACCTTCAATCGTTTTCACAGCAAATTGATGAAATTATAACAAGTAGTTTTGATTTCCGTGGCTTTGCGGAGAATGGATGGCGGATGTTGTTCAATCCTTTCAAGCTTCCTGGCAGTTACGAAGCATGGCTAGCCGTTACCCCTTATTCGGTGTCACTTGTTCCTATTCAGGGTGCTGCTGGCCATATCAGGTTGGGTGCCGCAATTACATCAGATGTAGAGTGCTTGCTTGAAAATGTGCCCTCATCGGGCAAAGTAGCGGCATTACCCAACATTCAGCCACTTAAATCTCCAAGTGACACCTTTAAGGTCAATTTACTCACCGATATCCCCTATACAACAATTAACCGGATGATCAAGGAAGAAATTGGCGACTCTACATTTGTATTTGGAAGCCGCCGTATCAGGTTTGAGACATTCAGGGTTTACGGTACAAGTGGTAAAATGGCCGTCGAAACTACCGTTACAGGAAGTTTAAAAGGGACACTCTATCTCACAGGGATCCCATATTTCAATGCCACAGATACAACTCTGAGGATAAAAGAACTTAAATTTGATTTTAAAACCCGCAACTTATTAATTGGTTCAGCAAGCTGGCTATTCAGTGGGAAGATTGAGAAGATGGTCGAAAAATCGATTGCCATACCGTTTGGTCCGAATATCACAGAGATAGAATCCCAAATTTCAAAATTTTTCAGGCACTACCCTATTGGCTATGGATTTGAATTGAATGGTAGGCTTGCCAAACTGTATGTTTCCGACTTGTTCCTAAGCCCGGAATCTGTAAAAGCCAATATTGTATTTTCGGGCAACCTTTCCCTGACAATTAAGGAATAAACACTAAACTTTGACCGGAATTTTAAGTTTTTGGCCTACCGTAAGTTCTTTTGAATCAGAAATATTATTCAATGTCTTGATCTCAACATCAGAGACACCAGAAAATTGTTTGGCAATTGTATATAGGCTATCTCCCTGTCTAACAGTGTAATAAGTAAAATTGGACTTCATAGCCGTTTCGGATGCAGAATTAGCCAACCGCTGAGGGATACCCAAACCTGCAGTATTAGCGTTTCCTGATTGATTTACACTTTTCCCGGAAACTGGTTTACTTTGGGCTTTTCCTACAGGTGAATTGTCGTTTACGTAAACTGAGAGTTTTTGACCGATATGGATCATGTTGTGGATACCATTCCATTCCCTAAGATTATTAACATTGACCTTGAACCTGGCAGCAATAGCTCCGGGATTATCCCCAGCTTTGACAGTATAAACAATCTTCTTCTTGCCGTCAATATCATAGGAAGAGGTATAAGCCCCCCCCTTGCCGCTAACCACCTCTTTCTTAAGTACGATTTGATTATTTGGAAAATATTTCTCACGATTATAGGCAAAGATCTGGGTTTCCCCATCGATAAATGAAGAAATCTTATCGACAGGAAGCTTTAAAGCATAAGGTTTATCTGCCTTAGCAGGAACGATATCACGCTTAAACTGTGGGTTTAATTGCCTGATTTCCTCTATCGGAATATCCATATTTGCAGAAATTTGCGCAAAATTGAGATAAGAGCGGATAACGATTGTATCGGTTTTGATCTGGAATGTTGGTTGTATTGCAAAGATATTATGCTCCTTGGCGTGATTCATAATGTAATTAGCTGCAATAAAGATAGGGATGTAACCCCTTGTTTCCTTGGGCAATCTTGAATAGATTTCCCAATAGTTATTTTTGCCTCCTGATCGACGGACAGCCTTATTGATATTACCCGGACCACAATTATAAGCTGCAATCACAATGTGCCAGTCACCATAAATTGCATATAAGTCACGTAAATAGCGGGCAGCAGCATCTGTCGATTTGATAGGGTCGTTACGCTCGTCAATATACGAATTGATCTCCAGTCCGTACATTTTACCTGTGCCATGCATGAATTGCCAAAGTCCTGATGCACCAGCCCTTGAAACAATTTTAGGATTTAATGCTGATTCAATAATAGGTAGATACCTTAATTCAGCCGGAAGATCGTATTTTGCCAAAGCCTCCTCAAAAAGTGGAAAGTAATAATTCGTTAACCCCAACATAATGGCAACCTGCCCTCCACGTTTTTTAAGGTAAAAATTAATGAATTTTTTTACGGCTTCATTGTATGGAAGAGGAATATAGGAATCAAGACTTTGGAGGCGGCTGATATAAACCGAGTCTGCCAACTCCTGGGTATCGACATTTGCAGATATAACTTTTGCAAGGCTGTCAACATTAAAAGCTTTACGGACATACCATGTATTGGTAAGCGAATCCAATTGTCCTCCAAGGACAATGTCAAGGTTATCATCGGAGAAAGTGCCGGGAAGAGTAGATTTTATGGAATCGGTAATTGTTACATCATTTTTGATATTGACTGTATCTACCTTATTGACAACAACTTGTGCATTCAAGCTAGTGATATTCATCAACATCATCAAAACCAGGATTCCATAAAGATTTTTCTTCATAACCTACATTTTAAAAATTAATTGCTACATTTAAACCCATTACGTAATTCTGACTGCCCAAATTTATTGGCATTGGTTCAACCCTCATACTCAGATCGTCGCTGATATCAAAGTCAAAAAGATTCGCATCCACACTTGCATCGATGATGCTTAAAACATGTAACGCAGCGATACCAATGATCGTTAAATCCCTGTTTCTCCGGTAATAATCTTTCCCACTCTTTAATTGTGTCGCAATATACTTAAATGTTGCCGGATTATCGAGGCTCACTGATGGATTTTTTATAAGATTGTCTAAAAAACTTCTTTCTTCCGTTTTAAGACCAGCAGCACTGCCATACTGAGCAATAATCCGGTAGCCTTGAAAGAAGTCCTTGTAATTGTTATTGTTCCATCCCAAAACATAGATCAATCCGGCATAACCACCATAAACAATGGGAAGTTTCCAATATTTACGGTTATACACCTGACCCAAACCCGGAAATAGCGCTGCATAAATGGAAGCTTTTTTGGGCGAGCGTTTTACTTCATTGACTTTTGTGGACAACCGCAAACTATCATTCGAAATATTGACCTGCTGTGCTCTTACTGCCAGATTTCCGGTAAGAATAATAAAAAAAATCGTAAATCCTGCAATAATGGTTTTCAAAATGCCAAATTTAACTGAATTTAGGAATTCAATTTATCAAATATCCCTATTATCCGCTCCAGATCCTTCTGATCTGCGAAAGGAATCTCAATTTTCCCTTTCCCCACCTCATTTATTTTAAATAATACACCTGTATTAAAATATTTACTAAGGTGAGTTTTGAGGTCATGATATTCATCGGGAAAAGGTTTCGACTTTTTGACTGGAATACCTTCTCCATCCTCCGGATTGATTTTTCTGACAATCTCCTCTGTTTTGCGGACTGAAAAATCGTATTTGACAACCTGCCTGTAAATCATGATCTGCGTTTCGGCATCCTGAATATTGATCAGTGCCCTCGCATGGCCCATGGAAATTGCTTGTTCGCGGATTGCCTTCTGAATGACAGCCGGAAGCCTAAGTAAACGGAGGTAATTTGAAATCGTTGAGCGCTTTTTCCCAACTTTATCACTCAGTGACTCCTGTGTGAGTTTACATTCATCGATTAAACGCTGATAACTTAAGGCAATCTCAATAGCGTCAAGATCCTCACGCTGGATGTTCTCGACCAGTGCCATCTCAAGCATCGATTCATCACCCGCTTCCCTGATAAACGAAGGGATTGTTGTAAACCCGGCCATTTTAGCCGCCCTGAACCTGCGTTCACCTGCAATAATCTGATACCTTCCATCACTAAGTTTTCGAAGCGTAATAGGCTGTATTATACCAAGTTCCTTAATTGATGTGGCCAGATCCAAAAGTGCTTCCTCATCAAAATGAATACGTGGCTGAAAAGGGTTTGCTTCTATTTCGTGAATTGATACTTCATTGGAAGCTGGTACTCCAGGAGTGACATCACTGCCTTCGATCAATGCTCCGAGGCCTCTGCCAAGTGCGTTTCGTTTAATCATGATTCGGAAATATTAATTTCAAATTATCGTTTTACAATCTCTTTATGGTCTATCTTGGTCATGTGGTTGTTTTGTAACAATTCACGGGCTAAAGTGAGGTACAATTGTGCCCCTTTGGAGCTTACATCATATTCGAGCGCAGGGACTCCATAGCTTGGTGCTTCCGAAAGCCTTATATTTCGGGTGATCACAGTCTCAAAAACCATCTCCTGGAAATGGCGCTTGACCTCTTCGTAAACCTGGTTCGACAAATTAAGCCTCGCATCGTACATTGTAAGTAGGAAACCCTCGATCTGCAAATTCGGGTTTAACCGACTTTGGATGATTTTGATCGTATTGAGCAGTTTTCCCAACCCTTCCAACGCAAAATATTCGCATTGAACTGGAATGATCACCGAATTCGCAGCAGTCAAAGCATTGACTGTGATCAAACCAAGCGATGGCGAACAGTCGATCAAAATAAAATCATACAAATCCACAACCTTATCGATCACCTGTTTAAGTACCTTTTCCCTATTCGGAAGGTTCAACATCTCAATTTCCGCACCCACAAGATCGATATGGGATGGCAATAAATCAAAATTCGGCGTTTTTGTATTCAGTATGATGCTCTTAGGGTCAACATCATCGACGACACAT
Organism: Mariniphaga sp.; assembly: GCA_037128295.1. Taxonomy (GTDB): domain Bacteria; phylum Bacteroidota; class Bacteroidia; order Bacteroidales; family Prolixibacteraceae; genus JAAFHB01. The sequence goes on from JBAXWR010000170.1 coordinate 12,704, forward strand.
TCGTAAATACTTGTTTTAACATTCCTGACATCAAACCCAACCCCGGATGTCGCGTTGGCCTGTGGATCAGCGTCTATCAGTAAGACCTTATGTTCCAGGACTGCCAGGCTTGCCGCAAGGTTAATTGCGGTGGTCGTTTTGCCAACTCCACCTTTCTGGTTTGCTATCGCGATAATTTTTCCCATTGCTTTCTATTTAAAATGCAAAATTATCAACTTTATTTGATTTTTGGGTTTAGTAAAGTTAAGAAATCATACCGGATCGACATCAACAACAATTTGAACCGTTTTATTCCCTTCGTGCAACTTCACTCTATCAATGATCTCCTGCATCTGCCGTTTTGCATGGACCACCGAAACCTCCCTTTCGATCTTCATCCATATCTGTTTAATATACAATGTCTTAATTCTACTTATGACCGGATATTCGGGGCCTAGTATCCTTTTTCCGAACCTCTCCCGCAAACCTGTAGCCAATTCCTGGGCAATCCTGTCCAAATCATTCTTTTCACGGTGTTTCATCGTAATACCGATCATCCTGAAAAAAGGTGGGTACTTGAACGCCTTTCGTTCCTGTATCTGACCATTGTACATCGCCACATAATCGTTGCCAATTACATTCTGAATAATGGGGTGTGATGGTTGGGAAGTCTGGATGATCACCTTCCCACGCTTCTTTTTGCGACCCGCACGTCCACTTACCTGCACCATCATTTGAAAACCACGTTCAAACGCCCTGAAATCAGGTTGGTTCAATAAATTATCGGCATTCAGGATGCCAACGATACTTACATTCTCAAAATCAAGACCCTTAGTTACCATCTGGGTACCAATCAAAATATCGATATCGCCCCTTTCAAAACTACTGATGATTTTTTCAAACCCTTTTTTCGACCGGGTTGTATCTAAATCCATCCGGTCAATTTTTGCATCGGGAAAGATTACCTGAAGATCTTCTTCCACCTTTTCTGTCCCAAAACCTTTATTGGTAAGCTCTTTACAACCACAGGAGTGGCAAGTCCCAGGATGGCTGATTGAATATCCACAATAGTGGCATACCAATGAGTTGTTGTGCTTGTGAAAAGTAAGGCTCACATCACAGGAATTGCATTTGGGGACCCAACCGCACAGTTTGCACTCAACAAATGGGGAAAAGCCCCGACGATTCTGAAAGAGTATGACCTGCTCCTTACGCTCAAGTGCACCCTTAATTTCAGCAAACAAAAGCGGTGTAAGGTGCGAATTCATTTGCTTTCGTTTGTAGGCATCTTTAAAGTCGGCTGTCAAGATTTCAGGCATCTCGATATTTTGATGCCTTTCGATAAGTGTCACCAACCCAAATTTTCCAGAGAGGGCATTGTAATAGGTTTCGACAGACGGGGTCGCAGTACCCAATAATACAGGTATTTGCATCAAATGCCCCAAAATAATGGCAGAGTCCCTTGCATGGTAGCGCGGAGCAGGATTCACTTGTTTGTAACTGTTCTCGTGTTCCTCGTCAACCACAATCAATCCAAGGTTTTGAAAAGGAAGAAAAATGGCAGATCTTGTCCCTACAATCAATTGATAATCATAGTTTTGATCATTATTTTCGTTGGGTTTCCCGAAATTCAGCACCTTATTCCATATTTCTACCCGTTCGGCATCGTTGAATTTTGAATGATAGATGCCGGCCTTTCCTCCAAAAACCCGAGTCAGTCGATTGATAATCTGTGTGCTGAGCCCAATTTCTGGCAAAAGGTACAACACCTGCTTCCCCTGACTGAGATATTCCTTGATCAGTTGAATATATATTTCGGTCTTGCCGCTCGAAGTAACTCCATGAAGCAATGTAATATATTGTTTATCAAATGATTGCTTAATATTTTCAAAGGCTTCCATTTGTGCAGGGCTCAGGTCCGAAACAGGAGATACCTCACCATTAAACGATGCAAGCCTGTCAACTTTCTGATCAACAATTTTAAGGATGTTCTTTTGAACCAAGGTGGAAAGGGTGGAACTGCTTATTCCTGTAGAAAGGAGGAGCTCCTTTTTTGTAACTGGTAATCGCTGTCCTTCATTATTAACAACGGAAAGTCCAAGATAACCCATCAGCAACTTTTGTTGCAGGAGGGTTTTCTTTAACGAGTCGATGGCGATATGGATCAACCTTTCGGTTGACAAGCGATCCGCAAGTTGCACAACAGGTTCAGTTTTTAGCCTATAATTCTCTTTAATTTCCTCATCGACAAAAACCGCCCCTTTTTCCAACAGGTCCCTGACAACGACAAGGGAATTTTTCTTTTGTAACGATTGGTGCAATTCGGCTATCGAAAGGCTTTTCTTTTCGCGGACCACATCAAAAACCAACAATTCTCCAGGGGTTAACCGATCATTGCTTAGTTCGGTATAGTCGTTATTGTAACTGATCCTGGTTTCGCTTTCAAGCTTTAAACCGGAAGGCAAGGCAGCTTTTAATACTTCCCCAATTGAACAATGGTAATAGCCGGCAATCCATTCCCAGAATGGGAAACTGGAAATCGGGACAACGGGTATCCGGTCGATTAAGTATTCGATCGGTTTAGTTGCATAACCCTCCGGTTTTTTGTCGTGGATACTGTGGACCAATGCCGAATAGAACTTTTTCACACCAAACTGAACAATGACCCGTATTCCTGGTAGCACCTGATCTTTAAGGTCTTCAGGAACATGATAAGTAAAATAACCTGGTACCGGCAACGGAAGGATTACATCGGCATATTGTAATGTAGCTATACTCATTTATGGAAATAAACATTCCCACAAATCTAATTACTTTGAAAGAAAGTTCAATAATGTCTTTTCAAGAAATCTAATAATACATCATTAATAAAATGATGGGTAGGATAATACCAGCGATTGTCAGCCACGCGCCCCGACGAGTTATACCATTTTTCCCTTTTACCATAAACAGTCCACCAACGGCGAACAAGATAAGGACAAGACAGTAAAAGTCTGAAAACCACATCCA
>JBAXWR010000171.1:0-15642 GCA_037128295.1 Mariniphaga sp.
CGTGGCATTTACAAGATTTATTCAGAAGGTATTGACAATGATGGGGATGGTGAATACAACGAAGACGGCGAGGGTGGAATAAACGTTGGGATAGGTTTCCCGCATCTTTTCTCCAAAAATAAAAAAGAAGCAGGTTTATGGCCAGGACAAACTCCGGAAGTGTATGGAATCATGAAATTCATTTACGACCATCCGAATATTGCAATGACATATACTCTTGGAAGTTCAAATTTTTGTCTGAACCCACCCAAATCAGGTAGAAAAAGCAGTATAAATTCTGAAAGCATACAAATTCCAAACCGGTATGCCAATATGCTGGGTGCAGATCCATCAAAATCTTATAAAATGGATGAGATAATTGAAATGGTAAAAGCCCGATTTCCAAATGTAAAAGAGGTTACATCTTCATATGTTTCCAATTTACTGGGTCTTGGGCAAGCTGTAAATCCATTGGAAGATGACCTTAAGTTTTATACAAAACTATCTGAAGATTACAAAAAATACCTGAAAAACAAACATTTTTCCATTGAAACATTAGATCCTCCACAGGATAAGGATGGGTCATTTGAACTTTGGGCCTATTATCACCTTGGTGTTCCATCCTTTAGTATGAATTTGTTCACGGTTCCCAAAGAGAAGGCAAAGGAAGAGAAGGGAAAAGAGAAAATCAAGGCCGAAAAAGTGGAGGCATTAAATGAAAAAGAGAAATCATTGCTGGCCTATTCCGACAAAGAATTAGGAGGAAAGGGGTTTATTCAATGGGGAAAATACAATCATCCTACACTTGGTGAAGTGGAAATCGGTGGATTTGTCCCCTATCTTGAAACAACGCCAAAATCCGAAAGAATAGATTCGCTTTTATCGGTACAGTTGCCTTGGCTACTTCAAATAAGCAAAAACATACCTGATATCTCTCTCGCTGACCAAAAAATTACTGATCTGGGAGCAGGTATTTACCGTCTCGAACTCTTCATTGAGAACAAAGGAACTTTCCCATATCCAATTGCAATTGGCGAACTTAACAAACAGCCTGCGCCCATAGTGATCGTTCTGAATGGTGTCGTTGAATTATTGCAGGGTTTAAAACGGACACCTTTGGGAACTATTGGAGGAAATCAAATAAAAAAACTGACATGGTTGTTGAAAACAGACAAGAAACCAACCATTTCGGTTGCTTTGGAATCCATTGTTTTCGGGTCAAAAGTGAAGCAAATTAATATCGGAGGTAAATTATGAAACACATTATATTACTATTTGGTTTGTTCCTGGTTGTCACAACTGTTTTTTCAGCAGATAAAGGAAAAATAGAGATCCCTTTGCGTTTTGATAGATATTACAATTATCAGGAAGTCATTGAAGCGTTGAATGTCCTTCATAAAGCCTTTCCCGATTTGACCAAACTTCAATTGGTTGGAAAGAGTGAAGAAGGACGTGAAATTTACGCTTTAATTATCAATAATCCGAAAACTGGAGGTGAGCTTTCAAAACCAGGAGTTTACATTGATGGGAATATTCATGGGAACGAAGTTCAGGCTGGCGAGGTATGCTTGTACTATGCAAATATGTTGCTAACTAAATATGGTGAAAACGAACAGATTACCAAAGTACTCGATAAGAATGTTCATTATATCATTCCTGTTGTAAACGTTGACGGTCGCTACCATTTTTTTGCTGACGCCAATACCCCTAGCTCAGGCCGTAGTATCCGGGTTCCAAAAGATGATGACGGTGATGGATTGCTTGATGAAGATGGTCCCGACGATTTGGATGGTGACGGTAGCATAACGCAAATGAGGATCAAGGATACGCTTGGCATCTATAAATCCGATCCAATTGATAAACGGATCATGGTTAGGATTAAACCTGGAGAAAAGGGGGAATACTCGTTACTCGGTTCAGAAGGTATAGATAATGATAACGACGGACAATTGAATGAAGATGCAGAAGGATATTTGGATGCAAACCGCAATTGGGGTTATAGCTGGATGCCAAATTATGTTCAAAGTGGTGCTGGAAATTTTCCTCTCTCTGGAGTGGGCATCAAAGCCATCAGCGATTTTGTTTATGCACACCCCAACATAATAATAGGATTTGCATTTCACAATTCTGGTGGAATGTGGCTACGGGTACCTTCTGAGAAATCAGTTGTCGTTGATCCTTCCGATATTGCTGCTTACGATGTAATCGGCAAAGAAGCCTTAAAGATTACCCCGGGATATGTTTATCAACCGTCTTATGACTTATATTCTACTTACGGTGATTTTGACTCTCATTTGTTTTTCATCAATGGTATATTTTCATTTGTTGGCGAGCTTTTTCAACGCGAACAGGAAACATACCGGACAAATATTAATAAGCCAACACAAATATCCGATGAGGAGGCACTTACAAGAGGGACACCAACGGAACTGTCACGCGAACAACTTAAATTTAATGACAATGTTGTCCAGGGCGAACTTTACAAAGATTGGAAAAAGTTTAAACACCCTACATATGGTGAAATTGAAATTGGAGGATGGGTAAAAATGTCATCGCGCCTGCCACATCCCTTTATGTTACCGGAATTGGTTCATAGAAACGCTTCAGTTGTATTCCTGGCCGCCGGTAATACTCCGGAAATTTCGATGGAAGTATTTGATAAAAAAGAAATTGGGAAAAACCTTTATCAGGTTAGGGTTCGTCTTCAGAATAAAAAGGGTTTACCAACAATGTCGGCATATGCCTATAAATCGAAACTTTACCCTCCCGATGTTTTAAAAGTTACTGGCGGTAAAGTAATAGCTGGGGGTGTATTGACTGATAACAGGTTAAACAAAGTAAGTTACAAAGAGAAAAAACCTGAAATTCAGTTTTTATCGATTCCTGGTTACGGAATTGCAGAATTTCAATTTTTAATTGAAGGAAAAGGTGAAGTTACGTTTAATTATCAATCTCAAAAAGCTCAAAGTAGAACCGTAAAAATAAATCTTTAGGCTATAGGATCAATATTATTCAATACTGGATTGATCTTTAGCATTTTTTTCATCTATCTCATATACAGAATGATATATAAATTGTTAAGAATTTGGGTTGCAATTGTGGTGGCCGCTATATTTGCATTGCCAAAAATAAATGCCCAAAACACTGTTATCTTTAAGTTCGATAGTAATAAGGAAGTTTCTGGAAGGAAAATTGCGATTAGAGATATTTCACCGGGCATTCCTCGCAATTGGGATCCGTACAATTATGTGGTTATTGAATTCAAATCTTCTACTTCACAGCGTTTTCAATTAGGGTTTACGACAGAAAACGGCTACAATGAACTCCGTATCATGAGCTATTGTCCAAATGGTTGGAATAAATTGGCGATCCCATTAAGGTTTTTCAGGTCCTTACCTGATGCAGCGCTTGATCTGGCAGCCACATATAATCAGGCACGTTACACAGGATGGATCAATCTTGGAGGAAAACGTGGTCCTTTAAAGGGAATTGATTCCATTGGTATCAGGATGAACACCCCCATTAACAATCCAGTGATCGAGTTAAAATCTATTGAACTCACAGTCGGAGACCCGGGAGATATTTATCTAGGTGATAAACCTGTGGTTGATGAATTTGGTCAATGGAACCTTGGTGATTTTGAAGGGAAGATAAAATCCTTTGAGACACTTCGCAATGAATGGGACACAGAAGATGATGAAGTCGTTTCGGTAAAAGATTATAACTATTCGAAGTTTGGAGGTTACCTTCAGGCTAAGGTAAAGTCAACCGGTTTTTTCAGGACCGAAAAAATAGGTGACCGCTGGTGGTTTGTCGATCCGGAAGGTTATCTGTTTCTATCTGTTGGGGTTGATTGTATAAATCCGGGTGGAGGTGGTAATGCGATCAATATCGATAAAAGGCGAAATTTATACAAAGAGTTGCCTCCAACTGGAATCGGCAGTAATCCTGATCGGCCCAATTCAGCATCTTTTGGAACGTGGAATCTTTACCGGCGTTATGGGAAAGAATACCCTGAAAAATCAAGAGACATGGTTATTAAACGTATGGATAAATGGGGACTTAATACAATTGCCAATTGGTCAAGCAATGAAGTAATGGCACTAAACCGGAAAGCTTTTATGCTACAGCTTAGGGGGGTTGGGATTGAAGATGGGATTATGGGACTACCAGATGTTTATGATCCCAACTTTGCAAATAAGATTGATGCTGCCTGCAAATCTTTTGTATTACAATACAAAGATAATCAATGGGTCATAGGTTATTTTACCGGAAATGAACCATCCTGGCTGGAGCAGGAAGAAAGGTTATGCAGAATGATTCTTGAAGGATCGGATAAACCCATTAAAAACGAGCTAAAGAAATTTCTCCTTGACGGAGATACTCCGGTGCTCCGCAAACAATTTATCTTCAATACTTTTCGCATCTTTCTGCAAACTGTTGATAACTCCATAAAACGTTATGACCCTAACCATCTGAACCTGGGGATGCGTTTTGGACATGTACCTGGTAAGGAAATTCTGGAAATCTGCAAAGACATCTTTGATGTTTTCAGTTTTAATTGCTACGACCTGTATCCAAAAAAGGAATTTATGGATGAGATCCTGAATGTAACAGGGTTACCAATGATCATTGGCGAATACCACTTTGGTACAGTTGACCGTGGAATGGCTCAGTCGTTATGGCAAGTTAATTCCCAGTTTGAAAGAGGAGTCGCTTACAGTTATTATACTGAAAGGGCCTACTCTCATCCGGGATTAATTGGCACAGCCTATTTTCAGTGGTCGGACCAGGACTTTACTGGACGCAGGGATGGCGAGAACTATAATTGCGGATTGGTAGATGTTACTGATCGTCCCTATCCCTTTCAGGTAAAAGCTATGATGGAAACAGCAGCCCGGTTGTATGATATTCATATTCGAAAAACAAACCCTATTGAATTAAAACCTCTCAAACCACGTGGTCATGGCGGGTTTCCGGATTTATGGGATAAATTATCTGTGCGGCCTTGATCTTCAGTCAGTCAGTTGTTTTTCATCAACCATTTGGCGATGCTTAAAGAAATATCCGGACCTTCAATATCCTCAATCCATTGGTAGGGGCCAATTGGATTCAAAGCATCAAAGAACCATTCCTCCTTATTGGTAACAATAAAATCAAATATACCATGTGTCAAATTTAATTCTGTCATAATTTCAATTGCCCTCCTTTTTATTGGGGCTGGGGGTTGAATAATAGGAGAATCTGTTGGTTGTAAATCAGATCTTGAATCCTCATTAATATTATCGGGTTTAATTTTCCCAACAAAATATTCTTTTCCAACAATAGTACACCTCACCTGATAAGCGGCACACTCAACTACACAAGAATGATCAGAAATATCACTTAAAAGTGCAGCTCCAGACTTGTCACTACCTTTTGAAAAACATTCATCTGAAACTTTCCTAAAACCATCCTGATTCATTAATTTTAAAATTTCGTCACGCTTATTTTCAAAAAAGCTATTAAGATAGTTAATGTCATTCGTACAAATATACGAAGGCCATTTCAAACCTATGTTTTTCGAAATAGTAAATTGCCTGAAGTGGTTATCTGTATAAAATTCGGTATTAAAATTCAACCATTTTGTAGATTTTAGGGATGAGAAAAGCCCTTCCAAGGTACGATTACATTTCTCCTTCCAATTCTGATAATCTTCATACAACCGCCAGTTGCTTTTTTCAAAATGCTCTATTCTTGAGCTCCTGTTCCAGACAGCCTCAATTTCGTCGGTTGAAAACCGACAATTAGGACCCTCTATTTGAAGTGAATTATCATCAAATCGTATCAATGTATTTAGTAATGAATCAACATCAAGATTTAGCCGAGAATAAGTGGCTGAATTTATTTGCAAAATAGATTCAACCTGATCGGCATGTTTATCATTAATATCAGATATTATTAATATCATCTTCAAAAACCGGTTAAGATATTTTACTGATTCCGAAACAAATTGTACATGTATGACATGTGTTAATAGGAATAAACGAACGCTTGTTACCTTTTTTTTATTTATTTTTATTTTCCGTAATATCTTAAGTGTCCTAAAGTGACAGTCAAATTACAATGCGATATTTCAATCAATTAGGTCCTCTAAATACATTTCAGGTTTATTTACCATTGTCGAATAAAGCTTTTAAAGGATTTATTAGTCTTGTAATTAATCGCATTTCTTTTGTTACAATCTCTGCTGTTCCATCCATTTGTTGAATAAACTTCAAGTTCGCCCGATATGAAGATGTCATTCCTCCTGCAAGCTCAATTTCAGCTACATACCCATTTGCCGCAGGAACTAATGAAATGGACCGGATAGTCCCTTTTAGCATCCCAAATTCCATATATGGAAAACCGTTCAGCTTTATATTTACCCTCTGGCCAACCTCCACTTTACCAAAACCTGATGGTGGGATTACTGCTTTTGCAATAATGGCTGATGCTTCTTTTGGTATTATGGTGGCAATGAGGTCACCTACCTTGACTTCCTGATTTACACTCCAGATAGAGGTAAAGGTTAATTTTCCATTTATTGGACTTGTAACTAAATATCTCTCTTCCCATTGATGAACAGCATTTTCGAGGTTCTGCTTTGATTCATCAAGTGCAAGACGATATTCAGATAATTCCCTTTCGTGTTGCATTTGCAACTCAACCCGTGTGGATTGCAATTGGAGTATTGTAGATTCTGTTTCTCGCAACTTGGCTTCAAATCCCATCAATTCCGATTTTTTAGAAAGGAAGAGTTGTCTTGATTTATCGTATTCAGCTTCGCTTGTGGTTCTTTTTTCAAAAAGGAAAGAATCACGGTGAAAACTTTTTTCAGATAGAATAAGGTCATTATTCATTATTTCCTTTTGACGGATCAATGTATTATAATACTCTTGCTGCTTAACAATTTGCCTGTCAATCAAACCAATTTTCTCAGGAATATAATTTTGTGTCAGATAATGCTTGAAATTACTTCGACTTTTCAAAAATGGACTATAACTCGACTGTAATTCGCCAATAGTAAGATCTTCAGACAAGTCATATGCAAAAACCTGTTTGTCCCAATCAGAAATTCGATTATTAAGCGACAATTCCTTCTTCAGTATCAGATAATGCTTGTAATCTGTTGGGTTATTTATTAATGCTATGTTTTCCTTTTCAACAACCATCTGACCATCGACAACAAATAGGTGGTCTAGTTTACCTGTGGATTTACTGATCAATGAAACAGGGGGATTTTTTGTTGTTAAAAGCATTGGAGCACGTATTATCTCTGGTGATTTAAAAAAATAACTTCCGATAAGGAGGATAATAAACAAAATAAACAGAACCGTTAATCCCCAACTTATTAAACGGTTTGGAATAAAAGACATAATGTCCTGAACTTCTTCACTGTGATTTTCTGAATTATGTAATTCTAACATACTTATTAATATTAATTTCCAAGTTCAAGTTGGTCTTTAACAAGATTAAAATAATGGCCTTTTTGTCCAACGAGTTCATTATGAGTCCCCCTTTCAACGATCCTCCCAGCTTCCAACACAACGATCTGATCTGCGTTTTTTACTGTACTTAGTCTATGGGCAACAACAATAACCGTATGACCTTTAAAGTATTGATTGAGATTTTCCATAATCGTTAACTCATTCCTGGCATCCAAAGCATTGGTTGCTTCGTCAAAAAAAAGATAATCTGGATTTTTGTAAATGGCTCTTGCAATTAAAATACGTTGCTTTTGACCTGTACTTAAACCATGCCCATCACTACCGATTTTGGTGTTTAACCCCATTGGAAGATTATCAATAAAATCTTGAATGTTCGCAATTTTCAAAGAATTACCAAGTCTCAGTCTGTCTGGATATTCATCGCCTATTCCTATGTTTCCGGCGATCGAATCGGAAAAGATAAAACCATCCTGCATGACTACCCCACACCTGTTGCGCCATAGCGCGCTATTGTAATTGTCAATTGAAGTACCACCTAGGTTCAGTAAACCGACAGTTGGTTTGTAAAACCCCAAAAGAAGTTTTATAAGCGTACTCTTGCCACTTCCACTTGTTCCTACAATAGCTGTTACCTTATTGCCAGGTATTTCCAAATCGATATCTCTAAGTACAAATGGGGAATTAGGTCCCTCATATTGAAAACTGACATTTTGAAAAATAATTTCACGTCCGATTGGAATATCAATAATCTTTTGCAATTTTGTTATTTCCTCATCCTCGATATCGTTAATTTCACTCAATCGTTCAAGACTGATTTTTGCATCCTGAGCTGATAGCATAAAGCTGATCAGCATGTGGATAGGAGCATTTAATTGTCCAATAATATACTGTACTGCCATCATCATTCCAAGGGTCATTTCCCCTGATACAACAGCTCTTGCTGTAAGAAATGAAATAACAATATCTTTTGTTTGATTAATAAACGTGGCACCTATAGTTTGATTCTGGTTAAGTATGAGTCCTGAAATATTTATTTTGTACAATTTTGCCTGAATTCGTTCCCACTCCCATCGCTTTTGTCTTTCACAATTATTAAGTTTAATATCTTGCATCCCTTCAATCATCTGAACTATATTACTTTGATTATCTGATGCTTGCTGAAAATGTTTATAATCCAGAACTCTTCTTTTTTTTAGAAAAAGCCATACCCATCCAATGTAAAAAATACTGCCTATTACGAATACTGCCAAAATTAAGGGATGATAAGTGGCCAATATAATTGTATAGATGACAAAAATAAGAATGGCAAAAAGAATGTCTACAAGTGAAGATGTTAAAAAAGTTTGTATACGATTATGATCACCAATTCGTTGCATAAGATCACCAACTGTTCTTGACTCGAAGAATGAAAATGGCAAGTGCATCAGCTTGATCAAAAAATCAGAAATTAAAGATATGCTGACTCTAGTGGTAATATGTAACATGATCCAGTTCTTGATTACTTCATTCGCAGTCTGTCCAAACGTAAGAATCAACTGAGCAGCTAAAACCATTCCAATAAAATTCAAATCATTGTTTCCTATTCCAAAATCAACAATCGATTGAGTCAAAAAAGGGAAAATCATACTTACCAAGCTCCCGGTTACCATACCAAGCAATACCTGAACGATAAATTTTCGATAAGGCCGTAAATAACCTAATAAGAAAGATAATTTTCGTGAATCAGAAATGTTTCCAAGATCCTTATAAAACTTGGGAGTTGGTTCAAGAAGTAGTGCGAAGCCATCATTGCCAGAAGAAATCCAATATGTCAAAAATTCGGAAACACCATAAGCAATGGGGCCATAGGCTGGATCTATAACCTTTACAGACTCGCATTCAAATTTTCGTTTTGAAAAAGCAGTAAACTTTTTTTTCTGAACAATCTCAGTAACAACAACAAAATGTTTTTGATTCCAATGAATAATACAGGGAAGAGGTGCTTCGTCTCTAAGTTGCTCCCAGGTTAATCTTACTCCACGGCTTCTAAACCCCAGATTTTCAGCAGCTCCTGAAAGACTAAGCATCGAAACACCCTCACGGGTGGAAAAGGTCAGATTACGGACATGTTGAAGGGAAAAGCTTCGACCAAAGTATTTTGCCACCATCCGTAGGCACGTTGGTCCACAATCCATTGAATCAAGTTGTTTAAAAAAGGGGAATCGCATAATAATTTATCGAAAAATTGCAATCAGTCAAATTATTTTACTTTTTTCAAATTATTTGTAGATATATCAATAATGTTGAAAATTAGTGAACTTGAAAATTTTGTTAAAATTAGTTTTATTCATAATAAACCCAAAAAAAGAACACATTTTAGCACAAAGAAGTTTATCGGAAAAGGAATATGAAGAAAATTATTACCTTTGTGCCAATATTGCATTACTAAGGTCAACATCGTATTATTAAAAATTTAATACCCTGTAAAAAATAAATGCAAAAATAGGGTAACAATTTTGAACCCGTTCCTATAAATAGATAATTCACGCTAATATCGTACAAAATGAAAGTTAGATCAATTAATTTCGCCTCGTATAATCGTTTTGATTGCCAGTTCCAAGATCTCAATTCCGTTGAGATGAATTTGCTTAGGGGTGGTGGCGAACCTCCTATTCCTCCAACTTCTGCTGGCGATGATTGGATTATTGATATTCTCGCACCTAAAAAGGTTGATTCTTTATATACTACTTCTGTATTTACTACCGCTACAACATTGACCACGCCGGTTACTGTTGATAATCCATACAAAAAGCCTAAAAAAAAGTAATTTAAAAGTTCTCTTGGAGGGAATTGGTTAAATACTTTAAAAAATATAATTGTTGTTGTGAACAAGTTGTTTATTATAGCCATGGCATTTTTGTTGTGGCTATAGTTAATTTTGCCAATTTACAGATTTACAAATATTTGTAATATTTGTAATTTATTTTGGGTAGATCCCTTTCTTCCAAATAAATACCGTCGCTTTAATAAACAATCAAAGGTATTTTGACTGAGATTGTGAAGCAGTCTCACAAAATGTGCTTATAAAATTTCCAAAGAATTTAGTATAAACTAACCTACAAATATGATTCCTAAAGTTTAATTATTTATTTCAACTTATTACTATATTACCAATCGAAATACCTGACAATTAAAGTATTGGTAATGAAGTACATAATAATATTTTTTCTTGTTTTTTCAGTCTGGAGCCATGGAATAACAGCTCAGAATTCAAATCGTGTCACGTTGCGAACCGTTTTATCAGACTACGGTATTAAGATAAGAGCTGGCAATTTATTAGGGGCTGCTGATTGTTTGACTGGACTATTGGAGTCAAATATACAACTTACAGCCTTGGAAAAACTCGGTCTTAATAATAATCTGGGAGTCCTATATAAGAATCTTGGCCAATATGATATTGCTCTTAAATACTATGATAAAGCAGAATCAATCTATCTGGAGAATAAAACTTTCGATAATTCCCTTCTCATCAATATTTACGGTAACAAACTAAATATCTATTCGTTAAAAAATGAATTTCCAAAGGCACTGGAATACACCGAAAAAGGCATACGATCTGTTCAGATAAGCAATATGACAGAACTTGTAAAACAACAGTCCTATTCGTCATTTTATCTTAATGAGGGAATCGTTTATTCTCAAATGAACGAATTCAATAAAGCCTTAACATCCTTTAATAAAAGTTTGTTGATTAAAAATAAGCATAACTTTACAGGGATTAGTTTTGTATATTTGAATATTGCAAAAATTTATGCAAAAATGCAAAATAATTTTCTTGCAATCAAATACTTTGAGCAAAGTATAAAACAAGTAAATTCTGAGAATAAAAACTTTTCAATTTCAAAAGTCATTATTCTTCTGGAATATGGTCATTTTTTAGTATCGATCAATAAAACTGAAAAGGCCTTGGTTCCACTAAAAGAGGCATTAGGAATTAATCTTAAATATTCAGGCGAAAAGAACCAACTCACATCGAATTGCTATCAGATTATAGGTGATTGCTATAAAATTGACGCAAATTATCTTTCTGCATTAACCTATTATCAAAAAGCCTTAATTTCAGGTTCGATCGGTTTTGATAATTCTTCGTTTGAAGCAAACCCCACGCTTGTTACTGTTACCCCTAATTTATGGTTACTACGGGCTTTACGCAGAAAAGCGGAGGTTCTGGCAAGCCTTGAGTTGGAAGAAAAAACCTTAGAAACTAAAACCAAATATCTTTCTTTAAGTCTTAATACAATAAATCTGGCAATTGAGATGACCAATTCTCTGCGATTGGATTACCAAAACGAGGAAACCCGATTAGATTTCACAGGGAAGCAGAAGGATATTTTCGTCTTAGCCATTGAAACTGCACTCAAACAATTTGAACTGACCGGCAACAAAATATTTTTAAACGGTGCATTCAAAACATCCCAACAATATAAAGCCAATGAATTAAAATACGAAATCGAAAAAAATAGGTCATTTTCCAATAGTCAAATTCCGGATTCTCTTAAGAATCAGGAAATAAAATTAAAAAACAATATTGCCGGTTATAATATGTTAATAATCGGCGAGTATTCGGTTGTTAGTCCGGATACTGCAAAAATTGTTTATTGGAAAGATCAGATTTTTGATTTGAACAGAGCCTTGGAAAAGACCATAGAGACTATAGAAATAAAATACCCACAATTTATTGATAAATTCAAAAAGGGTAATATAGTTCCCTTAGAAACAATTCAAGCAAATCTAAAACCAGAGGAAAGTTTAATTGACTATGTTGTTTCAGAAAACGATGAAGACGGAAAGAGGAAAATCTTTGAGTTTGTAATTACAAAAAACGATTTATTCTGTCATACAGAATTAATAGACAGTACTTTGTCTAATCAATTTGTTATTCTTAAGACTAAATTAATCAATCAATTTAACGAAAAAACTAATATTGAAAACTATAACCAATCAAACTTGATGCTATTTAATGCTTATAAAGCATTAATTCAACCAATCAGAAATCACTTCTCCGGAAATAAGTTAATTATTATTCCTGACGAAGAGATATCCTATTTTCCATTTGATGCCTTATTAACGTCATGGAGCTGTAAGAAAATTATAAACTATGCAGAACTGCATTACTTAATTTTTGATTACACTTTTTCCTACGGTTATTCAACAAATACATTATGGGCGAATCATTCGGTAAAAATTAATAACCCAAAAGTTATTGGATTTGCTCCTGATTATTCCGATGCAATTTCTGCAAACGGTAGAAAGTACATCAAATTAAAAACTAATACGAATGAAATTGAAAAGATATTAACAATTTTTGATGGCTCCAAATTTGATGGGGATCAGGCATCCTTAGCCAAGTTTAGGGCAAGTTTGAGCAGTGGCTCAATACTTCATCTTGCGATGCATGCTGAAGTTAATGACCGAATAGCAGGTTCGTCCAGTCTTTTATTTACTCCTGATCCTGATCAATCGAAACCTGACAATTATCGTTTATATAACTACGAAATTGGACAAATGAACATTATTTCTCCCATGGTAGTTTTGAGTGCATGTAACACCGGCAATGGGAAATTGTATAGTGGTGAAGGAGCCATGAGTATTGCACGAAATTTTGTTCTTGCAGGTGTTCCTTCAATAGTAGAAACACTATGGCCAGTTGAGGATATTGCTGGATCTAAGATAATGATAAATTTTTATAAATACCTCTCAGAAGGAAAAGAGAAAAACGATGCTTTAAGATTGGCAAAATTAGATTACATATTAACTACATCTCCTTCATTTGTGAATCCAAGATTCTGGGCTGCATATACCCTATTAGGGGACACTACTCCCCTCAGGAAAACCTGGTGGGAAGAACACCTTATTATAATTAATTTGGTGTTTTTAAGTGTGCTTTTAGTTCTATGTGCATTGTATTATCGCTTTAGATCTTTAAGAATTACGCGGGCTTTGTTTTTATAAAGGCCTTCAGTATTAGCTAAAGATTCCATCATAGGCAAAGCCTTCAGTTTGTCCCCAGTTTTAACATAGCACAAACCCAAATACCACTGAACCTCAGGGACAAACAACTCTTGTTTCGAAAGAAGATCTTCAAATAAAGCAATAGCTCCATTATAATTACCTTGTTGCATTTTATTAAGGCCAGAATATAAAAGTATTTCCGATCGATTCTCACTAGAGCCTGCCAATTGTTCAAATACAATCTCCGCCTTTGCATAATCCTTTGACACATAATAATCTATTCCTTCCTGTAGTCTTTCAATACCCTCCTGGGAATTTCCCCTCATTCGATAAGAATTTGCTTCCAATGTCGAATAATATTTATCAAATATATTATCCCCTATATATGTATTAGTTAACGATTTTACAGTCAAAAGAGATAAAAGAAGTACTGCGGCAGCAACACTGTAACCAATTTTACGGGTTAGTTGATGAGTAAGTGAAGATAATGTTACAACTCGTAGATTCTGACTAAGTGATTTTTTAATGTAATTGGTGATCTTTTGGGCCTCCGCATCCTCCGCAATGGTTTTTTTGTTAAAGTCATAATTTTTTACCCATACCTCAGATAGTACATCAATTCCAGATAAAAACATCTCTACTTCTGCTTTGGCAATCTTTTTTCTCATTTCAACTTCATCCTGAATATCAAGATTGTTATTATTGCCAGAATTTCTTGACTTATTGAGATCCATAAAAAGACCAATATCCCTTTGAGCCAATATGTCTGCTTTTATTAAATCGGGGTCATTCTCAATTGTGTCAAGCAACATACTATTTTTCAATATGTTGTCAAGTTTCTCCTGAAAAGAATATTCTTTTCTCAATTGTTCATTGAGTACAAGATTACGTTTAAAATCTTCCCTTTCAGCCTTATTCATCTCACCCAAACGATTTTTGAGTATAATATCAGTAAAATTATTCATATTCCAGCTGTTAAGCTATTTTATATTAAGGTTACTTTCCAATTCTCTATAGTCCGGATGATTCTTTATCCGGGTTTTAAGTTCTTTCATACATTCACTTTTCTTTTTACGTACATAGCCATAGCTATATCCCAATTTTTCAGCAATCTCGATTGGCGTAATTTCCATCCAATACATCTTCAAAATTTTCTGCGAAACTTCATCCATCGCATCAAAACATTGTCGAAAAATTCGTTCATAAAATGCAGTATCGCCATTTTCTGTGAAGTCATTTTCCAAAATATCCGATGACCTTCGTTTCTCATAATTCTTCGCGGCTTTTTGCCTATCCAGCACCATTAACCACAAATTCTTACAGATCGCAAATAAATAAGTCGATAGTGTTACTTGAAGATTAAAATCTTTACCATTTATTTTATCAATCAAAATATACAAGGCATCCTGAAATATATCTTTTGCATCTTCCTCGTTGCCATTGTTCTTGGAAATGAAGTAGCGAATCATAGGAAGGTACTCCTTAGCAAGGTAATTCACAGCAAATGATTCGCCGGATTTTAATCCAATAATTATTTCCTGATCATTAAATTTTCTTATTTGTACCACAATATTGAATGTTTTTGCCGAGTATAATCTGAATCTTAAAATTTGGTAAAGAAGCTTTTTTCAATCCAAGTTAAATTTCAAAAGTAAACCAATTAATAAGAATACAAAAATATACAAAACAAATAATTTCACTAAAGAAAATACCCAACCAAGTACAAAGTCTTCAAGAAAAATTCAATAAGGTAAACTAAATTTGTTGTTCACTGCCCTAACTAGACTCTAATCTACATTCAAAGAACAAAATATTACATTGTAAATAAACATTTGAAAGATCTTTAGAATACAGTATGTTCATTTTAACCAATATACATCTTAGTAGGAATTGGATTCCATTTGTTACCCATTTTAGGCAATTATTTTTTAAGAAAAGTTAATAAAAATATAAATACGATAAAAATATTATGTTGCTAAGGACCGTTTTTATAAAACATTAATATATAAAAATCATTATTTTCAAAAGTCGGTATTTTCAAAAGCCTTGAGAAATGATAACGATGAATATTGACATTACCAAACCAAACATAATAAACTTGGGGTGTAAAAAAAATAATGATATGATATGAAGTGGGTTGTACTGGATTCGAACCAGTGACCCCTACCCTGTCAAGGTAATGCTCTAAACCAACTGAGCTAAC
>JBAXWR010000172.1:0-15543 GCA_037128295.1 Mariniphaga sp.
CACTCCGCGCAATGACAGGTCTTTAGGGTGAAGGTGCTGTAATGTTGTTTGTGGTTTCCATCCCGAAGCTGTCATTGCGAAACCTGCTACATCAGAACAAATGGTTAGCAGAATTATAATGCAGGTTGAAGCAATCCCATGTTTGAAGCACTTTCAAAACAATGTTCTTGGCACTGTGCTTCTTAGGATGAGATTGCTTTGTCGTGCTGATGATTGCGTTTCAAATTTAGATTGTGCCGCACTCCGCGCAATGACAGGTCCAAATATTGCAACAATTATTAAATTTGTAATCTTATGGAATATAGAACATATCACACATACATCGTTACAAATAAAAACCATACGGTTCTTTATACAGGAGTAACTTCGTTCCTGAAACAACGTATTTGGGAACACAAAAGTAAAATGTATCCTAAATCATTTTCAGCGAGATACAATACAGATCTATTGGTTTATTATGAGGCTTTTTTCGATATTGGTGAAGCGATTGCCAGGGAGAAACAGCTCAAAGGTGGATCCCGGCAAAAGAAGATTGATTTGATCAATAGTTTTAATTCTGATTGGAGAGATTTATTTGGAGATTTGGATTAAAATATGTTTAACTTATTTTTTTGAGGCTTGTCATATCGAACCAAACGACTGTATATTAAATGGTTAGTACTTAATATGTTAGGACGATCTACCTCCCGAAGCTGTCATTGCGAACCAAACGTCTGTATATTAAATTGTTAGCATGTTCAATATGTTTGGTGAAGCAATCCCATGTTTGAAGCACTTTCCAGAATAATGATTCTGGCACTGTGCTTCTTAGTTTGAGATTGCTTTGTCGTGCAGGTGATTGGTATTAAAAAGGTATTCAGTGCCGCACTCCGCGCAATGACAGGTCTTTAGGGTGAAAGTGCTGTAATGTTGTTTGTAGTGTCCATCCCGAAGCTGTCGTTGTGAACCAAACGACCATATATTAAATAATTAGCAATTAATATATTAGGACGATCTCTCTCCCGAAGTTGTCATTGCGAACCCTGCTAAATTAGACCAAATGGTAAGCAGGATTATGAAGCAGGGTGACGTGTCCCGAGAGTTTACGATTCGGGAAGCAATCCCATGATTGAAGCACCTTCCAGAACAATGTTTTTGGCACTGTGCTTCTTAGTTTGAGATTGCTTTGTCGTGCAGATGATTATCCTTCAAATTTGGATCGTGCCGCACTCCGCGCTATGACTGGTCTTGATGGTGAAGGTGCCGTAATGTTGTTTGGTATCTTCATACAAGTTTTGGAAGATTTCTTCGCTATCGGTACGCATCGCGATTTTGTTTAATCTGCAATATCATACCCCAGCAATACACTTCCATGCCTGATCAGCAACATTTTATTGTAAATTGATGGGTGTGCCCAGTGTGGCCCTTCGCCACCCAGTACCTGAAATGCGCTGATTATATTCAAGTCGCTGGTATCGGGTTTCACGAGAGCAACATGTCCTCCTTTTTCTTCATAAAAGTACAATAGGCCATCGGCCGAAATAACAGATCCTTTGGTGAACCACTCCTTCTCCCAGTTGGTTTTTCCGGTTTCCCAGTCGACCGATGCCCAGTTTCCCCTGGTATTATCAAGCATCGTGGAGCCATAGATTGCCCCGTTAACCAGGACCAAACCACCATGGTGCGTATCGAGGACGTCGTTTTGCCATTTCAGGGAAATCGATTTCCCGTCCTCGGAAATATGAAAAAGCATACCGGGCTGTTCGTTACCATAGGTAATAAAAATGTCACCCTTGCAGAAAAGAGGTGTGTTTGCCGCTTCGCCTATTCCATTCTTTTTCTTGGTATGATACTGAATGGTGTTGTGACTCCAAAGGATATCCCCGTTACTTGCATCTATCCCGATCAGATCGTTGGAAGTTTGAACCAGCACGATTTTCAATCCTGCCCATTCGACCAAAGATGATGAAGCATACGATTTGTTGCCACCCATACTTCTGCTTTTCCAAAGTAATTCACCCGTTTTTTTGTGATAGGCTACAAGAGTAGTTTTATCGCCACCGGTCACATATAAAGCAGCTTCGTCGGTTAAAAGTACCGACTCCACATTTCCCCAATACATATTTTTACCGTCGAATTCTTTTAGCGGCTCTTTTCTCCAGATTTCTTCTCCCCCGTTTGTACTCAGGCAAACCAGGTCACCCATACCACCAACAATGTAAATCTGGTCATTTTCGATGGTTGGAGTTCCCCGCGATTCCGGATATGTTTTAGGCCATGCCTGACTATATGTTTTTTCCCAAATCAACTTCCCCTCCAAATCGAAGGCCGAAACAACATCCAGTGTATCAGATTTAAGGCCAGTTATATAGATCACATTTTTATAGACCACCGGCTGTGACAATCCTTTCCCGATGGTTTCGATTTTTAATTTTAACGTGGGTCCTTCGGCAGGCCATATTTTCAACAGCCCTGTTTCAGGATAAATGCCATCGCGGTTAGGACCCATCCACTGTGAAATTTTGTTGTCGGGACCCAACAGAAATATCAGGAATGGGATTGAAAGAAGTATGGACAGCTTCATTTCAATCTTTTGATGAGGATATTCCGATACTCCATCAGTCCGCGATCTGCTTCGAGCCCAATCGGTCCAGTGACCGGAATTTTGAGCGCATCTTCGAGTATCTCCCCGTTACAGGTGCAATGGGCAATGTTGTCTTTTACAACAACCTCTATTTTATTCCAATCCTGAGGTTTGTAGTTCTTGAGGCTTTTGTATGGGCCTGCTACAAGGTAATCGCGACATTGTAATTGTTTCCCCCGCAAGAAAATGCCGCTATCTGCATTCACCCCTGCACGGAATTCGATCGTAAAACTAAAATCACCCTGATAATCAGCTGTTGTCCATATTGTTACATAATGAGGGCCTTTAGCCTCGTCCCAGGGATTTACTGAAAGAACACCATCCCGCCCGGTAAAGCGACCATCTAATGACTCATTTTTACCATCGAACGTCTCAAAAAGCGTTTCCTCCCCTTTCTTGGTGCGGTAACACCATCCGGTCAAATTTTTGCCGTTGAATGGGCTCTTAAACTTAGCAGTCAGGCGGGCAATGTTTTCCCCTGCCAATGGAAATAACGAAGTCTGTGTTTTACCTGAGAAATCCAAAGCTATGGGAGAATCAACCAGATTAATTGCATTTGACCAGGCATGTCTGGGTCCTGCAGCCTTGCATGGATTTTCTGTGGGGGTCAGCAGCAATAGGAGGGCAATGTAACGGAGATAACGCATGGATTTCGTTTCAAACTTTAGCATGTCATTGAGTATAATTAGTGAGATAATGTGAAGTTTTCGGGACAAAAATAGCGGAATATTCAAAAGCACTACAGAGAATCAAACAAAAGATTTTTCTGCAACCTTTTCTTTTGCCGATTTAATAATCTTTTCGCCCAAAATGGATTCTATTTTGGACAAAGTTTTATATCAAACGATTGTTTTACAAGAACATCAATGTCCTTTGATATTATATTAAATGCTAAGGATGTAATTGTTCAGTTTTAGGTACGGTTCCTTCAGTTTTAGATTCCTTATGCACAAAATATTTGTATTCAATTATTAGAAGAATCAATCCACCAAGAACCAAAATTATGGTAGGAGCAACGATGAAGATTGTCCAATTAGTCCTTCGATTTTTACGTTGTTGATCTTGATATATTCTCAGTTCTTCTTCTTTCCTTTTAATCTCTTTTTCAAGAATATTCTGATGAACTTCCTGAATTCCATCAATATTCAAGTTTAGCTTATCAACTATTTTAATAAGTTTGGTTGTTATATCTTGGAATTTGGAAAAATGCTCCTCCACTATTTCAACATCAAGGCCATTATCTATTTTTTTATTTGCTCTGGCAAAAATAAGCTCGTTTTTTGTTTCCTTTATAAGAGGCACAACTTCTTTAAAATAATCGGGATAGGCAATTGTAATTGCGTCTAATCCAAATTGATCCTTTACATTCGAAATTAATGTTAATTTTGAAATCGCAATTATCTCATAAGCGTCATAACCAGCACGATAAAGATGCCCTTTTGCCTTATCGAAATTTTTTTCTAAAGATTCAGGAGATCCGAATATACGCATAATGTGATCAAGCGTATTACGTAACTCATTTACAGAACTGATAATGTACTTTTGCTCTTTGTTTTCGTATTCAGCTAGGAGAACAATTTTTTTAACTTCCTCATAGAGGTTAAAAATTTCAAAGAA
Organism: Mariniphaga sp.; assembly: GCA_037128295.1. Classification (GTDB taxonomy): domain Bacteria; phylum Bacteroidota; class Bacteroidia; order Bacteroidales; family Prolixibacteraceae; genus JAAFHB01. Next base: position 4,241 of record JBAXWR010000172.1, read on the forward strand.
TTTTTTAGTGAGTGATTCAGAAAATCCTGAAGGAAGATTATCCATGAATTATTTCTCAAAATCGTAAGCTAAAACTTCATCTATCATTCTCTTTTCATCAGCAGGGGTCAAAACGCTTTTATTGATCAAACGAACACTACCTCTGGATTTCGAGAAATCGATCATATTAATGTCCAAATCATCGGATAAAACAGAACTCCTAAAATTGGAATTCACTATATCAGAAGAATTTAAAATCTTCTCAATTCGTTTAGTGATGAAACTATTCATGGGTCTATCTGTTCTTTGTTATATGGACTGCAAAAGTAACTAAAATATATTGTCCAAAATACATTTAAGTAAAATTAATTTCGAAAGTTTAAACAAATATAGTTGAAAACAATTGCTTTTTCTTAATTTTCAAATATTTCCAAAGAAAGTTATTAACTTTTTTGTTAACACATTGATAATTAAAATTTCCAACTGAATTCAATTAATTTAAAGATTTACTTATTACAATCCTAATCCCACTTGTTTATTATCGTATATCCTGTTAAAAACTGACTCTTGCAACCACTTTTTGAAGGATGGGTTGACCTGAAATTCCTTAAAAAGCTGTAAACCAGTGTTCATAGTTTGCACGATTGCACTAATTAAGGCAGCATCACTTTCGATTCTTACCGTAGCTTAGTCCCCACTTTTCATTGCATTCTTATATGCCTCATTTTTAGCAACTTCAAGTGGCAATTCGGCAATTTGCTTTTTTTAGCATCTTAAAGGGATGAGCATCAACTGAAGATCAAGATAGTAAAAATACAAAACAAGTTTGCATAATGCTAATATTTAGGGGATGATTATGATCATAACCGATAGATCCGCCTACAAAGTTTTAAACACTTATCCTTCAAATAGGATAAGAATTTTTTGTTTTACGGCATTTGGACTAACCATATTTATCTATTCTATAACTTGTTATAAAATCTTCTCTATTGTTATATGAATGATAAACAGCGCATCTTTATGCTCCCCTTCTTGATTCGCGCAATCCGACGGATCAAATCCAATTTTCAATATATCAGTATCTTCAACTAATCGTCTAATTACAATGTTGGTAATTTTATATGGCGTTTTAATAGGATCAAAATAGATCTCATCACCAATATCATAATTCACCATTGACTTATCTGTTTTGAAAGACTTGATACACATAAGAAGCTCCCTATCTGTTGTAGAATGACATTCTCCATTTTCTGCAATTGTGGAGAATACAAATTTTACATAAAAATTAAGATCTTTGATTTTCATTTTTGCTTTTTTTAAATATTTACTCTAAATTCTTTGATATTTCATCGGCTAAATCACTCTTTTCAATTCGCAATGAAAGAAAATAAAAAACAATAAAAGCACATCCGAAGATTTCTCCATAGTAATCTTTAACAATTGGGAAATATGGCACTATTAAATAATTAACTATGAGAGCAAATAACACAATATATATCATAACATAGACAAGAGCATGCCAATATTTATTGTTTCTTACATTTTGCTGTTGAGCTTTAGTCATAGAGTTCCATTTCTTCTTACCAGTTTTATATGGTTTCAAACAATACGAACAATAAGCAATAGGTTCTCCTAAATAATCAGCATAACTCCAATTATCAGGTTTCATTATTTGAATAAATGCTTTGCAATTTGGGCACCTTATTGTCGTATATCGCATAATATTATGTATAAAGTAGCGAAATTAATTCATGTCAAAAACTTTTTTAGTTGAGTTTTCCGTTTAAACAATTGTTGCTTTCATAATTGTTCATTCTCATATTATTCTATTTCGCAAATATAACCAATATTTAACATGAATTTTTATTAAAGCTCACTCATAAAAATACTTTGAGTCGGTTATAAATATAGGTGACTATATTCCTCCACATAACATAAATAGCACATCTAAACTCCCAATAGTGTGGCATAGTAATAAATGCAAATTTGATATATATTGAGTTGCTTATCACTCTAATATGTTAGATATCAAATTTATGCATTACATCGGTTCGAGCAGAGCCTGTAATTCGTTTTTTGTGGAAACTTTAGGATTAAAAACTATGCGCAAAATTTTAAACTATCCTTGAACAATTAAGGAAATTATAACGAGCTATTTATCTGCCGTTTATGAGTGCATATAGCTCTAATTTTCCCAAAATTGGACAAAAATCTTGGGCAATTAGATTTACACCACTGAGGTAAATTCATTCCCAATTTTATGAATTCCTTCGATAATCTTTTGCCTTTGCGCAGGTCGTGGGTTTCTGTGTCCGGTGGCATAATGCCCCAATTGCCGCTCGTTTATTCCGGTAACACGTGAAAGAGCCGACCTGGTAAGGACTCCTTCAAAATAGTGAAGCAAAGCTTGCGTATTCAATTGAAATTCAATTTCATACGGTTCTTGTAATACCTCCGGGATTTCATCGCCATCGGTTCGCATCGTATTCAGGTGCCATGCCAATGATTCGGTATAAGCTTTTTTAACCCCGTCCAAAGTTTTATGAGTTGCCACACAGCCAAAAACCTCTTCACTGCAAGCCCCATAATTATCCATCCAACTTACTAGTACCTTAATTTTGCCCATGATAGGAAGTTTTTAAAGAATTGGTACTATTTCCAACCCGCTTGTTTAAAAATATTATTTAAAATGAATTGCTCCAAAGTGTCACTTGGTTTACCATTAACCGTTACTTTTCCTTTCTTTGTAGGATGTTTGAATTGACGGTGGCTTCCTTTTTGATCGAATAAATACCATTGATCATCAACCAGCATTTTCAAGATCTCAGCGACTTTCAGTTTTCTCACTTTTGAAATTGTTTTTCTCGCAAAGATAGTAAATACACTATCAATATTAAGTTTTCTCAAAATATTTTAAAGACCATTTATCTGGTTTTAACAGATCTTTGGACAATTTGATTTTGAGCAAACAAATACAATCTTATACCAATACTTCTTCAACTAAATCTTTCCAAATTACAAACCCTTTCCGCTCGTCTGAATAGTCATGCAAAATACGCGTAAAATTTTGTGGCATTGTTTCCAGAAATACATGTCTTCCATCATTACGTATAATATTGATATCAAGGTCGATTTCCTTTAGTTTATTACGCAATAGGCCAATGTCTTTGTCTGTATGCCAAATATAAGTGGCTTCTTCGGTATCAAGGGTTTCCATTACAACATGAAACTGCTCTGAACCTGTCAAAAGGAACACAAACGAAAATGGTCTTAATACAAAACGAAGTTTAAGAATACAATGTGCGTGTTTAATATTTTATTTCAGTTTCTGGATTTGATTTTCAAGCAATGTATCAGCAAGCAAATCCAGGCTGCAACCAGTGATAACCCTCCAATCGGGACAATCAGCCCCAATGCCTTTATTCCTGTGATTGCCAATAAATACAGAAACCCTGAAAAGATTACAATGCCTGCTATAAAAAGATAACCAGACCATTTTAAAATTGCGGAGGGGTATTGCCTCCCAATTATACCTACAGCCAATAGTGCAAACGTATGGTAAAAGTGATATTGAACACCTGTTTTATAGACCTCAAGCAATTCAGGGGTAATTATTTGTTTGAGAAGGTGTGCCCCAAAGGCTCCAAGTAATACTGCCAAAGCCCCGCTTATGGCAGATAAAACTAAAAATAATTTCATTTTATTCGATTTTGATTCAACTATAAAATCGGATTTGTTGCAAAAGGATTTTCAGCGATCATTGATCTGCATGTTAAAACTTATTGCCAACCTCCACCAAGGGCTTTGTAAACATTGGTTACCGAATTGAACTGTTGTTTCTTTGCTTCGATCAACTCCATTTTTGCCTCTAAAGCATCGCGTTGTGCCATCAGGACTTCCAAATAATTGGCCCGGGCTGAATTAAACAGGTCGATTGATACTTCAACAGCTTTTGCCAGAGCCTCTGCTTCTTTGGTTTTTAGGTTGAAGGTCTGCTCGGAATGCTTGATGTTCGACAGCTCATTCGACACTTCCACAAATCCAATTAAAATGGTTCTCTGGTAGGTAAACAACGCTTCCAGTTGATAGGCATTTGCCGTATTAAACTCCGCTTTGACAGCACTTCGATTAATTAGGGGTACAGCCAGGTCACCTGCTATAGAATAGATAAGAGACTGTGGTGACGTAAAGAGATAAGAAGTTTTAAAGGCCTGAAAACCTATTGATCCAGAAAGGTTCAACGATGGATAAAATGCTGCATGTGCGGCCATTACGTCACACCTGGTGGCTAATAACGACTGTTCTGCCTGTTTGATGTCAGGTCTGTTGTGTAACAACTGAGCAGGAATACCCTGGTTGATGGTATTGGGTATCTGTGCGGTGAAAGTCGTCTGATCGCGAACGATCTTTTGCGGGAACCGGCCGAGAAGGGCATTCAACTTGTTTTCATTCTCGGATATTTGCTGAAGCAAATCAAACTCCTGACTTTGTGAATGATAGAGCTGTGCCTCGAACTGTTTAACTGCCAATTCATTGACTACGGCAGCTTCTTTCTGAACTTTGACGATTTCAAGGCCATTTTTCTGTAGTTGGATGGTCTGTCGGATGAGCTCCAGTTCATTATCCAGTGCCAGTAATTCATAATAAGTATTGGCAACATCGGCAACCAGATTGGTAATCACAAAGTTTTTCCCTTCAATACTGCCCAGGTACCTGGCTACTGCTGCTTTTTTAGAGTTGCGGAGTTTTCCCCAGATATCGGCTTCCCAACTCGTTTGCAACCCCAGCATATAATCATTCAACGGACTGGGAACAAGTCTTCCGGGCGTAATGTCTGCTGAGGCATCTCCAGCCCCCTCCGAAGTGTAATGGCCCACCTTTGTCGTTCCGGCTGATCCCACACCGGCAACCGATGGGAGCATCTGTCCGCTCTTGAGTCGTACATTGTTTTTGGCCACCTCAATCTCCTGAAAGGTCATCATCAAATCAAGGTTCTTTTTGATCGCTGTATCTATCAGGGAAATGAGATTTTGATCCTTAAAAAAATCGCGCCACTTTAGTTGTGCCGAATTGGTGGAGTCCCTTAAGTCGGTATATGACTGAGGGATCTCCTGGTTATTTGATGTAAGCGCCGTGGACGGTGTTTTACAGCTGCCCAAAAAAATGCAGCATACGATCATCCCTATGGGACTCCAGGTTATTATTTTCCTCATATTATTGTTTTTCTTCAGTTAAAGGGCTCTCGTCTTCGTCTTCAACAATCGGATGCTTCTCTGATATACGTCCAAAGATGTAATATAGTCCCGGCACAATAATTACCCCAAAGAGAGTTCCAAACAACATCCCACCGGCTGCTGCAGCTCCAATGGTCCTATTGCCAATCGAGCCGGGTCCAGTTGCAATGACCAAAGGTATTAATCCGGCAATAAAAGCAAAGGATGTCATTAAGATTGGCCGTAGCCTGATGGCACCCCCTGAGATGGCGGCTTCGAAGACCGATTGTCCCGCCCGGTGCTTTTGTACGGCAAACTCGACTATCAATACGGCATTTTTGCCCAATAATCCAATCAACATCACCATCGCTACCTGTGCATAAATATTGTTTTCAAGACCCAGGATCGATAGAAAGAAAAATGCTCCAAAAATACCGGTTGGTAAAGAGAGAATGATTGGAAGTGGCAGGATAAAACTTTCATATTGTGCGGCTAATAGCAGATACACGAAGATCATACAGATCAGGAAGATATAAATCGCCTCGTTTCCTCTGCCCACTTCATCTTTGGATATACCGGCCCAGTCGATGGCAAAACCGCGGGGTAATTTCTCTTTGGCTACCGCGATAACCGCATCAATGGCACTTCCGCTACTATAACCTGGAGCGGCTCCACCACTGATCTCAGCGGAATTGTACAGGTTATGGCGGGTAATCTCTTCGAGACCGTAAACCTTCTCAACTGTCATGAAGGCAGAGTAGGGGACCATTTCACCCCTATCGTTTTTCACGTACAATTTTAGGATGTCTTGTGGCTGAGCCCTGTATTGAGGCAAAGCTTGCACCATCACCTTGTATTGATGATCAAATTTGATAAAGTTAGTGGCATATTCACTCCCGATGAGTGTCGAAAGGTTACCCATCGCATTGTCAATCGTAACCCCTTTCTGCATGGCTTTATCGTTGTCAACATGCAACATATATTGTGGAAAGCTGGCATCATAAAAGGTAAATGCAGAGGTCAGCTCCGGTCTTTTATTCAGCTCATTTGTGAACTCCTTACTCACCGTTTCCATTTTTTTATAATCACCACTACCCGTTACATCCAGAAGCCGTAGCTCAAAACCGCCGGCGGCCCCATAGCCAGGAACGGCAGGAGGCGGGAAAAATTCAATGGTTGCTCCTTTGATATTTTTAGTTTTCTCCTCCAACTCTTGCATCACCTCTTCAACCGAATGTTTCCGCTCTCCCCAACTCTTGAGATTAATCAGGCATGTTCCTGAACAGGCTTCGGTTCCTTCCGAAAGAATTTCAAATCCAGCAATTGTCGAAACAGACTGGATATCCTCTAACCCATTGGCGATTGTTTGAATTTCACCAAGAACCGCATCGGTTCGCTCAATTGTCGAGCCTGCAGGGGTCAGGATAATTGCATAAAATATCCCCTGGTCCTCGTTTGGAATAAACCCTGAAGGAATCTTGAAACTCAAACCCCAGGTGCCCAGACAGAAGGCCAACAAGGCAATCACTGTAAGCACTCTACGGTTTACAATGGCAGACAACACCGATTTATAGATTCCCTGGAGCCGGTTAAACCATTGGTTAAATCGCTCCAATTGAACCGTCAGCCAACCTTTTTTTCCTTTTAGGCTATGCTTGTCTTTGAGAATGGCAGCACACAAAGCCGGGGTCAGGGTTAATGCAACAATTCCGGACAAAATAATGGAGGTCACCATTGTAATGGAGAACTGGCGATAGAAAACACCAACCGGACCCGACATAAAAGAAACCGGAATAAATACGGCCGCCATGACTAAGGTGATGGCGATAATCGCACCGCTAATTTCGGACATCGCCACTTCCGTCGCACGTTTGGGCCCGATGTTTTTTTCTTCCATTTTGGCATGTACCGCCTCAACGACGACAATCGTGTTATCTACGACGATCCCGATGGCCAATACCAATGCAAAAAGGGTGATCAGGTTTAAACTGATACCAAAAAACTGCATAAAGAAGAAGGTTCCAATCAGGGAAACCGGGACTGCAATTGCCGGAATGATGGTAGATCGCCAATCGCCCAGGAAGACAAACACAACCAGACTTACCAATAGAAAAGCTTCAATAAGGGTGTGAATGACCTTCTCCATTGATGCATCCAGGAATTTCGATACATCATAACTGATCTCATATTCCATTCCTTTGGGAAAGGAGGCTTCCTTTATTTCAGCCATCCTTTGCTTGATCTTGCTGATAACCGCGCTGGCATTGCTTCCATAGGATTGTTTAATCATGATGGAAGCTGATGGTTTTCCATTCAATTTGGAGTATAGATCGTAATAGGTACTTCCAAATTCAACATCGGCCACATCCTTGATTCGAATGATTTGTCCATCCGGACTGGATCTCAGGATGATATTCTTATACCCTTCTTCGTTGCTGAACTTTCCGGGATATTTAAAGACATATTCATAGGTCTGGGATTTCTTCCCGGAACTTTCGCCCGTCTTTCCCGGTGCCGCTTCAAGGTTTTGTTCATCCAATGCCTTTAGGATCTCATCCGCTGAGATGGAATAGGCTAACATCCGATCCGGCTTCAGCCAAATTCTCATGGCATATTCGCGATCCCCAAGAATATCGGCAAAGCCCACACCATCAATCCGTTTGATATCTTCGAGTATATTAATATCGGCAAAGTTGTAAAGGAATTTAATATCTAAAGCAGGGTCTTTGCTGTAAACATTAACATACATCAACATATTTGACTCTTCCCGGGTGATCTTGACCCCCTCTTTTACGACTTCAGGAGGCAACTTGTTGAGTACTGCAGCCACCCGATTTTGAACGTTAACTGCAGCGATATTCGGATCTGTTCCCAATTCAAAAACGACTTGAATGGAACATACTCCATCGTTCCCGGCATCCGAAGCAATGTACTTCATACCGGAAACCCCATTGATAGCCCGCTCCAGGGGAATCACAACTGCTTTGATCATGAGTTCACCGTTTGCTCCGGGGTATTCTGCCGAGACATTCACCTTGGGAGGGGAGATAGAGGGAAACTGCGTGACAGGCAATCTTGTAATTGCCAATGCTCCGAGTAATGTAATGATCAATGAAATAACAATAGACAGTACCGGTCTGTGAATGAATTTATCGAACATATGATTTACCTTAAATAATAGAATAACAATTAATTAGCCACTGATGCGATGGCCTTTTTTGCCAAAATAGGAATGCTCTGTATTTTTTCATCTTCCTTTACGTTCAGAATTCCTTCCAGTAGAAATGTATCGCTCTCCGATAGTCCGCTTTCAATTACATAAAGATTCGAGATTCTCTGCTTGATCGTAATATTCCTGGCTTGTACAACATTTTCTTTATCAACTACATAGACATATATTCGATCCTGTACTTCAAAGGTTGATTTCTGCGGAATAATCAAGGCATTTTTAAGCACAGTTTTTAGTTGTACTTTACCCGTTTCACCTTGTTTTAAAAGTAGGTCAGGGTTTGGAAACTTTGCCCGGAAGGCGATGTTTCCCGAGTTTTTATCGAATTCACCAGCTACAGCTTCAACGACCCCTGGATAAAGATGCAGTTGATTATTGGCCAATACCAGGGAGGCAATTTTTGCACCCTTCTCTTTGGTTGCGGATTGGTAATCCAAATATTCCAATTCTGAAAGGTTGAAGTAGGCATATACTTCTCTGTTATCCGAAAGGGTCGTCAACAACGTCCCATCATCGATCAGGCTGCCCACTTTGAATTTCAGACGATCAATCATTCCTGTAAAAGGGGCAATTACCTTGGTATATGAAACATACAATTCGGCCAGACCTACCTCCGCTTTGGCTTCCTCCAATTTAGCAACAGCTACATCGAGTTCCGATTGGGAAACAATATTCTTTTCGGTTAGCTTTTTGACATTTAACATTTCAAGTTCCGCCGTTTTCAGGTTTGCTTTGGCTTTTAATAATTCAGCTTCGTATTCTTTAGGCCTGATTGTAAAAAGAACCTGGCCTCCCTTAACGAGCTGCCCCTCATCAACATGAATTGACTCAATGTATCCTTTTACCTTTGCACGGATTTCGATATTCTGAAGCGATTGGATCTCAGCCACATACTCTTTTACAAAAGAGGTATCCATGACCAATGGGGTGGTGACAGGATATTTTCCGGTTTCACTTTTTTGCTCCTGTTTGGAATGGCATGCCAGGAAACTTACTAACGTGAAGAGGCATAACAGTAAAACAATTCGATTCATTTGATTTTTATTTGATTATTTAAAGGCCAAATGGAATGGAGAAAAGTTCCTTTCCCATTTGTCGCCAAAGATATTCATATATTTAGATACAAGGAAGAATTTAACATTTTTTACAATCCCATTTCGAATTATTAAGACCTGAATGACCTTATAAAGTATTGATATATTTAAGATTACAATTGGTTTCAAGATAGTCAGTACAGGGTGCCGACATTTAATTAAACCGATATTACAAGTATCCCATGGATTCCATTTCAAGAAATTAAGGAACGAGCTTTATGATGGGGGCAGTGAGGGTAATCGTTACAAACGACAAACCGTTAACCCCTCCGCAAGAAAACGGGCTGGCTGTTACAATTCTGGTGATGGGTTTTGACACCAATTTATGGCAAACAATTGATTTACAGAAACATCAATCTAGTTTGATATTTTATTTCTTTTCTCATCCAGTCTCTTATTTTTCATTTGTTTTTCTCCTGTTGAGGATGTTTTGCCGCTCGATACCTGAATTTGTAATATCTTTTGCTCACTGAACAATACTATTTAAAAAATCATTCTCATATTGGTCATAAACCCAACCCCTCTTGCTTGTTCTCATAAAGGGATAAGCGCAATGGAATATCCACTTATTATCTTGAATTTTTCCTGTCATTTTTTTTGCCTATATTAAACTAATACACTTATTGTCCCAATTAGAAGCAAGAAAAGGTTTTAAATTCCAATAGTTACATTTGTTCAACTGACTAGTAACTATTTAATTATATGTTAGTTGCTTTATTGTTTTTTCAATCTTAAGATATCGCCTATTATTAAGTACGTTTGGATTATGCATTGGTTCGCTTCCAACAAATCGACTTCTGTATGTATCCCTTTATTTGACAATTTATAGATTTGATCAACCCTATTGCCAAGATCCACTAATTGACTTTCAAGCATTTGCGTGGACGTGCTTTTCCCAATAGTCTCATAAATATACTGCCATATTCTTCCAATATATTTGTCTTCATTTAGGACTCTTTCCTTTCCATCCTGACCTTTAACAATTTTACTTGATGCTGGATATATGCTATCAGCAAAACTTTGCAATACTCTTCGGCATGTAACAAGACTTTGCGCATAAGTTTCCTTATTCCCCTCAACAAGGTTAATGGAGAGAAATTTCTGTAAAACATCAGGTGAAATTTCAGCTAATTTCCTATCAACAAAATCTTTAGTCTGTTGAAATATATCTGATGTTTTTCCTGAAATAAGCTCATATTCAGTTTTATTTAAATAATCTGAAACTCGTGATTGAATCCGACCTAAAATATTTTTATAATCATTTACAGCGTTCTCACAAAGAACCTTGGCTTGTAAATTTGAACACTCAATTTCATAAGTTTTTTCAGAAGTTAGGTTTTGAGATACGGTTAAACCTTTTAACCTATTCTCAGCATTTGCTATTTTGTTTTCAATTTCATAAATTGATAAAGCTAAAATATTGAAAGGCTGTTCTTTAGAACACCGCGAATTTGGTAAAGTCGTTTTTCTTTCATTTGTCCAGGCTTTTAAATATTCAAGTGCATTCTTTTCAAATTCCTCAACACTAAATTTAGGTTTTATTGATTCAAGGTAATTAAGAAATTCCTCCTGATTTTCAGTTAAGAATTCCATTTTGATCCACCAATGATTTGCATAGTCATTTCGCAGGAGTGCTATTCTTAAACAATCAGTTAGTATGTTGCTCAACTTCTCATTTCCAAGCTTTTGCTGAGTTGAATTAATAATCGATAATATTTTGTTATTGAAAATCATGGTAGTAAATTGAAATTATGACTGAATTCGTTTTTTTGATTCTGAGCTATTCGG
>JBAXWR010000173.1:0-15235 GCA_037128295.1 Mariniphaga sp.
CCTGTTTGTTTTGATATTCTCAGGTATCTCGTTCCTCCAATATTTAAGCAAATTCATGATTATCGATAATATTATTTAGCAACTTTTATAGTCCTACTTTGTATTGAACAGGAAGATCATCTACTTGATTGAAAATCTGAAAATGATTCTTTCTGTAAATGCCTCAAATATACACATAATCTTGTTTGACCGTCCGCCAGAGCTTATTGCGAGAAATTTTCAACTAAAAAAGAATGAACTATATTATTGATTTCAAAAGTTATGTACCGGTAAAATATAATGTCGTGTTTTTTTGTCAAAATTTTCCAAGATATACGACAATCGTTCTTTGAGATTCTGAAAACTGAGGTAAGCATCAAGACTCAACCACTGGTATTTTATTCTGCGCCATAGGATTTCTCTCAGTTTAAATTTAGTTGAACTGGGAGGCAGGAAGTAAACCAGTAATTATCAGCGTTGAAGGTTGTCTCGTGCATTTCAAAGAACAGGTTGCTTTTACGGCTCATTTAACCTACAACATTAATGAACTTGCTTTTGGCCGCTGGCAATAAAATTGAATTATCCATTGTTTGCCAACCAAATGGAATATTTGGAATAGGGCCAAAATGGCTTTCAACGCTCAATGGTTCTGCGATTTACATTAAAAATGCTAGCCAGGCCAGCAATCGTTCGTCCTTGATGGCTCAAATGCAAGCAGTGGCTATGCCTCCTCATGGAGTAGTCGCTGCTGCTCGTTAATAACACTTCAAGTGCTATTAAAGTCTCTGTTTTCAGTATTATATATCTCATAATAAGATATATATGCAACTAATATTTTAGATGAACAAATAAATAAGCATTATAATATTTTTACTACTTAAACAACTCTTTATTCGCCACTGCCCCCATCGTAAATTCAAGCGTTCCACCAGCCATGATTTCCTGGTGAGTGATGTATGTTCTGTCTAACTTCTGACCATTCAGGGTGACTGCCTGAATGTATTTGTTGGCAACAGAGGCAAGTGGTGCCTTCATTGTAAAGTATTTATCTTCAGACACTTTCAGTTTTGCTTCCTGAACGATGGGCGAACCGAACTGGTATTTCATTTCGGATGGATTGACGGGATAGAAACCCATTGCACTGAAAATGTACCATGCCGACATCTGTCCGCAATCTTCGTTACCGCATAAACCTTCGGGAGTGGCGGTGTACATCGTCGTCTGGATCTCACGGTTCAGCTCCTGGGTACGCCATGCCCATCCTGCATAATTGAACAGGAAAGAGGTATGGTGACCCGGTTCGTTGCCATGCGCATAAGCCCCGATCAATCCTGAAATATCGTTCGAGGCATTCTCTCCTTTAACGGCATCCTTCACCTTAAAGAGTTGGTCGAGCTTTTGCGCAAAAGGTTCTTTTCCGCCAAGGAGATCTATCAATCCGGTTACATCCTGCGGCGCCAACCATAGGTACTGCCAGCCGTTTCCTTCGGTGTAGTCGGACCCTTCGTGATTCGAGAACGCCGGATCAAAGGGTGTGGTCCATTTGCCATTGGTGAGTTTGCCGCGCATAAAACCGGTCTCTTTGTCGAAGTACGCCCTATAGTTCAACGCCCTTTTTGCAAAATAGGCAGCATCTTCAGTTTTGCCAAGTTTTGGTGCCACAGCGGCTACCGCCCAATCGTCAACAGCCACCTCTTCCGATTTGGCCACCGATTGTTTGATCTGATCAGCAGGCATATAACCCAATTTGTCGTAAAGCCCCATCCCGTCGCGGTCGAATAGAGATGTTTTTTTCATCGCTTCAAAAGCCAGTTCTTTGTCAAAATCGCCAATCCCTTTGAGGATGGCCTCAGCAATCACCGAAATGGAGTGGTTGCCAACCATGCAGAAAGTCTCATTTCCTTCGAGTTCCCACACGGGGAGCAATACGGTTTGCTTGTAATGGTCGAGCATCGATTTCACCATGTCGTTAACCCTTGATTGTTGGGTTAATGTAAACAATGGATGCAAAGCCCTGTAAGTATCCCACAATGAGAATACTGTGTAACGGTTGTAACCTTCAGCTTTCTGGACATCGCCCTTGGTTCCTTTGAACTCCCCATTGGCATCGGAGAATAATGCTGGGGCGACCATTGTATGATAGAGGGAAGTATAAAAAATCTTCTTCTGAACACGGTCAGATGATTGGATCTTTATTTTGGATAACTCTTTTTCCCACGCATCGGAGGCGGCTTGCTGGGTGGCCTCAAAATCCCAACCCGGCAGTGAACCGGTCAGATTTGCCATTGCATTCTCTGTACTGACCGATGAAATCCCAACTTTCACAAGGATTTGTTTATCAGCGAATTTCAGCAATCCCACAGTCCGGCCTTCGCCACCAACATTCACAATTTCCGATTTTGTGATGGGCTTTGAAAATTTAACGGCAAAAAACACATGCTGATCGGCAGCCCAACCATGTGACAAGCGTGAACCGGTAACCGTTGTATTGTCAATCACCTTTAGGTCCGTTTGATAGGGTTTGTCCCAGTTGATCGCAAAACCCAGATTGAGGATCAGGTTGTTCTCACCTTCTGCAGGGAATGTATAACGGTGCAAGCCGGCCCTTTCTGTAACGGTAAACTCGGCTTTTACTCCATTGTTTTTCAATGTCATTGAATAGTAACCAGCTTTTGCAACTTCCTGATTATGGGCATATTTGCCGGCATACCGTTTGACAAAATCACCATTCTTTTCCCCGTCCTGAAATTTCACGTCAGTTGTAACGGGAAGGAAGGAGATATCGGCAAGGTCGCCAATCCCTGTCCCGCTAAGGTGGAGGTGACTGAACCCTGAAACGATGCTATCGGAATAGTGGTACCCAGAACACCAGTCCCAACCTTGAGTGCCGTTGTCGGGACTTAATTGTATCTGACCAAATGGGTAAGCAGCTCCCGGATAGGTATGTCCGTGGAAGCCAGTTCCAATAAACGGATCAACAAAATCGGTCAAACGGTCTTCCTTTACAACTTTGGGTGCCGGTGCTGAACATGCTGCCATCAATACTATTAAACAGGAGCAAATAACTGTATTTCTTAACATGGGTGAGTTTTTTAATCCCACCAAAAATAATCAAAAGTTCAATGCTATCGAATGATGAAGAACTAAAATCATGTGGCAGAAAAATCTTTCCTGATATGGAAATAAATTTCATTTTATTGGAAAAACAAACCTATTTTTGCTTTGTGGAGTTATTCCGATACATGTAATTCATCAACTATTAAATTAAAACTTATGAGCAACCAATCATTCGCGATTTCAAAACAGTCGGTTATTGAATCACACAGAGTTAACCTTCAAACCTTAATTGGTATTGTATTTTTTTTCCTGACAATACCTTTTATTTCAAATGGGCAGGGGACGAAAGGTATGGAAGCAGCTATAAAAGCAGCCGAAACAGAATTGGCTTTGGCCAAATCGGAACTTGTCAAGGCAGAACGTCAGGTTAATATTGCCGATTCAATGCTTACAGCCGGAACCAATTTGGTGAATGAGGGCAAAATGGAAATGAAAAATGCTGAAATGGAAGCTAAGGTATTTACCAAAGAAGATCAATTGGAAAGAATACCACTAGAAAAACAGTTGAAGTCACGAGATAAGCAAGATGTTAAGCAAGCAACGGATGAAATGAAAAAGCTGGATGCCAGGTTTAAAACAAAAATCAAAGAAAACGATACTAAAATAAAAAGTGCTGATAAAAAATTATTTGCAGGGGATACGGCAATCCAAAAGGCAAAGTCATTAAAGGTATCCGCTCAGAATGGACTTCTGGCTGCCCGGAATAAAGTGAAATTAGCCGAGGAAAAACTTACAAAAGCAAAAGCCAGTAAGTAATTAAATCAAAGGGTTATGGCAAAGACAAGTACTTATCTTAACTTTCCAGGACAGACGGAGGAAGTTTTTAATTTTTATAGGTCTATATTTGGCGGTGAATTTTGTGGTGGAGGTATTATGAGGTTTGGGGATATTCCGCCTCAGGAGGGGATGCCACCGATGGCTGAGGAGGTTAAAAATCTTGTGATGCACATTGAACTTCCGATCCTTGGCGGTCATCTCCTGATGGGGTCAGATGCGCCTGAAAGTATGGGTTTTCAGGTTCAATTTGGAAATAACGTTTACCTTAACCTGGATGCAGATACAAGGGAGGAAACTTCAAGGATTTTTAATGCACTTTCAAATGGCGGAAAAATTGAAATGGACCTTCAGGATGTGTTTTGGGGCGCCTATTTTGGCAGTTGTTCAGATAAATATGGCATCAATTGGATGGTGTATTGTAATGTAAAGCCTTGAAATCGCGAATGTTATCATATAATACATTGTTTATTAATACATTAGCTTTTTTTGGCAAAATACATGTTAGGATGAAGTGTCCCGTTGACTTTATTACCGCATCAACCGTCACGCTGACACTAAAACAAACTTTAGATGAAGTGTCCCGGTGACTTTGTGCAACTGCCCTACACGAAGATCGTCCGATCCAGTCACCCGGACACTAAACCAAATTCTGAAGGATTGTATTAATATAATTGATTGGAAATAAGGCAAATAAGGTTAGGGTCTATCTTGTTCCATAGCTACTAAGGTTTGGAAAAACAAAAATAAGGTTTATAAAAAGTTCAGAACCATGTTTTCCCTACGTAGGATTATGGAACAAAAATTATCTATTTAAAACCAAAACAAACCTTATTTTTCCTTTGTTTTCAACCTTAATAGCCATGGGTCATCGTTAGAAATCAACCTTATTTACCTTATTTTTTCAGGGACAGAACTCACAAAGTTTGTTTAATCAAGAATTCTTTAACGAGAATTTACAAATTCAATCCTCTTCGGGTTGTAATTGAAACACATCCAACTTACCTCCAGTTTCGCAAGCTACACCTGGGCTATTCACCTTTATCCACTGGATTGTGATAATGATCTATCCTCTCATTATGAATCGGAATTTTGAAATCATGGCAGAACCTAAACAAATTCTTCCATATACAATAATTTCTTTGCAGAAACCACAATGATAATTTTGGTTGTCTGGAATTTGCTGTTTGTAGCATATTGCAACAACTGCGCAGAGGCAGTTTTAACGGCATGAATGACAGCGATTTCTTCCTTCTCAGAAGTTTCAATTTCTTCTGATTTCAGGTATTTAAGCTCTATGATTAAATCGAATTTGACATATCCGGTAAACCTCCGGTCGGGTTCGAGGCAAATATCTGCATAACCTTTGTTCTTCTCCTTTTCACTGATCACGTCGTACAGGTTTGTCAGGTTTAACCATGCTAAGAGGAAGGTTTTCAACCCTTCTTCGTGGAAAGTGAAATCTCGGACCGAGACGGCTTCATAAAATTTGTCAAGAATGTAGTGAAATGCCGGTTTCCATGTACCCATTAATGCCATATCGGTAAAAGACTGCTCCAAAAAATTGGTATTAATTTTTAATTTATAGGCTTCGTCCAGAGATTTTTGGATAAATTCCCATAATAAGGTGTTTATCAATTTATTGGGGATCGTAAAAGTATATCTTCCGGCAGGGGAGATCTCTTTTAGTGTTGTAAAACCCAAGTAAAACAAAAGCGTGCGAAATTTCTCTGTATCAATTATTTCGTTCAAGGCAAAACTTCGAACCAAACGACCTGTAGTTTCTTTGGTTTGGACCAAGTCCTTTAGGATTGAAAAATTCCCGTTTAGTTTTTTATCCTCCAAAATCAGAAAACGGAGCTTTCCATAATCTGTCCGTAAATTCTCATCGATCAATTCAATAGGAACCTCATTTACCTGCAAAAATTCCTGAAGAAAGTACAAAATGGAAATGGAATTGAATATGTTTTTTGTTTTAAGCTTATTGTCGAAACAGTAATTGTCGTACCATTCTGATAATAATGGGAATAGCGTTTCATATTGACCAGGGATATAATAGTCAACAAGTTCCTTAAGTTCTTCCCTGTTAAAACCCACCATTGAGGCAAAATCGGGCCAAAGCGAAATATTCTCGCCTATGTTGAACCCGCTGGTCACATCGGCCATGACCAATGGGGAAACCCCTGAGATAAAAAGCCGGTCAATTTCACGGCTATCTGTCATGCCTTTGATGAGGGTGAAAAAATTGCGCAAAAACCCGCCTGAATGGGTAATTCTCTGATAGGTCTCTGCATGATGTTCTATCAATACGTTATTGGCAAAATTATCGTATTCGTCGATGATCAGGTAAAAGAAAACATGCTTCCTTTTCATTTCGCTTTGAAAGACGAGCAACATATCCCCGGGATCAACTTGACTTTCAATTTTTCTTGAAATATCTTCATCCAAACCGTACCTGGTTTTGTACTTTGAGATAAAAGCATCCAGTGCTACCCAGACATTCAGGCAAAAACCATGTTTCAATTGTTCTATAGTCCCCTGTGTCTTGACCATCGAAAAATTAAACCGCAACACTGGATATGAATTTCTTAAAGGAGTAGGATTCTGGCCAATGTAAGTATCGCCAAACAACTTCTCGAATTGATCCGCGCCATTAATATCGTAATAATGTTCGAGCATCGATATGAGCAGGCTTTTCCCGAAACGGCGTGGACGAAGAAAGAATAAATACCTGCTACCCCGGTTTTCAATCTGTTCGATGTACCTGGTTTTATCGACAAAATAGTAATTATCCGTTTTTATTGTTTCAAAACTACTAATCCCGTAAGGTATCTTTTTCATTTTTCCTGGCATTATCATCATACAAAGATAATGAAGAAATATCTTTTCAAAACTAATTATTTATTTACTATTGGTTCCTGAAAACTGGAGAGAACCGCCTTGATCAACCTGCCAACTTTCGCCCAGGGTACCTTCCCAGCAGTGCCAGTTGTCATATTCGTTTACAAATGCACAGATATTGAATGGGACTTTCATGTCAGGCTTAATCTCCAACCCTAACTCTTTCAAAGGGATAGCCCACTCTCCAATCCATCCTTTTCTGGGTTTATCCATGATTTTTGAAACAAATTTCGTTCCGATCCGGAGATTTTTGGCAGTTGTAACATTGGTGCCACCATCAGTCACACTTTGTATTGTGCCATTTACATAGGAACGGATTACAAATGTAACCGGTTTGCTTTTGTTAAACCCGCCGATTGAAATTTCAATCCCATCATCTTTTTTCCATGTTTCTCCCATTCTTATATTTACCTGGTCAAACATCGTAACCATTGCCCCAATATACAAGAATTTTTGGTCGTATGAAAACTTAACCAACACCGGAGCACCACTGTAAGCCAGTCTTTAGGGTTCCCTGTCGAGACGCTGAAACACCCCGGACCATTCATCAGGAGCTAACTCCCCATCCAATGTGGGTACTTTAATGATATCGGGTATCTTGATTGACATTGTTTTACGGGCAGGTGAAGGTGTATAGGGCATTACTGAATCAATTGTTGAGGCTTGTGGTTGGTTGTTTTTATCCACACCATTACTGAATATCCGATTTCCCTTCCACGAAGTAATCGCATTGGGGGAAATAATACTTATTGTACCAGGAGTTATTAACGTATTGTTTTCAAAGGAGAATTTTGCAGAGGATTGAAAAGACAAAGTCATATCACCGTTGGTTATAAACACATTATCGCGGATAATGGAATTGCGGGCGATGTGATTATGAATGGGTCTTGCAACTCCAATGGAGGTATTTTTCTCGACAATACAGTCATACGAACCTTCGTCAAGATAATAAGAACTCACGCCGTATCCTGAACCGGCCGTTGTAATATCGCGGGCGACATTTCCACGCAAGATGCAATTGTTGACTCCAAAAGTATAGATTGCGGCTCCATCATGAATCTCACGCATAACCCTGTAAATAAGGTTCTCCTCTATCAGAATATCTGTTTTGCCTACTATCATTCCGGAGTAAGGCGCGTCATGTATCTCATTGCGATAGATGTGATTACGACTACCATTTGAAGAAAGTCCTACAGCACCAGGATAGTAAATCCCGACATTGTGAATGTGATTGCGAGCAAATAACAGGTCGTCGCCTTCAACCTTTGCGCCAGCTCCCCCTATATTATAAATTTGACAATCAATAAGATGACAATACCCCAGCTGTTTTGCGGATATTCCAATGCCGCCAACATTTGAGATCTTAAGCTTTTCGATGGTGCAATTGACCGCCTTTTCAATGCTCAATGCCCCATCGAACGAAGTTGCACCCATTCCGGCTGACTTAAAAGGTATGGTCGTACCCTGAAATGATAGTCCCAGGATCGTAATGTTTTCAACTTTTTTGTCGTTGGTTCCGGCGATACGAATAATGCGCTCCATTTTTGGGGCAATGATTTTGATTTTTGCCATATCCTCCCCTTCAAGTGGCCAATAAACAAGCCGGCCTACTGTCCGGTCGAGATACCATCTGCCGGGTTTTGACATCCCCTCACGGGTGTTCCAGATAATGTAATCTTTCTTTCCAAAACCGCCGGGCGGATAAATTGTTGGTTTAGTAAAGGTTAATTTATGGTTCTGAATATCGTTACGTGCAATACCAACCAGCGATTCGTCCCACATGTGATAAACCCTCACCTCCGCATTCACTATATCAAGGTTTTCAGGAATGTCCTTCGGATCATAACGCATGGTCGTCAACTCTTCTGTTGTTGGCTGACGTGCCCAGCCACCTGCAATGGATGATAACCATGGTACATCGAAATTATTTAAATGGGTAAGTGTTCCCGACTCCGGCATCCTGGCACGTTCGGGCATACGTCCGTCCACGACCAATGCACGGAAATCCCACGTCCCTTCTTTAACGCCTGGCAAATCGGCATACCATAACTTTTCGCCTTCCCGCTTCCATCCGGTTACCAAAGTGCCACCATACAGGATAACCTTTCCAGTCGTATCAGCCTCGATGGTTAATCCATTGTCCCTCCAATCGAGTTCAAAAGGTCTGGTAAGATAATACTCACCAGGCAAAACAATGATCCGATGATTGCCTTTTCCTGCAGTCCGCGCTGCATCCCGTGCAGCTTCAAAGGTTGCCATTGGTTGTGACGTAGTGCCAAGGTTACTATCCGATCCGCCCGGAGCGACGACATAAGTTCTCCCATTGATTTCCTGACCAACTGCCCTATTGAAGGAAACTAACAATATCAATGTGATTGACAAAAACAGAAAGAGCAATCCGCTATTTCCCAATAACCCCTTTACATTTACGTTCCTGTCGGTTTTCATTTTCATTCCATTTGGTTGGTACAATATTAATCAATTTCGGAAGAAATCATTATCAAAGAAGACACTGATCAATAATCTTGTGCGGAATTTGAGTGGAATGGCTTACTCGACATTGCGGTTTGGTTTATTAAAGGCTGTAGGATTAACTATTGGAAGAAAGACATTATGCATAAATGTTCCTTTAAATTGTGAGAACATGATGCCTCTTGTTGTTGAAAGGGAAATCGAATTTAACGTGGTAATAAATTGATCGGGTAATTTGACCAGATCGGTAGCAGAATTAAAGACCTGCAAATTTTCTACAAGAAAAATACAGCTCGTCTTAATTGATGCATGATTTTGTTTGTCAGCTTCGTGAATTAAATCAATGGTGGTTGAAACGACTACCAGTTTTTCCTCAATGTTGATTCGCTGCTCAACATTGATGTTAAAATTGTAACTTCTCTCCGGGTTTAAGGGAATTTGTGGTTGATTTAAACTCAAAGAATTCAATTCGATCCCTTTTAGCTGAAAGCTTACATTTAATTGTTCCATAGCTGAAGAATTTAGCAACTTCCGGTATTAGAACCAGCCCATGACGAATAGTTAAAGGTAGTATTCATATTAATAGCCTCTGCGTAATTCTCCGTATTGACCATTTGGGATAAACTTAATTGAAAATGAAGAACCTGTTCCTTTGGTTTTTCTCCCACATTAATAAATCTGGTTTCCAGCATGATTTCCAAATCAAAAAGCGTTTCTATGGTAAAATTATGTGTTCCACTCAGCCATTTTGTAATCTCAGAAGGGCGCTTTCCCAATTGGTCTGCCAATTCTTTTTTGCTCCATCCTTTCTTTATCCTTGCTTTGTCAAGCTTTGCGGCAAGCATCATCCTCCTGTTCGTTTTCTCCTGTTCTTCGGGAGTTATTTCTGATAAAAGTGCTGATAAAATATCACTTTCATACTTTTCTGCCGGTTTCATGTTCGTGTGTTTTGTCGTTTTTTGATTTTCAACTTTTCTATTCCTCAAATTCAAGATTTCCAAAAAGCTCGATGCCGTTATCCGAGAATTGGATTTCATCAGCTTTGATCCTTTCGGTAATTAAGGCTGAAATTTTCCGCATAATATAATTTTCCTCTCTTAGTTTATTGTCTTCCTGTAGTTTACGGATGCTTTTGGGTTTAAGACCTCCTCCTCCAAGTAGTACCAATGAATTTCCATATCGAATACAATATAATCTTAAATTCTTGATGGGTTCATCATAAAGAGCGCAAACACCGTCACCCGGATTGCCCTCGTTATGTTTGAAAAATATTTCCCTGGCACCTGTTTTTTTATTGATTGCAACAATTGTTTTATTGATGTTGAGTATTTCACTTTTAAATGCATCTATATTATCCCTTAAGAAACGTTCAAATAACGTCTTTTGTTCATCAAAAAGATAAACAGAATATATACCTGCCTTACTTCCATTAAATTGCGCCAGTTGTACAATTTTAAATTTCATTTTATGGCGTAAAAGTAATAATTTTAGTTATAAGTGAAACATATTTTAAAAATATATTTTTTACCCTATCTTTACCTGCCCATTCATAAACATCGGCAACAGCCAGTCGCGCAGGTTTACGAGGTGTCGGGTTTTAAACTATTTAGTAATTATAGTAAAATCTTTTTTCATTCGGCAATGTTTCTATTTTTTTATCCTTCGTTGTTTCCCAATAATCAGTTGGTGAGAAATATTCCGCAAATGCGTAGGGAAGTTCATCTTCTTCTAAATGGCTTAACATGTTTTGATACCATTCAACGTAATCTTTATTTTTGCCTTTACACGATTCCAGGAATCTCATATGTTCCCGCTCAAATAGTTCGGTAAGTTCAATGATTGAATACTCAATTTCCCTTTCATTAGATGCGTATTCGCTCAGCCACGTAGATGTTACTATTCCATTTTCCGGATCTGCAACAAATGAACATCTCCTCGACAATCCTGTAGGCGACACTGAGGGTACAACTCTTAATTTTTCGTAACCTCTCAGATGCAATTCACTAGCCACATGCAGCAGCTTTTGCATATTTATTTGATATATATTTGTTTCAACCTTTTTTTCTTTAATGTTGGGCGTTTCCCCTACCCTTACCTGCCCATTCATCAACATCGGCAACAACCAGTCGCGAAGAGAGGTGAGTTGTTGGTTTTCAAGTTGATTCTTTGCCAACATCTTTATTGAAGATCCTAAAGTAATACCAAATAGTCTTGCGATTTCATCATCATAGACAATTTGATATTTCATCATGACTGTTGGATTTATCCGCTTGTGACTATTTGAGGTTCCTGAAGCTGATTGAATACAGTAAGTTACAAATGAAGCATCACGGGCAATCATGTACATGTAATTCTTAATCGAGGTGTCCGATGTTCTCCATACCACAAACTCTGTGAACAAATTAAATCGCTATCCTCTGTAGAATATATTACACGGCTGAACCAAGGGTTAAGTTTTGAAACCAGAACATCTGTGGCTTCCACTTTGAATTTATTGCTCCTAATTTCTTCTCCTTTTTCAATTGCATATGTTCCTGAGGTATCAAATTCGGGGATGCTGTAATATTTGAAATCTTTATTTGGTGAATCCATTGGATTAACAGATTCATTGCTTACAATTGTAATTTCCGCCAAACTTTTAACTTTCCACCCCTCCGGAATCTCCCTTTTCAACTCATCATTCCAAACCATTTTACCACCATTGGTTTTATATGGTTTACCATTTTTGTCAGGGAAGTCAAACTGTACAAACCAATAATCATAAAGCGTTTTGGCCATCGCTTCCAACTCGGCATTGATGCGGTTGTTGAGTTCGATCTTGGAATCTAAGGCGGAGAGAACGGACGCAATATTTCGTTGATTTGAAATGCTTTCAGGCAGTTTTATTTCAAATTCCTTAATATCATTTGAGTTTAAGTTTTTCCTCACTCCTGATGACAAACTCCTCAATTGATGGTATTGAGTTTTTAAATAATAGTAAACAAATTCATAATCGGCTTTTCCTTTATTAATCACAACATTACAACAAGCTTGGTTTGTGGTCATCGCTTTCTTTAAGATAGAAACGTTTCCTCTTGTTTTTCCTTCTCCATACATCGCAATTGCAAGTGTATTTACAGGGAATAATTTTATAGAGGTTTCATCTATTGCTATTTGAGATATTTTTTCACTGGTATCGTAAATTCTGTGTTCACCCAATTGTTCCGTTTTAAGCCAAGGAATCGTTCCATTTTCCCAATAACTTGAATTATCTCTTCTTGGAGTTATTCCACTTCCAATCAGGATTGATATATCTTTTAGTTTTGCTATTTTCAAAGTATTTTGAGCTTTCATGTTGCCAACTACTATTATCCTTAAAATGGTTATATATTATCTATTAACCTAATATTTAAATACATACAATTGTGAACGCACTGCGTTCGCAATTGAAGACTTACCTAAATTGAGCCTCTGCCTACTTATTTGATTACTCTTTTGCATCAATTTGCCTCCTTAATTCTTCGTTCTTCAATTCATTTTTCAACTCATTGAGCAATTGACTTTCGGAGGGGAGGTAGAGCTGGTACTGGCTCGCCAGGAAAGTTTAGTGATAGCCACACTTGAAGTGAGACTATCACTATCATTGCCAAAGCTGATCTGCCTTTCCAACTCACGGCCAGTCCAGTTATTTTTTACAGTTTCAAGTTCGTAATATTCTTTTTTGCTTCTATCTTCAGAAGAGATAAGCATCTTGTATTGAGACCAATACAATTGCGTCCGCAGTGCAGACGCAATTGAAGTCTTACCGAAATTGAGCCTCAGCCGACTTAAATGATTATTCCTTTTCATCCATCTGTTAATGGCTGTTTCCTTCCTTGTCGTGCTAATGGCAGATTCCTCCCTGCGGTCGGAATGACTGGTGCGTTCATGGTGGGGGAATGGGGGATGGCCGGCGGAGCCGGCCATCCCCCATTCCCTCTCTACCCGACAAGGTGTCATTCCGACCGCAGGGAGGAACCTAAATTTTAATACCTTCTGATATTTTGATCCACAGGGAGGAAACTCAATTTTATTACCTTCTGTCCTTTTGATCTGAAAGAAAAACCTAATCGCTAATGCCCTGGTAAATTTCATTTTACAAATCACTTTCATTTTTAGAATCGACTATTTGCCTGACCTCTTTGAGTAATATTGACACCTGTTCAGAAAAAGGTATTTCATTCCGGATAAAGCCGTATTCTGTGACACATACTTTCCATTCAGGATTTTTTTTATTGATTAAATCTACCTTTTTTTGGCGATTCCATTTTTTTAATTCTTTTTCCCTCCGGATTGCCAGATCAAAATATGGAAATTCTTCATAATAGATGCAATATTCAAGATTGTATCTATCCGTAAAAGAGTCTTTTATTATGTGATTTTTGTGTTCATAAATCCTTCTGCACAAATTATTTGTAACCCCAATGTATAAGGTTGTTTTGTTTTTATTTGTCATAATATAAACATAGCCTGCGTTGATCATATTACCCTTTCCTTTCAATATTTTGATAAAAATAACTGGTTCCTCATTATTAATAACTTCTGTCATTTCCCCCATTCCCTCTCTACCCGACAAGGTGTCATTCCGACCAAAGGGAGGAACCTTATAATTAATAGCAACTGTCATTTTCCCCAGTCCCTTTCTACCCAACCAAAAGTCATTCCGAACGCAGAGAAGACTCTCTCATTTGTAAAGCTGAAAAGAATCCATTTTGTAATTTTGTCTTTCATCCAGTTCAATTGTGAACGCAGTGCGTTCACAATTGGGAATAGGCGATAGAACTGCCTGCACCAATTTAATTGCCTGTACGAAAATCCACTTCCATATTCCGGTTCAAGCTCTTTGGCCAGGTTACGGATCAAATAGGTGCCGTAATCGGCCCTTTCCTTTCCTTGTTGTTCTTCGTTAAAAATACGTTCCCCAACTTTCCAATACATCTGAACCCTTTGGAACTCAACACTCCGTACTGCGTGGGTTCGGGCTTGTCCAATGATGGTTTTAATGTCCTGGACAAAGGAGTTTGGAATAATCATGATGTTGTTATTCATAAGTCAACCCTCCCAACTGATTTTTGATATGCTTATCAAAGTCCGATTCAAATAGCCGATCCTGCACGACCCTGTATTTCTCAAATTCACTTTCGGCGAAAGCCCTGGCAATTTCGGCTGTAATGTGGCCAGGATTATCGAGCACATCGCGTTGGTTAAATTGCAGGAAAACATTGAGTTTCTGTGCCCAGTCGGTCATCGTCATTGGAAAACCGCGCTCTGCCTGATCCTCCGCATAATCAAGATACATAACAACAAACCGATCAAGGGATTTGAGTTCCTGCTCCTTCTGGTAGTTCTTGGCAATCGACACATCGGTTTTGATAATCTTTCCTTCGGGCGCATTTTTCCAGGTATTCAATCCCATGTGTTCTTTTTCTACATTGGCGCGATTAACGATCAATTCAGCAGCCGTTTGCCCATGAATCGCGAAATGTAATTTGTTCTGGACAGTAGCAAAGAAAGTCTTGGTTGTAGAGGCATCTTTGTTATAATCCATGGCCGTGGCATAAATATCTGTGATCTTCTGGTAAAAATTGCGTTCACTTGAACGGATCTCCCGAATTTCAGAAAGCAAATCGTCAAAATACTTTTTACTAAAAAATGCACCATTCTTTAATCGTTCTTTATCAAGTACATAGCCTCTGATAGCAAAATCACGAAGTATATTTGTTGCCCATTGGCGGAATTGGATGGCTCTGTCAGAATTTACACGGTATCCTACCGAAATGATGGCATCCAGATTATAAAATTGTGTGTCATAATTTTTGCCATCGGAGGCAGTTATCCGGAATTTCCGGATAACTGAATTTGCATCGAGTTCCTGACTCTTGAAAATGTTTTGTAGATGTTCGTTGATTGTCCGTACATCTACCTCAAAAAGAACGGCTATTAACTTTTGGGTCAACCAGACAGTTTCATCCTC
>JBAXWR010000174.1:0-15127 GCA_037128295.1 Mariniphaga sp.
CCTTTAAATACGAAGTTGTTTCTTTCTGACATAATTGCTAAATTTTTAAATTACGTCACAAAAATAACAAATATTTATTGAATATAAATAAATAAATGTTATTATTCAAATAATATTTATTGCACAATTATAATTTTTGTTGTATCGTCTGTTCAAGAACCCTTAACGAAAAATAATATGCGTATATTGCTATATTTCAATGCACTATCGTTTCAAGTTGGCACAAATATTTCTTTCTTGCACAAAGTATCTACCTACCACAAATGCCAGCAATTATCGCATATTGTATGTTCTGCAAATTTCTTATTCTCAATCTTTTAACTATAAATTCGATGTGGCTACACCCAAAACCACAATTTGTATAATTGATACATTATTAAAAAGCCTTTACACCACGAACGCTAAAAGTCCAAGTCTTATCTAGATCATTCACTTGACCATTGCCAAAAGAAAAACAGTACGCGTAAGAACTGTTTTCTTCTGTGCTTGACCAATAAAGATTACCATTTGACAATAAAGTAAGCTCACTTGCAGGGGAACTATTTACATGAAAACGGTTGTGCCAAAGTAAACTAAGCTCGTCAATAGACGGTAGATACCAACCTGAACCAAGTGTTTCGACCCAAGCGCGTGAAGGGCTGTCGGTCATTAAATTCATATTATATAAGCCATTCCATGTTATATTGGCATTTTCCAATACACTTGTATTCTGCCATATTGCTGTACTTTCGGTTTTTGAAACTACAAAACCTTTTTGTGTTCCAGCATTGTCGGTGTATAAATAAAAAATAATTCCGCCAAGATATTCTTCACCAAGATAGTGTGTGTTTGTAGTAAATTTTGTCCAAACCGGTACAACGGTTGTTCCGGCATTGTAATAATATCCGGGTGTTAATCCGGAAACGGTGGCAGTGTTATAAATTAATAAACTAACTGCCGGTGTGGCAATTGTAGAGCCATCGTTTACTCCGGTTAACGCTATTTGCGGAATAAGCAAACCTTTGTTTGGCGATTTTACATCAAGCATTGCCGAATTATTAGGGCTTGTACCATCACTGTTTATTCCTACATTTTGTGAGAAAGTGTTAAAACTTAGCATTAAAAATAATGCTACTCCTAAAATTTGAATTTTTCTTTTCATTCTTATTTGAGTATTGAGTTCTGATTATTTTATCTGTCATTTATTGTGCTTTATTATCCTAAATAACGCAAATATAATTCGTTGAATAATTGACAATTACAACTAAATTAAAAGTCAATTATTCTTTGCATTTTATATCCTCATTATCGTAAGAAATTAACCGATTTCTTTGGTATAGGGAATTTTGCGTAACGTTTGTATAACCACCATTATGATGGTTATATCTGGATGGGACATACTTGATTGTATTTTATAATATATTAATCTATGTATTAAAACCAATTGCCATATTTCCTTCATTTTTGCAGTCTATTTCCAACGTCCTTATTTTTCATCAAAACTGAAACATAACCGTAAAGGTAAACTATTCTTCAACTTTCCAAATTATCCGACGGACTTTTTTATGCCTAAATGGGTAAACGTTTTACGATAAAGATGTGCCTGCCGAATGGGCGGACTCAATCTATAACCTACTGGTATGCTGTAAACTGGCTTGGTTAAACCAGATTGAACCATATCAGAAATTCTTATCCGGAAATTTTGGGGTTAAACGTACCGCAACCACCATTTCCGATGCTCGGTTTTGTATTTTCCATACCACTGACAAGGTTTATAAAGGGCTAATACGACCCCCACCCATATTAAGTAGATTGGCATTAGTTCCAAACCACTTGCTCCAACTTTTGGTCTGCCAAACGTACCCATTGCAAATTCAAATTGCGACCATTGAAAGCCTTGCAAAACCAAAACGGCAAGCGTGATCAAGTGTATAAGGTAAAAATGAACGATAAAGTAGAACAAGGGTACTTTCCCATAAACCGAAGCTATACGATTAAAATGGCTGTTAAAGTGATCTGCAAATGCAAGCAATATAAATAGAACACCTAAAGTAACCAGGCAAAACAGAAGCGATGGCGGGTATTTGGTAACATTCATAAAAGACAAAAAAGTAAGCATGGAATTCTTTTGTGATAGCCATGACACAGGATCACCGTAACTATTTACAAACCGAAGAATAACAAAAGATACCAATGCCGTTACTCCAATTTTCAAAAATAAACGTTCCTTTTTCTTCTCTTCCATTTCAAAAAAATGTCCTGAAGCAAATCCAATCAGTAGGATACCTAACCAGGGAATGGGGGGATAGCCCATAACAAATGCGTGACCCGAGAAAAGGGGGATAGCGGTGGGGCTGAAAAGTGGTGTCAAAACAGTTCGTAAAAATGAAGTTGGAGGAAATGGAAAGTTGGTCAAAATATTATGACCAAACACGATGACCAATCCGATTATACCTATTTGCCTTACCGACAGTTTTAATGACAAACTCAAGATTAAAAAACCAAAACCTATTGTTGCAATGACTTCAAAAAGCAAGGTGTGAAACCCAATATCAAAGAATAAACCAAAATTCACCACTGTAAACTCTATAAATATCAACCATATACCACGATTCAGCAAAAAACTCCGACTTTCGGACAGGTTATTTTTCCTTTTAAAAGTAAGATAAGCTGTACTTCCGGCAAGAAACACAAATATTGGCGCACATAAATAAGTTACCCATCTTGTGAAAAACAGCAATGGTGTTGTGGTTGCAAGGTCAGTAGGAATCTGAGAAATGGAATGAATGTGCATTAAATCCCTGACATGGTCCAAAGCCATAATCATCATTACCATGCCTCGAACTGTATCAATAGAAGTAATTCTTTTCATAAATTTCATTTCCTCATTCCCAACTAGGTTGATCAAATTTCCCTTTTCTTCATGGTTTACGATCCTTAAATGGATATCGATCTCCTGCTGCAATTCCTCAGCGGGTGAAACCATCACAACAATACGGTTCTTTTGGTTGTTCTATTTTTTATAAAAAGAAAATGTCCAACTGGAGCATTGGAAGTTGGACTATACTTGGTGATTATACGCTTTTCTTATTATCGTTCAATAATTTACGTAATTTTTCGAGTTCGTTTTGTAGCGACTGAATCTCATGCTTTGCATGTTGATATTCTTGTTTTACATGTAAATTCTCTTGTTCAACTTTTTCTACTTTCAGTTCCAAACCTTCAATCTCGCGTTCCATATCTTCCAACTCGTCGATGATACCGTCCTCCATTTCCATTCTTTTCTTTACCTCGTTATCCAGTATCGCTTTTTGTAATTTCCGTATGATTGGCCGATATTTTAACGGAAAGTCTTCCTCTCTTACGTTTAAAATATGACGATCTTTGTCAACAGGGTTTCTTTGGTCAAAAACACTCAACAATATCTCCAGTTCACTTCTGCGTTTATCTGTCAAATAAGGAATTTGAATAACATAGCTATCAAGTGTCAAACTTTCTATAAACGATTCTTTTGTTTCAATAATTTCATCAGTTATTAAATCGCTGTATTGCCGACTGACTTTTATTGCGCTTGCTGTGGTATTGTCCAATTTATGACCAAGAAAATAGATGCTTATGATCGGCAATCCTGTTTTGCGGATATGATTGTCTATTTTGATTTTTTGAAAGTTGTTTTTATTGGCGAACTGTTGTCCCAAATAACTTCTAAACCGCATGATATCAGTAGGAAACTTGGCTTTTTGCAATTCTATGATTACGTTTTTATATCCCTCAGCCGTTTTAATTTTAGCAGAAAAATCGAGACGGTAAACTGTCAAACTGTCTGACCTGTTCCGTTTGGCTTTCGATTTTTCCCCCTTTTTTGGCTTTTCTATATCGCTGACGAACTCTTGGGGAAGAAAACTTAACCTTTCGATATTTTCCCCTATAATCGACGAAATCATTAGTTTCGCAAGCTTGCTGTCTTCCATCAAGTATTTAAAGACCACATCGTATATTGGATTTGCGATTTGCATTTTACTTGTTTTTATTGGAGCGAATTTACAAAACTAATAAGGCATCTCAAAATCTTTCACACTTTATTTCCTCATTCCCAACTTACGTTGATCAGACTTCCCCTTTCTTCGTGGTTCACGATTCTTAAATGGGTGTCGATCTCCTGTTGCATCTCCTCGACATGCGAAATCACCCCAACGATACGGTTCTCCTTGCGTAAGGATTTCAGGGTATCGAAAACGATATCCAGCGAATCTTTGTCGAGCGAACCGAATCCTTCATCGAGGAAGAAAAAATTCTGGGCCGAATCGGTAAAATTCTGGATGCTGTCGGCCAATGCCAATGCCAGCGACAATGCAGCCTGAAAGGTCTGCCCGCCCGAAAGTGTCTTGACGCTGCGCACTTTCCCACCGTTCATAAAATCACGCACCTGAAAAGTGTTGTCATCCGCCAATTCAAGGCTCATCTTTTGCCGCACCAGCTTGTAAAACCGTTCATTGGCAGCAAGGCACAAATTCTGAAGGTGGACCGACGACACATAATTTACAAACCCATTGCTCGTAAACAACTTTTTCAGTGTTTTGAGGTCTTCTGCACGCAATTCAAACTGATCCAGATTCTTACGAATATCTTTCTGTTGCTCCAGATCTTTTTGGAGTTTCCTGATCTCGCCATCGGTGATCCCAAATTCGCGGTTCTTTGCCTCCATCTCCCCCTTCAATTTCATAAGCTCTTCCTGTAATTTCAGGTGGTCTTCCAAAACATAGGTACGGTCTCCAATTTCAATTTTCAGTAGTTCTAATTGATTGATAGACAATTGCAATTTTTGCCTGAAATCCTGAATTTTTTGTCTTTCCGCTTCAACATTCAACTTCAAATCGAGGATGGCCTTAACCTGATCGACTGAGGCATATTGTGAATCCGCAAGCAATTGTTCAATTTTTGCCTTGATGTCATCGAAAGTAACTTGCTCTCTTTCCAATGTTATTCGGTTAGTTTCCAGCTTGCCCATGGAAGCTTCCCTCTTTTGCTGAAGAAGGGATATTTCGGTTTGTGTTTTCCTGTAAGAGGATTCAATCTCGGCTAATTGCAGCAATAGATTATCCGACAGGTGATTAACCTCCCTTACCGTTAAAGCCAAATATTTCTCTATTTCAATTATTTCAAGCTGACCCGTTAACGTTTTAATCTCCGATTGATTAATTGTTCGTTGCTCCCTGATCTCATCCAGCTTTTTCCTGTAATTCTCAAGTGAAGTTTGCTCTTTTTCCGATTCAGCCTGATTCTTTTGCAACAAGCTTTCCTTCAGTTTAATCGATGATTGTATCGTTTCCGCAGCTTTGAAGGCATTTTGCAGAACCTGCTCATTCTCAAACTCTGGCCACATAAATTGGGATTGATGATTCACCAACTTTTCATTGATATCAATTCGTTTCAATTTGAGTTTTTGGATCGATTCCTGTTTCAGGCTGACCTGCGTTTCGGTCTTTCCTAACGAAATAATCAGCTTGTCAACAGATTCTTTTGCAGATTCATGTTTCGATTTAAGGACACGTTCAGATTTCAGTACGTTTTTCAGGTCACCTTCTGCCAAAAGGTCGGGATGCTCCAAAGAACCACAGAGCGGGCATGGTTTCCCTTCCTCAAGGTTGGTGGCAAAATCTTCCAGTTTAACGCGTATTAAAAGATGCTCAATGCTTTTTTCCCTTTCGGTAATCTCTTCTTTGATTGCAGCACCTTTCTGGGATAGAAGTTTTGACAATTCAGACAATTCCCTTGATTGACCAAAAATCTCAGGATATAAATTTTGAACGTTAAGTAACGAATTGTTTGTTAATAACTTAACTTCATTTTGAATGGATTCGATTTCTTTGGTATATTCCTGACTTGCTGCATGATAGGTCTTATGAACAGTAAACCAGTCTTTTACTTTTGCCAGGATGTTCAAATCGGGCAACTGCGATTTTAGTTCCGTCAGGCTTTCGGTCAGTTCCAGGACCTGACTTTTAAACTCTTTGATCTTGTATTCCGATCTTTCGCAGGTTTCTTCACCATTTCTGACCCGCTCTGCAATCAATTTGTTATCATTGTTCAATTCGATGATCCTTCCGATCTTTTTCAATTCGGAGGCCTCTAGTTGGAGTTGGTCGCGCTTGTCATATTGAGATTGAAGCTTCACAAATCCGGCCTCAAGACCTTCCAACCTGGAAATACATTCCCTAAGTACCTGATCCTCTTTACCGATGGTATCCTTTAATTGATTGATGCCTTTAGCAGTTTCATCTGACCGTTCAAACAAATTTTTATAGTTGGCCACACAAAATTCAAACGCTTTGAGTTGCTCTTCAGAATTCAGTAATTCTGGTTCCTTTTTTTGGAGCAGTTCAAATGTATTCTGCTGCTCTTTCAATTTATCAGAAAGGGCTTTTAACTGTTTAAAACCCGTTTCGGAATCTTGTTTTGCAATCAATTGGTTTTTAAGTAATTCCAAATCAGAAAGAATTTCCTTTAATCGAAGTTGTGCGGCATCCAATTGTTCGGGTTTTACCTCACCAAGCTGAACCAATTGTCCCTGCAGCATCTGGATCTGCTTTGAGTTTTTTGTTTCCAAAGCAACGACCTTATAGAAAAGCTCAAACTTTTCGAGGTTGAACAATTCCTTCATCATTTGTGTCCGGTCCTTATTGCCCAATTGCAAAAATTCCTGAAACTTCCCTTGCGGGATGATAATGGTGCGCTTGAAATTTTCGTAGCTTAACCCAATTACCCGCTGTAATTCATCAATTTCGATGGGAGTCAACATCCCATTGGAAATTTTGTAAGCCCCACGTTCAAAGGTTTTTACATCATCGAATTTTTTGCTGTTGCGCCGTCCCTTCACCACTGAACGATAGGTGGTGCCATCCTTTGCTGAAAAGTCGAACTCAATAAAAAGCTGATCCGATTTCAGGTTCATCATGTTATAGTTGCGGTTGTCGCGCGAGTTCATGCGCTCCGTTTCGCCATATAAGGCAAATGTAATGGCATCCAGGATTGAGGATTTGCCACTTCCAACAGAGCCAAAAATCCCAAAGAGGTGGGCTTCGGTCAATTTTTGAAAATCAATTACCTGCTTTTCCTGGTAGGAGAAAAGGCCTTGTATAGTCAATTGAATAGGTATCATTCTTCTCCCTCCTCTGCCAAAACTTCTTTAAATAAACTCAAAATTCTTTGATTGGGAACCTGCCCCTTTGCATGTTTGAAATAATCGGCAAACAACTCTTCCATTCCTTTCGACAAGTCGATGGTATGACGTGCATTCGCCTGATTACCAAGGCCAGATTTCTGCTCCGGAATAATGGAGATAATTCCACAATGGGCATTTCCCAATAGTTTGCGCTCCTCTGCTGTCAGGTAGGTTTCCGTAACCATGGTCAGTTCAACCAGAGCAGATTGATTTTCCTGCAACCATTCCAAAGCCTCTGCGATCCCTTCTGCCCTTTTGCGCAATAACCGTTTCGCCCGGGTCAGTTCATGACTTGAAACGATGGGTGTTTTTCCAGGTTCAGCATCAATCACTAACACATATTTTTTCTGATCGGCTTCTGCAAAACTGTAGGAGAGCGGACTTCCTGAATAAACAACCGGACAGGGTTGGGAGTCGATGGTTTGTTTCCGGTGAAGGTGGCCAAAAGCCGCATATTGAATCTGGGCTGGAATATTTTCTGAATAAATCACCTGCGCCCCTCCAACATGGAGGATTGGTTTTTCATCTTCAGGTTCTTCCGGTAAAACAGCACCCTTCTTGGCAATAAAAAGATGGGATGCTAACATATTGATCCCCGAATTATTACAGTATTTTTCAGCTAAGATTGACCATTTTTCACCCAGCAATTTCCGCAATTCCTCCTCGGAATCTTCGTTGCCCAAATAGGCTTTTAACCGGAATTCATTGGCATAAGCCGTCAGCAAAAGGCGCAACGGATCTGAGCAACCGGGAAGGATGAGTTCCAGGAAACCCTCTTCACTTTGGGTCACTTTCAAACCGGATTCGAGTTCAAAAGGAGAAACCAGAACATTTGGGTATCCTGCAAAAATAATCCCGCACTCACGGGCCAGCGGATCCGGGGCATCGATGCGGTCGGGCGAATCGTGGTTCCCTGCAATTGCGATGACTGCACGCTTCCCATTGTTGGCAAGCCGCTTGAGCGTTTTATAAAATAGGTCAACCGCTTCTGTTGGAGGGTTATAAGTATCGAACAGATCACCGGCAATTATAATCGCATCAACGTGTTCTGATTCAGCAATTTCGCAAATTTCAGACAATACCGCTTTCTGTTCATCAAGTCTTGACAAACTTTCCAACCGCTTTCCGAGGTGCCAGTCGGACGTATGAAGTATCCTCATTATAGAACAGTTGACAGGTTTTCGTCAACTGCTTTGTTCAGGAAACGATTGTAAGGATAGATAATTTTAAAAACCTCGATGGCTTTTTTCAGAAAACCGGGATCGTACAGATCGGACTCTTTTACCGGGCTTGCATACGCATAATTGCGGTTTTTGATCAGGGCAACATGTTCCCAATCTTTTGGATAACCTTTAGGAGCCGTTTTTAATGGATCAAGATATTCAAGCGTAAATGTCGATTTGAAAGCCGGGTCGTTGATGAGTTCGAGGTAATTGTTTGGGTGGTAATAGATCTCCTGCCGGATGGCCTGGAGAAACTCTGGTGAGGGCATATAAATCCCTCCCGAAAGGAAACATTCGCCTGGCTGCAGATGAAAATAATAACCCGAATAGCCCGATTTTTTTCCTCCGCGTGCAATATAACAACCATAATTTGACTTAAACGGCAGTTTGTCTTTCGAGAATCGGACATCCCGGAAAATCCGGAACACACAATCCTTGGCGTTCAAAGGTGGGACTTCATCGTCAAAAGCCCTGATCTCGTGGATCAGCGATTCGGTGATTACAAGAAATTGCTTGCGCGTTGCATCATAAGTGGCTTTGTTCTGTTCAAACCATTCGCGGGAGTTGTTCTCTTCAAGGCTTTTTAAAAATTCAATGATCTGCTTCATATTCAATGACATAAATAAGGTTTGCAATAAAAACGTCTATTAAAATAATCGCATTTGTGCCCCAAAATCAGGAGCAAAAATCAAATTATGAAAGTAAACAATTTAGAACTACAAGAGGTTGTCTTTTTTTAGAAAATTGGAATCGAAATTTAAAGGGTATTCAAAACGAATATTCACGAATGAACCTAATTTGTCTTATGCCACAAAGTCTCAAAGGCACGAAGAATCACAAAGATTTATTAAACAATGGCTTACTCTTCGTGTAACTTTGAGCCTTTGTGCCTTCGTGGCAAGATTAGGATCTTTTGGATTTCTCTAAAGATTTTATAAAAAATAACCGGAACATTCAGATCTATTGATTACAATCATTTCCAAGCAGCCAGTTGCCAGTCGCCAAGGGCTAGTCGCCAACCGTCAGCCAAATCCCTGTTGCCATTCTTCCCGTTTTTGCCCCATCGCGGCGGGCTGAGAAAAACAAATCCGGATTGGACAGCGTACAAATCTGCGCAACCTCGATCTGTTTTTCAGGAACTCCAAATGCTGTTAATTGATGAAAGTTGGCTTTCCACAAATTCAATAACCGTTTATCTCTTTTAAAAGGATTTGTGTGCTGATAAAATTTTGGCGCGAACTGGCTCCAGACCTCCTGCCCCACTTCGTAAATTTCGGGACTGATAGACGGCCCGATACCTGCCCATAAATCGGAAGGATTGGATCCAAAACTGGCAATCATTTGATGGATTGTATTTTGTACAATATTTTGGGCTGTTCCCCGCCAACCCGCATGAATTGCTGCAATAACCTGTTTTACAGGGTCATAGACAAGCAAAGGAACACAATCGGCAGTTTTAATGGCAATACAAACGTTTTTCAGGTTTGTAATTAAAGCATCGGTCTCAATGAGAAACTGTTTTTTTCTGTTTTCGTCCAGATCAAAAAATTTAGATGAAATCACTTTTACTGTTCCTGTATGGGTTTGCTTTGGAAAAACCAGTTGAGCCGGATCAATTTCAAGTGTATCACAAAGTTTATTTCTGTTCGCAATTACATTCTTGGGGATGTCTCCTGAATTAAAGCCAAGGTTAAATGAGTCATAACTATCAGTACTGCAACCACCTATGCGAGTCGTCGAAAAATGGCTGATTACCGGGAACCGGCTCAGATTGTCGAATTGCAAAACCGTCAAATTATTTTTAAGATGTGAAATCATAACGTCCTATTGGTAATTGAACTAAATTCGCGGCCAAATTACGAACATTTGGCAAATTAGCCCATTATAGCGTTTAAACAATATTTTATGAATATAGAAATCTTGCAACTCACTGAGGGGGCAAACAAAGCTAAAGGTCTTACAGTGATTATTGATGTATTCAGGGCATTTTCCACATCGTGCTATGTGATTGCTGCCGGTGCCGAGCGGATTATTCCGGTCGAACATGTGGAGGAGGCGATCCGTTTAAAAGAATCATTCAAAGATGTGGTCATGTTGGGAGAAAGGAATTGCCGGATAGTGCCAGGTTTTGATTTTGGCAACTCACCAACCCATATTTTAGATCAGGATTTTCATGGAAAAACGATCATCCTGACCACAAGTTCTGGAACCAAGGGTATTGCAAACGCAACTCGGGCTGATGAAATCATCACTGGCAGTTTTGTCAATGCGGGGGCGATCATTAATTATATCAGGAATAATAATCCCGAAGAGGTAAGTCTCGTTTGCATGGGTTACGAATGTAGGTATCCCACTCAGGAAGATACTTTTTTGGCGGAATATGTGCGGGACAGGTTGCTGAACAAGGAGGTTGACTTTGAAAAGATGAAGCAAATCCTTAGCACTGGTGATGGTGCAAGGCTGCTTGATCCCGCCAACCATGAATGGTCGCCTGCTTCCGATTTTGAACTTTGTCTTGACCTTAACCGTTTTAACTTTGTACTCAAGGTTGAACGGGAGGATAGTTTCAATTGGCTTAGGAGGATTGATGGTTGACAAAGCGGCTGGCGGCTGGCTTCTGGCGGCTAGCAGTTCGTGGTGGGAGGAAAATAGTGGCTGGCGGCTAGCTGTTCGGAGTAAGAGAGAAATTGCGACTGGCAACTGGCGGCTGGCAACTAGCTGTTCGTGGTAGGAGAGAAATCGCAATCCATTTACAGAAAATTCGGACTGACATTTGGAATACCAAACATCTTTTTAGCACAATTTGCCAATCGCCAGTTGCCAGCAGCTAGTTGAGTTTTTAGCACAGTTTGCCAGCTGCCAGTTGCAAGTTGCCAGCTGCGTAAATAATTAAATTACAATAAATTGCATAAAAAATGAAGACTTACGATTTTGACGAAATAATCGAACGGCGCGGGACCGACTGCGTGAAATATGATATGCTCGGTACCGCCTATGGAAATAGTGAGGCCTTGCCACTTTGGGTCGCGGACACCGATTTCAGGGTGCCGGATTTTATCATGGATGCTTTGCACAAACGGATGGAACACGAAATTCTGGCCTACTCTTTTCGTCCCGACAGTTATTATGAGGCCATTGTGAATTGGATGGACCGGCAACATGACTGGAAAATTGAGAAAGAGATGATCACCTCAAGTCCTGGGGTCGTTTCGGCTGTGACGATGCTGATCATGGCACTCTCTGAACCTGGGGATACGGTGATTGTTCAACCGCCGGTTTATTTCCCTTTCTTTACCTGCATCAAAGGTTCGGACCGCAAGATGGTCGAAAACCCGCTGATCATCAAAGATGGCCGCTATACTTTTGATTTTGAAAACCTCAGACAAAATATTGATGAAAAAACCAAGCTCCTGATTTTGTGCAGCCCCCATAATCCGGGCGGAATGGTATGGACCAGGGAAGAACTGGAAGAGCTTAGCAGCATTTGTACCGAAAATGGGATTATGATTATCTCGGATGAAATTCATTGTGACCTCGTTTTCGCCGGGAACAAGCACCTACCTTTGCCTAAGGTATCAGAAAATATTTCAAATAACTGTGCCGTTTTGATGGCTCCAAGCAAAACCTTCAATGTGGCAGGACTCTCGGCAGCTTTGGTCATTATCCCCAACAAAAGGCTCAGGGTGAAGTATGAGAGGGTGTTAAACACGATCCATATCCATAGCGGCCATATTTTCGGGAACATTGCCATAGAAGCTGCTTTTCGGAATGGGTATGAATGGCACGAACAATTAATGACCTATCTTGAAGGTAATTATAAATTTTTGGAGGCTTTTATCACCGAAAAATTGCCCAAAATAAAAATCATGAAACCGGAGGCTACTTATCTGGTATGGCTCGATTTTAAGGCCTACAACCTCAGCGAGATTGCCATGGCGAAAATCCTGATCGATGGAGGTATTGCCTTAAACAATGGCAGCAAATTCGGCACCGGTGGCGAGGGTTATTTCCGGTTGAACTTTGGTTGCCCAAGATCGGTTTTGGAAGAAGGTCTGTTGAAAATAGAGAAGGCGTTGGAGGAAAAATAAACTTCCAAATATGAAGTCACCAATAATAAAGGATAAAAAGGAGGATAAATCTCAAAAGTGGGTTCTGCCCGGAACTTCCATGAGCGAGGAAGAATTTTTTTCGGGATTTGATGAAGATGTTTTATATGGTAAAATAATAGATATGAGGAAAAAGTTAAGGATTGTTGTTCAAAGACTTGCGCAGGTTCTCAAGTTCTGTTCTCAATGCTTCTTTCTCTTGTTCAATTGAATCCAATTTTTGTTTTACAAGTTCATTTTCCTGTTCCAGGTCTTCAATGGTCCGTTCAAGGTCTTCCAGTTCGTCAATTATGCCGTCTTCCATGTTCATTTTCTTCCTCACTTCATTGTCTTCAACAGCTTTTTGCAACTTGCGGATGATGGGTCGGTATTTTTCGGGAAATTCGCTTTCCTTGACATTTAAAATGTGATGGTCCTTATCAACATTATTGCGTTGGTCAAAAACGCTCAATAATATTTCAAGGTCGTTCCTCCGTTTGTCAGTCAGGTAAGGGATCTGGATCACATAACTGTCGAGGGTCAGGCTTTCGATAAAAGTCTCTTTGGTCTCAATGATTTTATTGGTCATGAGGTCGATATATTGTCGGCTGACCTTAATTGCACTTGATTTTGTGTAATCCAATTTATGACCCAAAAAATAGATGCTGATGATCGGCAACCCAGACTTACGGAAACGGCTCCCTATTTTTACCTTCTGAAAATTCTCTTTGTTTGAGAACTGCTCCCCAAGATATTTCCTAAACCGCATGATGTCGGTAGGGAATTTCGCCTTCTGAAGCTCGATGATTACTTTTTTATGCCCTTCGGCAGTTTTTATATTTGCTGAAAAATCAAGGCGATAGACAGTCAGTGGGTCCATCCTGATCCGTTTCCTTTTTGAAATTTTGGACCCTTCCGATTTTTCAATATCCGCAATAAATTCCTGTGGGAGGAATGCCAGATTTTCAATATCTTCCCCAATGATTGACGATATCATCAATTTTGCGACTTTGGCATCCTCCATCAGATACTTAAAGACAACGTCGTATATTGGATTGGCAATTTGCATTTTAATCTGTATTTAAGGCAAATTTAAGAAACTAAATATTCACCTACAAATATTTTTGGATAAGAATAGTTACCAATAGCCTCCAGCTAAAGCTGGAGGCTATTGGTAAGGACTAATTCTTCTTATTCGAAAACGAATAAGGGAAACTTTCGGGCGAGGTGCCACGTGTTTTATTGGGGACATTGGTCATGTCGAACTGAAGTTTTGCACCTTTCAGCAGATCGCTGTGAGAGATGTAAGTCTTGTCGTAAACCTGACCATCCTTGGTGATCTTGTTGATGTAAACATTCTCGGCACTATTTTGTGGCGCATTGATCTCCAATACTTTCCCGTTCTCCAAAGTAAAGGTGAGCTTTTTGAACAATGGTGAACCAAAAATATATTCGCCTGTTCCGGGAGCAACCGGGTAGAAGCCCATCGCCGAAAAGACATACCATGCAGAGGTTTGTCCGTTGTCTTCATCGCCACAAAGTCCGTCAGGACGGTCGTTGTACAATTTGTCCATCACCTGGCGTACCCAATATTGAGCTTTCCAAGGCTGTCCCAGGTAATTGTAAAGGTAAATCGCATGTTGGATGGGCTGGTTTCCATGTGCATACTGACCCATGTTGGCAATCAGCATCTCTGTAATCTCATGAATCTGAATGCCATAATAGGAGAAGTCGAAAGTTGGAGCTGAAGAAAATACCTCATCCAATCGTTGTGCCATCTTTTCGCGGCTTCCCATCAGATTGGCAAGTCCCTGAGGATCGTGGAATACGCACCAGGTATAATGCCAACTTGAACCTTCGGTAAAAGCATCTCCCCATTTGTCGGGACGGAATGGCACCTGAAATTTTCCATCTTCATTTTTGCCACGCATGAAGTTGACAGATGGATCAAAAACATTCTGATAGTTCATGGCGCGTTTCGCAAAAAGGTCGATCTCGGCCTGCGGACGGCCCAACTCTTTGGCCAGTTTCCAGATACACCAGTCGGCAAATGAATATTCCAACGTACGGGCCACATTTTCATTAATCCCCACATTATAAGGAATATACCCCATCTTGTTATAAAAGTTAACCCCATAACGACCTACAGAATGCATAGGCCCGGCGTTTTCGGTATTTTTTAAGATTGCCTCGTATAAAGTCTTGATATCGAACCCGCGCAAACCTTTAAGGTAAGCATCCGCAATGTTGACAGCCGAATTTGAGCCAATCATACAATCGCGGTGACCCGGACTTGCCCACTCGGGAAGCCATCCACTTTCGTTGTAGGTGTTGGCCAAACCTTCCATGATCTGGGAATCCAGGGTGGGGCGCATCAAGGTGAAGAAGGGGAATACGGCACGGAAAGTATCCCAGAAACCGTTATCGGTAAACATATAACCTGGCAAAACCTTCCCATTGTAAGGACTGTAATGGACGACTTTGTTATTTTCGTCATATTCGAAAAACTTCCTTGGGAAAAGCATGGTGCGGTAGAGTGCAGTGTAAAAGGTTCTTAGCTGCTCCAGTGAGCCACCTTCCACTTTTACGCGGGCAAATTCATCGTTCCAGGTTTTTTC
>JBAXWR010000175.1:0-15032 GCA_037128295.1 Mariniphaga sp.
CGAATTCAAGGTCAGGAATAATTACTTCATCATAAATCTTTTTCAGACTGGTACGTGGTAACTGTGTTGCCCAAACATCTGTGATTGGTTCCGTTACCAGAGGTGCATCACCCCAGTAGCGTACAATACAGAAATAATAGAATGCCCTTAGTGCACGTACTTCTCCCAAAGCCTTATTAAGATCGGTCACAGGCATCTTAATCAAAGGAAGTTGTTTGATAGAGAGGTTACAGTCTTGTACACCTGAATACCAATACAGCCAAGGATTATTGTAATCGTCGAGTAAACTACCTGTTACCTGATTGGTACTAAATTTATCGAACTGAACGTGCGGCTCAGTCGTGTATGCTCCACCAGTAGGGTATTCAATGGTAGAAGGAATATTATTTCCCCAATCTCCCGCACCACTGGTCCAATCTTGTAACCGACGATAAGGTCCAACTGTAAATGGTTCTTTATATTCTATACCTGTCAGATCTGCTGCAGTGGTCAATGATCCTGTAGGCACCTCTTTCAGAAATTCCGTACAACCACTAAACCCCATCAAGAATATCACCAAAAGCACAGTGAATCTTAATGCTATACTGTTTTTTATTTTGTAGTTCATGATTATTAAATTTTTACAATTAGAAAGTGACATTAACACCTAAACTGAAAGTTGTAGGAACTGGATGCATATACTTATCAATATTTGGAACCCTTCCATTAATTTTCTGTATGGCACTACCTTCAGGGTCATAACCAGGAAGTTGAACTGCGGTTAACAAAAAGAAATTGTCAGCAGTGGCATAAACTCTCAATTTATCCAAACCACCCAGGTTTCCATGGAAAGTATAACCTACTGAAGCCGACTGCCCCCTAATGTAGGCAGCATTCCAAATCATATGGGTGTCAGCATAGGAGTCGTAGCGTGCACCAGCATTACCGGCACGAACCTGAGCAATCATTGTTGTCTGATGATCAGGACGCCATCCATCCATTACTGTGTTCATCATACCATTGACAAATTGGCGGTCCTCAGCAGACTCATGTACGATAGCTTTGTCAACTCCTCCTACAAACATAATGTCGATATTCGCATCAAAGTTTTTATACCTGAATGTGTTGTTCAAACCACCGTAGAATTTCGGATAGGCGTGACCAATAACTTTACCGTCAGTCAGCAACTCAATTTTACCATCATCA
This sequence comes from Mariniphaga sp., assembly GCA_037128295.1. Lineage (GTDB taxonomy): Bacteria > Bacteroidota > Bacteroidia > Bacteroidales > Prolixibacteraceae > JAAFHB01. Next base: position 1,186 of record JBAXWR010000175.1, read on the forward strand.
TTGGTATCCTCAAATTTCAGATCTCCCGGCACTCTGCCATAACGCGCTGCCTGCACTGCTTCCTGTGTGCCCCATGTTCCCATACGGTTCAATCCAAAGAATGATCCGATTGGTTCTCCAACTCTATAAACACTGGTTCCGTTACCTGCACCAGTATCTGTGTAAATATCAGCACCGGTAGGGCCGAGTTCAGTAATTTCGTTTTTGTTGGTTGCAATGGTAAAGAGCGTTTCCCATGAATAGTTTTTCTCCTGGATATTGACCGTGCTCAATGTGAACTCTAAACCGGTGTTTTTAACCGAACCATAGTTGACCCAGGCATTACCTGTTGTAGTTGATTGAGGTACCGGAAGGTTAAACAACATATCGCTAGTTGTTTTTTCGTAAACATCCAATGTTATATTTATCCTGTTTTTCAGCAAACCAAGATCGATACCAGCATCATACTGTGTCGTTGTTTCCCATTTCAGGTTGTCGTTACCGGTAGAACCTGGATAAAGACCAGCATTATAGCCATTTGACAATAAAACATTGGCTGGACTAATATAGGTTTGTGTGATATAATTTCCAATTTCCTGGTTACCGGTTTGTCCGGCACTTAAACGCAGTTTAAGGTTGGATATGGTATTATTGTCAGCCACAAAACTCTCTTTAGAGATTCTCCAGGCAGCACCAACAGAAGGGAAAAAACCGTATTTGTTGTTGGTTCCGAATTTGGATGAACCGTCATAACGGCCGGTTAATGTTAACATATATTTGTCCTTGTAGTTATAAATAGCACGGGCAAAATAAGAGTTTAACGCACCCCTGGTATTGCTGGAACCTACTGTAGGAGGATTGGAACCCGCTCCTAAATTATTCCACTGGTAAAAATTGGATGAGAATTTGGATGCCGAAGCGGTTTCATAGTCATAAGTATTTTCAGACCATGAAAGTCCAAGCAAACCTGTAATTTGATGATCACCTATTTTTTTATTGTAGTTAAAATAGTTTTCAGTTTGCCAATATTGCCATAATTCATGGTACCCATTTGCACTTGAATTGGTTCTGCCCTGATAATCTCCACTATACCATCTACTTGCCAGATTTCTGTTATCGACAGAGATGTTTGTTTTAAAACTCAGATCTTTTGTAATTTGTGCATTAAGTTCCAATGCTCCGGTAAATTCGTCTTGAAGATAATAGCCTTCGTCCTGATCCAGCATGAAAGTGGCACCCGGGCGATTCTCTCCAACATTAAAGTCCCTGGCAGTAGGGAATGTTCCTGCATAAGTTCCATAGATTGCAGGATCATTGGGATACCTATTGGCTGGCAAAATAGCAAAATATTCAGAGGTATTTCTCATCAAATCACTACTCATCCTGTCGCTTTTACTTTTTGCAAAGGATATGTTGGCGCTCATTTTGAGCCATGAAGTAAGCTCATTGTCAATGGTCACCCTGGCATTTGTACGGTTGTTGTAGGATTCTTTTAAAAGACTTTCCTCATTGTTTCTTCCTAAAGTCAAAGAGTATTTTCCTTTTTCCGTTCCGCCGCTGATTTCAAGGTGGTGTTTTTGTGAAAAAGCTTTTCTGAAAATTTCATCTTCCAATAAGGTGTTAAATCTTGGTTTGTAATAGTTTCCATCGTTTCCCTGAAAATTAAGACCAGGTAAATACGAGTCTTTTGCCACCTTTTCAAACAAATAGGGCATTTCTGACCATGATAATCCTGCTGCAGATGGACCTCTAAAATCCTTTGAGGTTACCAGGTTTCCATACTTAGGTGTATTGTTAAATGCCTGCTCATACAGGTACATAAACTGGTCGGCATTGACTGCGTCGTTCCTTCTGGTCTTGATACCGAGTGAGGCTGAACCATTGTAGTTGACTTTTACTTCGCCAGCAGCACCACGCCTGGTTGTAATAATGATAACACCGTTGGCACCACGTGTACCGTAGATAGCAGTTGCCGATGCATCTTTTAAAACGTCCATGGATGCGATATCCTGAGGATCGAGGTTTTGCAAGGCATTGATTACACCAACAACTCCATCTACAACAAACAGAGGATCAGCACTGGTATTAATGGAGTTTGTACCCCTGATTCGAATTTGAGGCCTACCGCCCGGATCACCAGCAGCCTGCTTAATGACCTGAACACCTGCGACTTTATTCTGCAGGGCCTGTCCAACGTTTGTAACTGGCCTGTCAACCAGTTTTTCCGGTGTTACATTGGAAACGGAACCGGTAATGTCACTTTTTTTCATGGTACCATAACCAATTGCGACTACTTCTTCAATACCGATGGTCTGTTCTTCCAATTTAATACTTAATGTTGATTTTCCTCCAACTGCAACTTCCTGAGTTTTCATTCCCACAAATGAGAATTGCAAAGTTGCGTTGTCAGGAACATTATTTAAAGTGAAATTACCACCGTTGTCGGTAATCACACCATTGGTTGTCCCTTTAACTACTACAGAAACTCCTGGCAAAGATGCTCCTGAGGTATCGGAAACTTTACCGGAAACTTTCTTACCGGCTTGCTGGCTGGAAGTAAGATTTTCACCAGCTTGCAGGGAATACACATTTGCAGTTACCTGCACGACTGTTATTACAAAAATTAACAGGCAAAGCCTCATGAATCGTGAAATTTTCTTTAACATGAGATGTCGACCCATGTTCGGAATCGGTTTTTTTTTCATACAATTGAATGTTTTAATTTAACAAAATGTTGTTCGTTTTTAGCCTTTCGGCTTTTATACAGCAGAGATAGATGGGACTAATCTTACTGATCTCAAATAGTTGTTCATTCTGGTCGTTCATTTCATAGGCAATACAATTTAAATTTAGTGTTGATGTGAATTAATACTATAATCTGGTGTTCGCAATATCTGCATTGAATATGGTCTTGCTAAATCGTTAAACTAAAGATGAAATCAACAGTTATCATTCGGTAAAATTAAAAATATTTTTTAACGATTTTTCACCATTGGTAAATATTAACGAATAGGATTAAGATAAGTTTTAATTATTTGTAATAAAAAAAAATTACTTTTGCGGCGCAAACCAATATTTGTTTCAAATGGACGAAGGGCCGGGGGATAGTTTATTTTTAAACCTTGATATAAAAGGTTAGCGAGGCCAGTTCGTGGATGCTATCTTCTTATATCTCAAAAAGCAAGGAGTAGCATATGAAATCTTTCACCACATTTTATTTAAGCCGTGTAATCGGTAAAAAAGTGTTTGATGCCAATGGTGAGTTTATTGGCGTCGTTAAAGATTTATTGGTCGATTCAAATTATTCATTTGAAACAACCGGAAAACCATTTGTAAGCGGCATCCAGCTTAAGCAGGGTAAAGAAGCCAAATGTTATTCCTTTCAATCTTTCAGGATTACAAAAGGAAACGGCACAATCATCGTCACCTGCGACAAACTTGCTGAACTATCGGCTGAAAGTATTGAAAACGATCTGTTTTTGGTGCAGGTAATTCTTGATAAACAGATTGTTGACTTATATGGACACAAGCTGGTGCGTGCAAACGATGTCAGGCTTGTATCCCTTGTTGAAGGTACTTATGTTGTGGCTGTTGACATTGGCATAGAAGGGTTGTTGCGAAGGATCGGGATCGTAAAACCATTAAAAGCCCTCTTCTCTATCTTCGGCAAATCGGTTCCTTCCAAATTTATCCTCTGGGAAGAGGTTGAAGCCATTGATTATTCTAATCTGAATATTAAGCTTTCAAAAAGTTATTCCAAACTTCAAACACTTCACCCTTCCGACCTTGCTGATATTATCGAGGAACTTGACAAGAAATCGAGGACAAACGTCTTTTCACAATTGGATGAAGAACAGGCTGCCGACGTATTTGAGGAACTTAATACAGAAGCCCAGGTTCACCTGATTGAAAGTTTGCCGATCGAAAAGGTTGCCGACGTGTTGGAGAAGATGCCTGCCGATGAAGTTGCGGATATCATGGATGCCCTTGAAGATGAGAAGGTTGAACTTTTGTTGAAGGAAATGGAGAAAGATACATCCGAAGAGGTACGCGAACTTCTCGAATATCCCGATAATACGGTGGGCAGCATCATGTCAACAGATATTTTGTGTTACAAGGAAAATGAAACTGTTGAACAGGTTATCAATGATTTGCGGAGCAAAAGGCCTGAACCGGAAGAACTGTTCAGCCTTTTTGTGACGGGTGAGAATGATGAGCTGATCGCCAGTTTTTCGCTGCGCGACCTTGTGCTTTCATTGCCTGAAGTGAAAATTGGCCAGATCATGAGGCGTTCCCCGGTCCATTTATACGACTATCTGAAAGTGGACGATATTGCTGAGATCATTGACAAGTATAATATGCTTGCCATACCGGTGTTGGACAAAAAAGGGATTTTGCAGGGAATGGTCGTCATCGGTGATGTTGTGGAAGATTTAATCAATAAACGCAGGACTAATAAATAGGAGTGTTGCCATATGTTTAAAAATAGAAAAACACTTTTTCGCAGGTTGGGATTTTTTCTTGCGATTTTAGGCCCTGGTATTATTACCGGGAGCGTTGACAACGATGCAGGCGGAATCACAACCTATTCTGTAGCAGGTGCCTTGTATGGCTATAACCTCTTGTGGACATTGATCCCATCCTTTATTGTTTTGGTCGTGATTCAGGAGATGAATGCCCGTATGGGGATTGTTACCGGTAAAGGGCTTGCTTGCCTGATCCGTGAAAACGCGGGGGTTCAAATCACTTTTTTTATTTTTACAGGGTTGCTGATTGCCGACATTGGGAATACAACAACCGAGTTTGCCGGGGTTGCGGGGAGTATGGAGGTCTTCGGGGTCAGCAAATACATTTCTGTTCCAATTGTTGGGTTCCTTGTCTGGATCTCCGTTGTAAAGGGAAGTTATAAAAGCGCTGAACGTATATTCCTGATATTCAGTGTTTCACTGTTGATGTATGTTGTTTCGGCATTGATGGGTAAGCCTCATTGGGGTGAAATAGGCCGCTCAATTGTCCATCCTGAATTGGAAATCAATACGCAAAGCCTCGCGATCATCATCGGCCTTATCGGGACGACAATTGCCCCATGGATGCAGTTTTACATGCAATCGTCGGTGATCGAAAAAGGCTTGAAAATGAAGAATTACAAATACACCCTCATAGACATTGTGGTGGGTTGCCTGGTTACCGTGATTGTTGCATTTTTTATCATTGTGGCCTGTGCCTCCACCTTGCATGTGAACGGGATCGTAATCAATGAAGCCAAGGATGCTGCCCTGGCCTTAAAACCGCTTGCCGGAGCACTTGCAGCTCAGGTCTTTGCTTTCGGATTGTTTATAGCCTCCATATTCTCTGCCACTATACTACCGTTAGCTTGTGCATTCTATGTGAGCGAAGCTTTTGGATTTGAGGCGGGCATCGACAAGACATGGAATGAAGCCAAAGAGTTTTATACCCTTTATACCGGAATTCTTGTACTTTCTGCTGGAATCATCCTTTTGCCCAATGCCCCACTGATCCAAATCTCCCTATGGTCGCAGGTCCTTAACGGGATGTTCCTTCCGGTGGTGTTGTTGTGCATGATCTTTTTGGTGAACAACAAAAAAATCATGGGAGAGTACGTCAACAAACTGGCAAACAACATCATTGGCTGGTCGGCTGTATCCGTTTTGGTGATCCTTTCATTGGCATTGTTGGTTTTACAGTTTATTAAATAAAGGGTAGGGGGCATATACCAGCAGAGTCGTTTATCAAGTTTGAAGAGACAGTATGGAGCTTCGTAAGCTGACAGGTCGTGTACTAATATGGTTTTGAGGACGGTATTTTGATTGGAACTGCATTCAATTAGTTATGGTGCTATCAATTAGGTTATTGGTTCTTGATTTGTAATCTAATTTAATCAGGATGCTTTTTCTCATGGACTGTCATTGCGAACCGGTGGAGCTGCACTAAATTGTTAGCAATTAATAGGATACCGGTGAAGCAATCCCATATTCCGGGCACAATTAAATAATTTGTTGTGATTTGCTTTCAAATTGTATCTTTGACATACTGATATTCACCGTGTCACTTTGCGTGCCGAGCGTGCCACCAGTTGTGATTTGCTTTCAAATTGTATCTTTGACATACTGATATTCACCGTTGAGCTTTAGCGGGGCTTTGGGGTCGAGGTTGTGATTTGCTTTCAAATTGTATCTTTGACATACTGATATTCACCTTCAACAGAGAGTTCAGCCACCTCAAGCAAGTTGTGATTTGCTTTCAAATTGTATCTTTGACATACTGATATTCACCAATGTATTTTTCCATCAATTCATTGTAAGAGTTGTGATTTGCTTTCAAATTGTATCTTTGACATACTGATATTCACCCTTGAAGCAAGTGAAGAAACACTTCTGACAGTTGTGATTTGCTTTCAAATTGTATCTTTGACATACTGATATTCACCTGACAATTCCTACCTTCAGAATCTTGACTAGTTGTGATTTGCTTTCAAATTGTATCTTTGACATACTGATATTCACCTTCCTGGGTATTTGGCCCTCAATGCAGCTAGTTGTGATTTGCTTTCAAATTGTATCTTTGACATACTGATATTCACCGGCTGCTACCGTTGCCCCGTTCACTCAACGGTTGTGATTTGCTTTCAAATTGTATCTTTGACATACTGATATTCACCTTATGGTGTTGGTTTCGACACGCTCGACAAGTTGTGATTTGCTTTCAAATTGTATCTTTGACATACTGATATTCACCCTTTGCAAGTTTGTCGCCAGTGAGGGAATCGTTGTGATTTGCTTTCAAATTGTATCTTTGACATACTGATATTCACCAGGCTTTTCGATAAGCTGCTTTTTGCTCTTGTTGTGATTTGCTTTCAAATTGTATCTTTGACATACTGATATTCACCATTTTGCCCTACCTCCTCCTCTCGCCCCTGGTTGTGATTTGCTTTCAAATTGTATCTTTGACATACTGATATTCACCCTTCTTTAGTCGTTGTTATCAGTTTGTTATGTTGTGATTTGCTTTCAAATTGTATCTTTGACATACTGATATTCACCACTTGTGCCGCTAATGCCTCCTGCCAACCGGTTGTGATTTGCTTTCAAATTGTATCTTTGACATACTGATATTCACCAGCCGTCCCATCGTTGGTACGTGTGATTCGGTTGTGATTTGCTTTCAAATTGTATCTTTGACATACTGATATTCACCCCGCCGCACTAACAACCGCGACAGGGTTAAGTTGTGATTTGCTTTCAAATTGTATCTTTGACATACTGATATTCACCTTTTGATACTTCGCTAACAGACACCGCACAGTTGTGATTTGCTTTCAAATTGTATCTTTGACATACTGATATTCACCGCGTTCCAAGTCCATAACCATAGACGATTGGTTGTGATTTGCTTTCAAATTGTATCTTTGACATACTGATATTCACCGGATGTAACAATCACATACAAGGCCGTGAAGTTGTGATTTGCTTTCAAATTGTATCTTTGACATACTGATATTCACCTTCCAGATAAACAGTGAATTGCAGAGTGTCGTTGTGATTTGCTTTCAAATTGTATCTTTGACATACTGATATTCACCTGTAAACAAATGAACTGTCATAATCCGAATGTTGTGATTTGCTTTCAAATTGTATCTTTGACATACTGATATTCACCAATGAGCCGATAACCGTTAAGGACTTGAAAGTTGTGATTTGCTTTCAAATTGTATCTTTGACATACTGATATTCACCTTTGAACGTTATTTTAATGGCTGCTTGGCTGTTGTGATTTGCTTTCAAATTGTATCTTTGACATACTGATATTCACCTTTGCGGTAGTTGTGGCAACTGTCCCGCTTAGTTGTGATTTGCTTTCAAATTGTATCTTTGACATACTGATATTCACCCACAGGTCAGAAAAGAACAAGATTCACCAAGTTGTGATTTGCTTTCAAATTGTATCTTTGACATACTGATATTCACCTGACAGCGATGACATTCCACAGGGTACGACGTTGTGATTTGCTTTCAAATTGTATCTTTGACATACTGATATTCACCACAATTTATTGACGTTGAAACTGTCAATGGGTTGTGATTTGCTTTCAAATTGTATCTTTGACATACTGATATTCACCAATTAAAAGGTAAGGTATTAGGATTAACGGGTTGTGATTTGCTTTCAAATTGTATCTTTGACATACTGATATTCACCAATAATGCAGTGCCTTTTGAACTTGAATCAGTTGTGATTTGCTTTCAAATTGTATCTTTGACATACTGATATTCACCATCGACAGGTTTGGCCTATGTGAAGGCGTGGTTGTGATTTGCTTTCAAATTGTATCTTTGACATACTGATATTCACCTTTTTTGAATTGGGCTTTAAATAATGTGGAGTTGTGATTTGCTTTCAAATTGTATCTTTGACATACTGATATTCACCATTGCCTCTTCTGTGGATGCAGTCGCCACAGTTGTGATTTGCTTTCAAATTGTATCTTTGACATACTGATATTCACCTAATGCCCCGTTATCTGTTCGCGTTTTGCGGTTGTGATTTGCTTTCAAATTGTATCTTTGACATACTGATATTCACCAGCATCAACCGGAGGTTCAGCACTTGCAACGTTGTGATTTGCTTTCAAATTGTATCTTTGACATACTGATATTCACCATTGCCTCTTCTGTGGATGCAGTCGCCACAGTTGTGATTTGCTTTCAAATTGTATCTTTGACATACTGATATTCACCGGTGTTGCAAATCCTAATCAGTCAGTTTTGGTTGTGATTTGCTTTCAAATTGTATCTTTGACATACTGATATTCACCATATTCAACACGGCTAACAGTTTGCAAATAGTTGTGATTTGCTTTCAAATTGTATCTTTGACATACTGATATTCACCTCGATTTGATTATTGCCGATCCACCTTATGGTTGTGATTTGCTTTCAAATTGTATCTTTGACATACTGATATTCACCCAACAAAAAAATAACCTTCCATTGTTCCCGGTTGTGATTTGCTTTCAAATTGTATCTTTGACATACTGATATTCACCAAGTGCTGGGGGTCCTATAACTACCTACTAGTTGTGATTTGCTTTCAAATTGTATCTTTGACATACTGATATTCACCTCATTGATATCCACGGCAAAATATCGTTAGGTTGTGATTTGCTTTCAAATTGTATCTTTGACATACTGATATTCACCTCGCGCCGCGCCCATGCCTGCATGGAGGCAGTTGTGATTTGCTTTCAAATTGTATCTTTGACATACTGATATTCACCTAATTACCCTTTCAGGCTTAAGCCCATCCGGTTGTGATTTGCTTTCAAATTGTATCTTTGACATACTGATATTCACCGGGTGCAAAGATTTGACCATTAGAATGCACGTTGTGATTTGCTTTCAAATTGTATCTTTGACATACTGATATTCACCGTACGCCAAAATCTAAGCTTAACTAAATTCGTTGTGATTTGCTTTCAAATTGTATCTTTGACATACTGATATTCACCATACCACCGCTTATATACCTGATTGATTGTTGAATAAGGTCAATATTAGGATTAAAAACCAGGGAATATCAGTCAGAAAAACCGGATTAAAGGCCGGTTTTTTTATTTGAATGGGTTTCGATATCCGTTTAGAACAACTCCAATTGTTGTACCTGACCCTTTTTCTCTACTGCCTTTTTACCATAAAATAGTTCCATATCGCCAAATTGTTTGTCAGTTATGCACAAAATCCCAATATGACCATGCTCTGGAAGTTCCAATTTTACGCGCTTGATATGGACATCAGCGTTGTCTTTGCTCGGACAGTGGCGCAAATAGATGCTGAACTGGAACATTGTGAACCCATCTTTCAATAATTTTTTCCTGAAATCGGCATATATCTTCCGCTCTTTTTTTGTTTCTGTCGGAAGGTCGAACAATACCATTACCCACATAATCCGATATTCATTTAACCGTTCCATTAAAAAGGTTCAATTCATTTCGGGATATTCAATCTTCCGCAATTCCCCCAGGAAACATTTCGCCAAAGATGCGGTTGTTTGCTGAACAGCCAACATAAGCGGACTACGCCGGGAATTTATATTGACATCTAAAACCGGAATTTGCAGCAATTTGGCCTTATGTTCTTTTGTGAGTTCATCGGGCATTTCGCCCATTTCCAGGATTTTAAGTACGAGCTGATCGACATAAGGTCGGTAAGGCTCCATGATGTCATCTGCCAGACAATAGGCATTGTACCGGTTGTGGTGGTGGATGCCCAAAGTTGGCAACAATCCCGAAGCCACAAGCGAACGGGCGACTGTAGCTCGTAAAATGGCATAACCATAATTCAGCAAATTGTTGGGTGCGAATCCTTCCGGATCCCTCCTGAAATCAAGTGACGAATCGAACAATTCGCCCCAATAATAGGCGGCTGAACGTCCTTCGTGGTTTTCGGTGTCGCCACTTTTTACCTGGTCTGCCCAGTATTTCATATTTTCAATTTTTCGTCCTTCCTGCTTAAGCACTGCTGCTTGATTCAAGATTTTCTGACGGATGGTTTGTTGCCACAATTGTTTGCGCAGAGGCTCGGAGGCATTGACCTGATGGATAAACCGTTCACTTTGTGTTGTGTTTCCTTCCAAAGGCATCAATAAACCTATCGGCATATGGCGTTCATCGCAGGTAATGATGGCAACATTGTTCTTTAAAAGTGCACTAACCAGTTGATGAGTGATCGTGATTTGCAGATTTTCAAGTATAACGACACCAATATCTTCAATGGGGATTGTAATCACCCGGTCTTTTTCGGGCAAAATCGATGTTTCCGGCAAGTTGATCACCAACTGCTCATCTTTAAATCGAAGATAGGCTGGATTACCAAAGTAAAGAGTTCGTTTGATCATCGTTGTTTAATTATTTTTTCGATTCGCATTCGGATCTGCCGAATACCTATAACGGTAAAGTTTGAAAAATTGGTTGTTTCCGAAAACGTCCAGTTAATAGCTAGAAGCTTCAGGGAAATAGAATCTCAAAGAGTACTTATATGGCACTCTACGGTAAATATGTCATTTTCGTTTACTCATAAAAATCGTATTTCGCCATCAGGTTTAATTTCAAAGTCCTTGTTTTCAATTAGCATATTAAGATTGTCTTTTGAAAGTTTAAGTTTTGGCCAAGGTTTATCCCAATTAATTGAAGAAAAACCATTTTTCCCATTCTGACCAAATTCACTAATTGGGTAAGCTTCTGTTAGTTTTTTATCATCCCTAGCTTCAGAGTGATATAGAAATCTAATCCGACCGTCTTTTTCAAAACCTGTAATTACATATAAACGCTTAATCCTATTTATATGATCCATATCAAGTAATTCTTGAGCATCTTCTTTAAAAAATATAACTCTCTTTCCAATGCTTAATAAGTCGCGCAATAAGATTTTATTATCTGAATTGGAATCAACTAACTTATATTCTTCAACTCTAAAAGAGCCTGAATCTATTAGTTCTGAAACTTTTTTGAGATTCAGAATTTCATATTTAGTAACCTTTTTATTGTTGACTTCACCTTGATAAAGTGCATAATATGGATTAGAAGCATTATTGGCGTAATAAAATGATTTATAGTCCCTGTTTACAAGGTGCTTGCTTGGTTTGCTCGATATATATGTTTGTTTCTTTATGGGTAAAGGTTCTGTTGATCTGACAAATACCCTGATGTGCCTGATTTTATTTAGTGGATGGCCATTCTTGTCAATAATTTTTGGCTTACCCTGTTTATTAAGCATATAAATACCTTTTTCTATTGCTTCTTTTAAAGAGCCAGCCGCCGCCTCGACTTGTTTTCTGATATTCTCGAACAAATCACGATCAACAATAACTTTTTCAATTTCAGATAACGATTTGAATCCAGTATCTTGGTCATTTTTCTTGAATTTGAGTTCTTTCCGAATTACATAGTGCAATCCATCTTCGAAAATGAATTTTCCTCCTTCTACCTTCGGCTTATTATTTTCATCACGCATTACTTTCTTGATCGCGCCAAAGAAACTTTCGTCATGCAATTGACCCCTAATGCAATCGCCAGTTGCAATCCGTGGTTTGACTATGGGTATAGGCATTTTATTTCTTTTTGCATCTAAAACAAAATTCCCTTTCTCATCACGTTTAAATATAAGATTGCCATCCGGATGCCTTCGGTATTCCATATTCCCTTCATCATTAGTCTTATAAACTATCTGCTTATCTGAATTGAGAATAGCAACAGGCTTACCACTTCTACGGATTATTTTCGTTGCAGTACAAAGTGTAGTATCCTTGGTCACTGCATTAATAATAATGTTGCTTTCGATCGTTTCTACAATGTTTTTCGCCGATCCAATCTTGCATTTGCGGATTTCGAATCGCAAGTCATTTTCAATATTCTCAATTTCTGAGACAAGTGATTGATACTCAAACTTATTAATATTACCCCTCCTTAACTCCCCTTTTTCAACTTTTTCATAATAAAGTTTCAACATTCGGTCGCGGGAGGCTGCTTTAGGTATAAGTGTGAGTACGCTCGCATCGATGGCGTGGTGCGAATGAATATCTCTGTTCTTTTTTTCATATTCACTTTGAATGCCAATGATTTTTCTGAAAACAGAAGTAATACTGCCTTTTTGGACATCGACACTATTAAAAACCGATTTCAAATAATGTAAGGCATACTTAGATATTAATTGCGTATCAACCAATTGGCTGTTCTTATAACCACTTGTCACTTCTTTCAGGGTGAACCTATCATATTTCCCTTTCCAGTAGTCAAGCTCCATTTGCCATAAATGGCGTTGGCGGATAGCTTTATCCTTAAAGTCCTTTGCTGCAGCTTTCTTCGATTTTTGTCTCCAAAATTCGACATTATCTTTTAATCCTTCGATTTTTATTTTCCAATTTTCTATCCTTGTTAATATATTTTCATATTCTGCCAATTGGAAAGGAATCCGCTTCTTTTTAATGTTCCGATTGTAGTCAGCATAACAAACGGTTAGATTCTCTAAAGAGTCATCAAAAGAAAGGCTGCGGGGGATCGTATGTTCAAAATCAATAACATTATCGGCGAAAAGATCAGTGATTTTTATTAATCTGCCAGTGTAAATACATCGGAAGTTTTGTTCTTTCCAAAGACTATATTTTTTGACAAGATCTTTTTCTTCCATTATTTTTCGAAGGAATTGGGGTGACCGTTTAAAAGATTCAACTTTTTCTAATTTATTCTTATTTTTTGTATTTTTATCCAACACTGAATCCGTTATGAGGTCTCCATGTTCTTCAATGTCAAATTGATCCACTAAAAGTCTTACCTTTTCTATATCTTCCTCTTTGTTTTGGTTTGCATTTCCAGTAAATTCTTGATCTCCCAACAATGATAAAATCGCATGCTCAAATTCTTTATTTTCCGCCTTTCTTTGGTTTTGATATTCATTTATGGCCCAGCGCATGTTGGCATCATTTAAATCCCTTGCAGTTTCAATAACCACCCTTGTTTCCTCATTAATTGCACCTTCCTTTAACATGTAATTCACTAATTTTCGCAATTCATGCAATGTTCGCATTGCCATCGGGTTTTTGAAAGAGCCAGTCTTTGGGCTTTCGAGCAGTCGTAATGACATTAAACTGTCATTAAACTCAACCTGTCGCACTTTAGCGGGGGCATAAATCTCAATATGTGATGGGTGGTAAAGTTGGTTCAATTTTTTGCAGCTATGGCATAAACAAGCCTCTCCTAATTTTAGTGTATTTGAATTTTCGCATTGGAGAAAGTTAAAATGATCAGATAGAAAGCTTTTTATGGTATCTACTAATTTAGGCAGTCGGTAATAATC
>JBAXWR010000176.1:0-15031 GCA_037128295.1 Mariniphaga sp.
TCAGCCACAACCAATTGTTTTTTAACAGGTTGGTACCATTCTTTTCGCAATGAAACTGTATGGTTGCCGGAAATGATTTTATCAAGGGTGCAAGGAGTTACCTGTCCTGTTGGGGCATCGTCAAGTGTAACAGCAGCACCGCTTTCTGGCGAACTGGTTATTGAAACCGAGCCAAACGCTGGTTTTAAAACAACATCCACATTTGTGATCTGGCCATCCGCAATTGTGACGGTCTGGGTTTTCTCGTGGTACAAGGTTTTGCTTACGGTCAACGGGTAAGTGCCACTTTTAATTTTATCGATCGTACAAGGAGTTACCAGTTCCATCGGTTTTCCATTCAGCACAACTGTTGCGCCATTTTCGGGCGAAGAGATCAGTTTAAGCTGACCAAAAGCAGGTTTCAAGGTGCTTGCAATTTTCTTTTTGCCCCCGTCAGGCGTTAGTTCGAACCGACCTGCATCCGGATGATAAAGGTCAAGACTCAAACTGTAGGAATGGACACCGAGCGGATATTGCATACTGAAAGGTGTCTGCTTCCCGGTTGATTTTTCGTCGATGTAAACATCTGCCCCTGTCGGTTCGGAAGTAACCACGACCCATTCGCTGCCGATTGTTTCCTGTGTAACAGTTACTTCCACTTTTCCCGTTGTCAGTTCCAGAATATAAACCGTGGCAGGTTCTATTGTAAGCGGATATTGATAGTCGCGCAAAATACCCAATTGTGGATGCTGTATCGTCAGACGTTTGGCACCAAAAGGGACATAGATCCAATATTCGCCGGTTTTGGGTATTGCAGCCACAATCCCCAATCTATCCGAGTCCCAGGTAAAACCTGTTTGGGTCGTCACAACTTTAATGATTGCACAAACATCGCCATTCTGGTCTTTTTTGGGGGCATCGATGCGTGCGGTCAAATCGTTATCCTGCTTGACGAACGATTTGACACTGATTTTTGGTTGTGCAAAAAGGGTGCTGCCAAAAAAGAACAAAAGCAATATGGTCAATTGGTTCCTAATTTTCATAAATCCGGTAAGTTAAAGTAATTTGTGATCGTAAAACTAAGAAAAGATTTCAAACGAAAAGCATTATAAGGTCGTAATTTGTTTTAAAGGTGGAAACTAACGATCAAACATTGGAATAAGTTGCCGAAAGCCACCCCGCCCTAAAGGGCACCCCTCCGGTGGAGGGGAATAGATCGTAGTTCAGGGTGAATAGTGGTTTCAAAATTTATAAAAACTTATATAACAGGTTATTATATAAATATGTCAATCTCTTGCTCATTCAAACTTCAAATAAAACAATCAAACTCGGAAATTCCTATCCATTGGAGGGGTGGCGAAGCCGGGGTGGTTTATACAATACATCATATACAATTGGCTGATAAGTCGTTACAAATCACTAGCCATTAGCCCCTTTACACTTTTAGTATCCTGTCAATAAGGGCTTCGACACCAGTTACGGAAATCTCCATTCTCGCTGCCTTTTCTTTGCCCTTTTATTCTCAATTTTTGATCTTTAGAACAGTGACAAATTCAAATATCTGATATAATAAAGTTGATTTATTATATCTTTGGAAAATAAACTTACAATCGCTGAAAATGAAAAAGAAGGTCCTTTGGCTGATGATCGGAATTATTATTTCCAACTATTCATTCGCACAAACTGCAAAAATCGCAGAGACACAGGTTCCATTGCTGACTTATGCCTATTCGGATCCCGATCCGGTACCAGCTCCCAGCAAGTTTTATCCTTATTTTCGTTTCGAGGGCTATTCCGACAAGGGGGTAATGCGGAACTGGAAAATGGTCGTGATGGAAAACGATTACATCAAACTTTGGGTAGCACCCGAAATCGGTGGAAAAATATGGGGCGCAATCGAAAAGGCAACAGGTAAAGAGTTTATTTATTTTAACCATGTGGTGAAATTCAGGGATGTTGCGATGCGCGGACCATGGACTTCAGGAGGCATAGAATTGAATTTTGGTGTGATCGGCCATGCCCCAACCACCTCTTCACCTGTCGATTATATGATCCGAAAAAATGATGATGGAAGCGTAAGCTGTTTCGTGGGAGCCATCGACCTGCCATCGCGTACACGGTGGAGCGTGGAAGTCAACCTGCCCAAGGACAAGGCCTATTTCGCAACCCGCTCTGTATGGGACAATCCCACCAATCTTGAGCAGTCGTATTACCACTGGATGAATCTTGGCATTAAAACAGCAGGGAACCTGGAATACATCTTTCCGGGGAATTACCACCTTGGCCACGACGGAGTTCCTTCTTCCTGGCCTGTTGATCAGCAAGGTCGGCAAATCTCGTGGTACGAGAAAAATAATTTCGGAAGTTATAAGTCCTATCATGTATTTGGCGGGGAAACAGGCTTCTACGGTGCTTATTGGCATGATGACGATTTTGGTTTTGTCCATTACGCATCGTATGATGACAAACCGGGGAAAAAAGTATGGATTTGGGGGCTTTCGGATGAAGGGATGATCTGGGAGAAACTCCTCACCGACAAAGACGGCCAATATACAGAAATACAGTCGGGTCGTTTGTTTAACCAGGCGGCGGATCAGAGCAGCAACACTCCTTTCAAAAACAGGGGTTTTGCCCCGGTTTCTACCGACGAATGGACAGAATACTGGTTTCCTGTTAAGAAAACACAAGGTTTGAAATTCGCCACACCTGCCGGATCCGTTAACCTTGAACAAAAGGGGAAAACCTTCAATTTGTGGTTCTGCCCCAATGAGAAACTCGAAGGAAATCTGGAAGTTAGAAACGGAAAACAGGTGGTTTTCACAAAGAAGATCGTTACAATTCCGATGCAAGTCATATCAGAATCATTTGAATACCAGAATTCTGCCAATAATTTGTCAGTTTGGATCAATAACCGGTTATTGTATGATACCAATCCTGCCAAAGGGCAGCTTAAACGTCCTGTCGAACCAGCAAAGGGGTTCAAGTGGGAAACCGCTTATGGTTGGTCTTTGAAAGGAAAAGAGCAGGAGAGGCAAAGGTTGTATAAAACGGCCTATGAAGATTATAAAAAATCGATTGAAATTGAACCCAATTTTGTCCCGGCCTTAAATGGCATCTCAACCCTTGCCTACCGGAAAACCGACTATCGCGAAGCCTTTGAGTTTGCTTCAAAAGCACTTTCAGTCGATACCTATGACGCTGAAGCCAATATGAATTATGGGAATGCTGCCCTTGCCCTTGGTGATACCATCTCGGCCATCGATGGATATTCGCTGGCAGCATCCTCAGTTTCACAGCGTGCAGCATCCTATAGCGCACTTTCATCCATTTCTCTTGCAAAGGGGGATTACCAACAATCGCTGCTTTATGCAAACAAATCATTGGACTACAATCAGTTGAGTTCAGAGGCCAATCAATTGAAAGTGATCAGTCTGAGAAAGCTCGGAAATTTGAAAGAGTCCGAAGGTGAGCTGTCCAAAATGGAATCGAAAGATCCTTTAAACCATTTTATATGGTTTGAAAAGTATTTATCATCTTCTTCAACTGAAAATAAAACCAGGGCAATCAATTGTGTGACAAATGAACTGCCTCAGGAAACTTATCTGGAATATGCTCTGTGGTATTATGGCAAAGGGCAAACATACGACGCCTTGAAAATTTTGGGACTTGCTCCTGAAAATAAACCAGTTGTTTTACTGTGGGAAGCTTATCTTAACCATTTGAATGGAAACTCCCAAATTGCCAATTCATTGCTAACTAAAGCAATAAGCATTGATCCTCTGTTTGCCCTACCTTTCAGGACCGAAACGTTAAAGCCTTTGGAATGGGCCCAAACAATCACAGGTGACTGGAAAATTAAATATTACACAGGATTGATCTATTTAAATGCTGGTGCGCAGGATAAAGGGGCTAAGCTATGGAAAGAGTGCAAAGAGGCCCCGGCATTTTTCCCATTCTACATTGCACGTGCAGAGCTTTGGACCAAAGGGAGTGCAGAGGCGCAAGCCGATGTTGAAAAAGCATTGCAACTTGCCGGAAGTGACTGGCGTACAGGATTGTTTGCATCAAGGTTCTTCTTTGAACAGGGAAATCCTTTAAAAGCGGAGGAACTGGCAAAAGATTTTTATGCGAAGAATCCCCTGAACTATTACCTCGGGTTGCATTATGCCAAGATGCTGCAAAGGAACGGCAACTATTCAGCCTGTGTGAGCCTGCTTCAAAAAATTGCGGTTCTGCCCAACGAAGGGGCTACCGAGGGAAGGACAATCTGGCGTTATGCCAATATCGGCAAAGCTTTGGATGAAATGAAAACGAAGAATTACCGGAAAGCCGTCGAAAGCATAGGGATGGCAAGACAATGGCCATTTAATCTGGGTGTTGGGAAACCTTACCTGGTGGACGAGAGTCTTGAGAATTATATTGCAATTCAGGCATATACAAAATTAAAAGATAAAAAATCGGCCGAAACGATGGAGAAAAACATCACGCTTGCTTTTGATAAACAAGAGCTTTTCTCCGATGCCAATCGTTTTTTAAGTGCAATGATATTCAGGAAAAATGGCAATCTATCCAAGGCAGATCAGATCATGAAGGAGATGGTTGAAAAAAATCCGGCCTTAAAAATTGCGCAATGGTGCAAAGCTTATTATTCAGGAAAAACAGAAGAGGCTAAAAATATTGCCAAGCAGGTTGATGATAGCGATGTTGTCCTGAAACTATTGATCCAAATTGTTGAGCTGAAATAGTCAAAAATAATAGTCAAATTTTATGAAAGCAGTTGTTTTAACCTTTTTATTGTTCCTGTCTATCGGCTTTTCACTCATAGCCCAGGAACCGGAGAGTAAATTCTCGGCTAACGCAAGTTTTAAATTGGTTAGTAAATATATGTTCAGGGGTGTTGAAATGACCAAAGACCCGAATATCGTGGGTGAGGCTTCTATCGGATACAAAGGATGGACATTGGGAATGTGGGCCACAACAAATTACAGTGGAACATTTTATGAACCAGATATTTACATTTCATACGCACCCAAGAATTTTGTGTTCACTTTATATGATTTTGACATGGGTCAGGGGAATGACTATTTTAATTTCAACAATAAAAATACCACTCATCTTGATGAATTTTCGGTGAAATATACAGTTAGCGAAAAAATTCCACTTTCGTTTACTGTTGGGACCACCATCTGGGGCGCCGATAAAAAAGTTGACCATTATGATTCAACCGGACAGGCAGTTTTAAAGGATAAAAACAATTTCTCAACTTACGTTGAAGCAGTCTATCCGTTTGTGCTTAAAGAAATTACGGTTACACCTACCATTGGACTCGTAACAAGCGAAAGCTATACGTATGGAAGTAAGGGCTTTTCATTGATCAATGTTGGCGTAACTTTTGAAAAAAGGATCAGGGTTTCGGACAAGCTTTCCATCCCGGTAGGCTATTCCTTTATCTATAACCAATCACAGAAACGAGCCTATTCGGTAATGAGCATAGGTATTTAATAATTAGATACATACGAGTTAAATTGAGTATATATATGAAAAAATTCATCACCTTGTTTTGTTTGTTGTTGCAAATACTTATCGATCAGTCATTTGGTCAAAAGCCGGTTAAACCTGCTGTTGACGATTTCCTTGTTCCGGCTTCCTTTGCTGTGATTGGCGGTTATGTTGGTGGAAAACTGGATGCCTCTTACCAAAACCGGATCCTTGCGCAGGATGTGAACAGGCTTGTCGAACCTTTCCGGAACCGGACAGAAGACCGTTGCTGGCAGAGCGAATTCTGGGGAAAATGGTTTACATCAGCGGTCCTGGCCTATAAATACCGTCCTGAGCCTAAATTGAAAGCCATTCTGGACCAGGCAGTTTACGGGCTATTGTCCACTCAAACTCCTGATGGATATATTGGGAACTATGCCGATAATAAGCATCTTGATCAATGGGATATCTGGGGTCGTAAATATTGCATGTTGGGGTTGTTGGCCTATTATGATATCACAAATGACAAAAAAACAATCCTTGCAGTTCGAAAACTGGCAGACCACCTGATGAAGGAACTCTCGGACACCAAATCTTTGATCGTACTTAAAGGAAATCACCATGGAATGGCAGCCTCCTCGGTACTTGAACCCATTTGTCAGCTTTATTCCCGTACAGGTGATCAGCGCTACCTCGATTTTGCAAGTGAAATCGTCAGGCAATGGGAAACCTCCGATGGACCTCAATTGATCTCAAAATCGGGAATCAGCGTTTCAAAACGGTTTCCGAAACCAAAAAACTGGTTTGGACCCGAACAGGGGCAGAAAGCCTACGAAATGATGTCGTGCTACGAAGGTTTGCTTGAGCTTTACCGTTTGACGGGAAAGCCTGAATACCTGAAGGCTGTTGAAGCAACCTGGCAAAATATTTATGACGAAGAGATCAACATCACCGGTTCGGGAAGCAGCGTGGAGTGATGGTTTGGTGGCAAACATTTACAGACCATGCATATTGATCATTATCAGGAGACAATTGTGACAGCTACATGGATCAAATTGAGCCAGCAGCTCCTAAGGTTGACAGGTGAATCAAAATATGCCGATGCAGTCGAACAAACCTGGTACAATGCCTTGTTGGGGTCGATGTTCAAAGATGGCGCCGACTGGGCAAAATATTCACCTTTGGCAGGAAAGAGGCTTCAGGGGAGCGAACAGTGTGGGATGGGCCTGAATTGCTGTAACGCAAGTGGTCCGAGAGGTTTGTTCACATTTCCTTTAACCGCAGTGATGGCGACCAAAGAGGGGATCAGCATCAACTTTTTTGCGGAGGGAAGCTACAAACTACAATTGCCCGGCGGAACATCGGTTGAGGTGGTTCAAAAGACCGACTATCCTGTTTCGGGAAATATTACAGTTAAGGTGCTGCTGCCTAAAGATCAAATGCTTAAAGTCCGTATCCGTATCCCCGAATGGAGCAAACAGAACCAGTTATCGGTTAATGGTGAGCCATTTGCCAATATAACTCCTGGAAGTTATGCCGAAATTTCAAGATCCTGGAAATCAGGTGATGCGATCAGTTTGACTGCCGATCTACGCGGGCGCATTGTGCGAATCGGTGAACGTCCCGAAAATATCGCAATTGTGCGTGGCCCGATTGTACTTTGTCGCGATGCAAGGCTTGGAACTCCCCATGTTGATGAAACCCTTTTACCCGTTCTTGGTAAGGAGGGAACTATCAACCTTGAGCCGGTTGCTGTCAATCAGGATGGGATCTGGATGAAGTTTAATGGAACTTTTATCCTCGAATCGCACCAGGAGGGTGGGAGCAAACCTCAGCAGGTCACCTTCTGTGACTTTGCATCGGCTGGGAACACGCTCGACGAACAATCGTGGTTCAGGGTCTGGTTGCCACAGTCGTATGATCCAAGAAGATAGGATTGTTGTTGAAAAGAAAAGTTTATATCCAAGAGGTTGTCCAAAAAGGTTTATTTTACCGCAAAGATCGCCAAGGTTTCGCAAAGATACGCCAAGCTATAATACAGTGATTTAGCACTTTGCGTACCTTTGCGAATTTCACTTTGCGTAGCTTAGCGGTAAAAATTTCAGACTTATAGGACAGCCTCTTTGGTTTACCTTGAGGGTTTATTAATAAGTTTTAAAACTCGAGCCATTCTTCATGTATTGAATCTTAATGCTTTGTGGGACAAAGCCTTTTAACCAGCGGGAGCAGTAGTCCATGCCTGCTTCTTCGGAGTTGGTGTGGCCTATAAAGATCACCGCTTTGTTTTTTCCTTGCAATACGGCATCGTTGACGTATTGGTAAGTTTCCCATTCGGGGGCCTCACCAGCAATAAGCAGGTCAATATTTTTTTCCTGCAAGAGTTTCATATGGGAAGAAGAACCCGGAGCACCAACTGCCAAAGCTACACCAGTTACAATCATGTCCGGATTTCCAACTACCCTAAAGTCGCTTTCAGGAAATTTCAATTTCAGCTGAGCAATGAAATCGGACAATTTAACCTTATCGAACCTAAAACGGACCATTGTGCTATCTATCTGATTTTTAGCCCATCCCAGTTTTTCGATCATGCCCATATAAATCCCGTCAGGCCTGGTGCGGTGGATATGGTCGTGGAACCGCCAGATGATCAATTTGTTGTCGTTGATGTATTTGATTTTTTCCTGAAACACAGGGTCGTTTTCCAATATTTTGGTCCCATCGAGGTGACTGTAAAAGGTTGGCTCGTGGGCAATGATCAGGTTGCATTTTTCGGCCACCGCCATTTTCAGCACATTCATATCGGCAAACATGCAGACAGCAATTCCCGTGACATTATCCTGTGGGTTACCGGCTTTAAAAGTATCGACCGTTTCGGCAGCCCAGGGACAGGTAACTTTGGCCTCTATCATTTCAATGATTTGATTGGCAGTCAGCACCTTTGGTTTGGAAGGCTGACCGAACAATGAAAATGATGCAAAGAGTACAACCAGTAATAACGGGAATATTTTTAAACGCATGGCAAAAGTATAATGTACCGTCAAATTTAATAAAAAAACTAAATTTGCCTGAATATTAATCCTTGATTGGAAAAGGAAGCGAATTTACAATTTTTACAATGCCCCGATTTCTCAAATTACTGAGCGCTTTATTGAGCTTTGAGTTTTTCGTACTGATGGTTTTTCCGTTTGTAAGCATTGCCCAACAGCACTTTACACTGAGCGGTTACCTCCGGGACGAAACTTCTGGTGAAACATTGATTGCCGCATCGGTCTATTCCGAAGACATTAAAACAGGGGTAAGCACAAATTCATATGGTTTTTTTTCGATTAACCTGCCTGCCGGGAAATATTCTTTTGTTTTCTCTTATGTTGGATATCAAACTTTAAGAAAGGAGTTGGTATTGAATGAAAACCTGCAGCAAAACTTTTCCCTTTCACCAAAAGAGACTAATATTGAGGAAATTACAGTATTCGGACAGTCAAGTGAAGACCTTGTGCGAAAGAACGAAATTGGAACAGTCAAACTAACCGTCAAAGAATTGACCGGGATTCCGGTTTTTTTTGGCGAGCAGGACATTCTTAAATCGATCCAGTTAATGCCAGGTGTTTCTCCAGTGGGAGAGGGGAATTCGGGATTTTATGTAAGAGGAGGGAATCCCGACCAGAACCTTATTTTGCTCGATGATGCCCCTGTATTCAATCCTTCACATCTTTTGGGGTTCTTTTCGGTTTTCAATTCCGATGCGATCCGTGAAGTGAAGTTGTACAAAGGTGGGGTTCCTGCCCGATATGGTGGCCGGGCTTCGTCGGTCATGGATATCAGGATGCGTGAGGGGAATATGAAAGATTATAATTTTGCCGGGGGAATTGGCCTGATTTCATCAAGGTTGATGGCAGAAGGGCCGATCGCAAAAGATAAAGCTTCGTTTATGATTTCGGGCAGAAGGACCTATGCAGACTTGTTTCTTCCGCTATCAAATGATGAAAAAGTAAAAGACAACAAGCTCTATTTCTACGATTTAAACCTAAAAACAAATATGATCGTTAACGACAATAACAGGATTTTCCTTTCGGGATATTTTGGCCGGGATGTTCTCCTTGCCAGGGATTTTGGATTTAACTGGGGAAATAAGGCAGGCTCGCTAAGGTGGAACCATCAGTTTTCACCGTCACTTTTTGCCAACACGACCCTTGTTTTGAATGACTACAATTACAAAACAGAAGGAAACATTGACGGGAAGTTTTCGTTAACAGCAGGGATCAAGGATGTTTCGTTGAAACAGGATTACTCATTATCTCTGTCGAATCGTTACAGTCTTTTTTTTGGTTTAAATTCTGTGGTTCACCAATTCAAGCCAGGGGAAGTGGAGTCCGGTTCAAAAAACCTGAACAGTTTTAAAATTGAAGAAAAAAAAGGATGGGAAAATGCCTTATATGTATTTTCAGAACAGCAACTAACCGATAAACTTGATTTTGGTTATGGAATTAGAGTATCGACATTTACCCGGATAGGACCCGGTTCCGAAAATGAATACAATTCGACAGGAATCATCACATCATCTATAAAACAGGATCAAGGGGCTCTTTATCGGACATATGCCGGATTTGAACCACGATTAAATATGACATGGCTCTTATCTGACCATTCTTCCTTTAAAGTTGGATACAATCGTATGAGCCAATACATCCACCTGCTGTCGAATTCCTCGGCAGGTACTCCTGTCGATTACTGGCTTCCCTGTTCCAACAATATCAGACCACAGTTTATTTCGCAATGGTCAGCCGGATTTTTCAGGGATTATGAGCCATCCGGAATTAATGTATCCATTGAAGGGTACTATAAACAAATGAGCCATCAGATTGATTATCGCGACAATGCAGATGTATTCCTTAACGAAAATGCCGAAGCTGAGTTGATTTATGGCATAGGGCGGTCGTATGGCCTTGAATTTTTGTGCAAAAAAAGTGAAGGGATACTTACAGGTTGGATTGCTTATACCTTATCAAGAACCGAGAAAAAGTTTAAGGCGATCAATAACGGAAGTTGGTATCCAGCCCGTCAGGACAGAACCCATGACATTTCGGTTGTTGTCAACATACAGGCAACCCGAAAATTGTCGTTTTCGGCAACATGGGTTTACTATACCGGTAATGCAATCACCTTTCCGAGTGGGAAGTATGAGATTGGCGGAAATATTGTGAATTATTATACAAGTCGAAATGGATACAGGATGCCGGCATACCATCGTCTGGACCTTGGTGCAACACTGTTGTTAAGGCAAAATAAAAAGTTCAGATCGGAACTTAATTTTGGGATCTTTAATGTTTACGGACGTAAAAATGCCTATTCAATTTCTTTCAGGACTATTGATGAGAATTCACCTAAAACAGAGGCTGTTAAACTCTACCTTTTCTCTGCAATTCCTTCAATAACCTGGAACTTCCGGTTTTAATTTAATTTCGGGTCTTTGGGGAAATTCTTCCAGGTCTTGTAATGTCCACCCGCCTTTTTAACACTTTCGAGCCATAAATCTTTATTTTCACTCATAATCAACTGTATATCAGACTCTGCAACCAGCCATGAATTCTCTGCGATTTCACCATCCAGTTGACCAGGGCTCCAACCAGAGTAACCAAGGAAGAATTTGATTTGATTTGAACTCACACCTCCCAGGTCGATGATCGATTTCAATTGTTCAAAGTCGCCTCCCCAATAAAGGTCATCTTTCACTTTAATGCTTCCTTTGATGTGATTTCCAAGGGTATGTATGTAATAAAGGTTGTCGTTGTTTACAGGCCCGCCAATAAAAACTTCGTAATTGTAATCGGGGAAATTGACGAATAGCTCTTTGATTCCCGCTTTAAAGGGCTTGTTGAGGATAAATCCTACAGCTCCGTTGGCCGAATAATCGACCAAAAGGACTGTTGACCGACTAAAATAGTTGCCCTGCAAAAAGGGTTCAGAAATGATGATCCGACCTTTTTGTGGAGTAAGTTTACCATCAATCTTAAAAAAATCGTAATCGACTTTCATTTGTTTTTTATTGAAACTTAATCTTTTTCGATCACAAGAAAAATATCTTCGTTCTTTTTCTTCATCAGAAACTGTTCCCTTGCAAATTTTTCGAGATTTTTTGCACTGGTCTGCAATTCCTTCAAACGGGCACTGTCGGCTTTGATTTTTTCGTTGTAAAATGCTGCCTCTACCTTATATTTCTTGAGCTTATTGATATTTTGCCTGAGGAACAATATATTGTTCTCGTTGAGAAAGATCATCCAAACGCAAAAAATCAAAAAGAAAAACAGGTACTTGTTTGTAATCGTTTTAAAAAATGCCTTTGGTATAAATGGTTTCATATCTTCTAAATTTTGAGATACAAACTTAGAAAATCCTACTCAGAATAAAAAGAGAAACTCCAAAAAGGCTGCGATACTTACCGCAAGGTTCGCAAGGTTAAAATCGCAAGGAACGCAAACTATTAATTTACAGTAGTTTGTCGTTGTGAACTTTGTGAAACCTTTGCGAACTTTGCGTTAAAAAAACCATAGGAGTCACCCTCCAATTGGTCTAAAAATTGGATTACAAATTTAAATTATTGATTATCAGGTAGGAAATTTGGATACATAAAATCCTTGGCAGAAACGAAGGTCTCCTTGATTGTTCTGATCGAAACCCAACGCAACATGTTGAAAACGGATCCGGCCTTATCATTGGTTCCAGAACCCCTTGCACCCCCAAAGGGCTGTTGCCCGACAACTGCTCCTGTTGGTTTATCGTTGATATAGAAATTGCCGGCAGCATTGGCCAACCTTTTTGTCATCCTTTCAATGGAATACCTGTCCTGAGAAAAAATTGCACCTGTAAGGGCATAAGCAGAGGTCGTATCAACAAGTGTCAGTGTTTCATTTATTTGACTATCCTCATAAACAAAAATAGTGACAACCGGGCCGAAAAGTTCTTCTTTCATCGTGATGTAATCGGCCTTTTTTGCCAGAATTACCGTTGGCTCAATAAAGTATCCTACAGTTTTATCACATTTCCCGCCAAAAATAACCTCTGCGTCTTCATCAGTAGCGGCGCGATCGATAAAACCTTTCAGTTTATCGAACGATGCCTCATCGATTACAGCATTGATGAAATTCGTAAAATCTTCGGGTGGCCCCATTTTTATTTGCTGAAGCTGAGAAACTGCAGCTGACCATGTCTTCGCCCAGATCGAAGAAGGAATATATACGCGGGATGCTGCCGAACATTTTTGCCCCTGGTATTCAAATGCACCGCGCACAATCGCCGTCGCAAGTGCCTGTGTATCTGCTGTCGGATCGGCAAAGATAAAATCCTTGCCACCCGTTTCCCCAACTATCCTGGGATATGATTTATACATGAAAATATTCTCGCCGATGGTTTTCCAGATGTCCTGAAATACGCCTGTTGAACCTGTGAAGTGGATACCGGCAAACTCGGGATGGCTGAAAATGATCTTTCCTGCTGCTGGCCCGGAAACATAAACAAGGTTGATCACTCCATCAGGAAGACCGGCTTCTTTCAGAATTTCCATGATCACCGCTGCCGAATAAACTGCTGTTTTAGCTGGTTTCCAGACACATACATTACCCATCATTACAGGGGCAACTGGCAGGTTCCCGGCTATGGAGGTGAAATTAAAGGGGGTCAAAGCAAATACAAATCCTTCTAAAGGACGGAATTCGTTGTAATTCCACATGCCCGGATTAGAAGCAGGTTGCATCGCATAAATCTGGGTCATGCATTGAACACCATATCTGTAAAAATCGGCCAGTTCACATGCCGCATCAATTTCAGCCTGATAGGCATTTTTCGATTGTCCCAACATGGTGGCTGCGTTTATTTTATCCCTGTAAGGTCCTGCCAATAAATCGGCAGCTTTGAGAAATATAGCGGCCCTGTGTTGCCAGCCTAATTCAGCCCATGCCGATTTGGCCTCAAGAGCTGCATTAATAGCCTGATTGACATGCGATTCATCCCCTTGGTAAAAATATCCCAGAAGATGTTTCAAGTCATGGGAGGGATGGATTTCCATTTTCCTGGAACTTGTAACCGATTTTCCACCAATGATCATTGGCAGTTCAACGACTTTGGACCGCATCTCGGAAAGCGTTGCTTTTAATGTATTTCTTTCGGGGGAACCCGGCATATAGCTTTTGACAGGTTCATTGACAGGTACGGGGACATTATAAAAACCTTTTGACATGGCACGATGATTTGTAAATATTTTGGGTGCAAAAGTAGTTTTCGGGCAGGTCAATTTTGCTAATAAATATCAGCTTTCAAAAATTAGCGGCTGGCCACTTGCAACTTGCAACTGGCAATTCGTGGGAAAGTGTTATTTTTCTTCGTAAACTGTCTATCTTTTTCAATCTTCTGTGTTCCTGTCCCCCTTTTTCGGTCTACCTTTCCCCTTCTCCGTTTTTTTTACTTCAAATCTACTTTTTTGAACCTCAGGGGTAGCAAATTGTCTATTCCATTCATTACTAATATTTTACTTGAGCTGTCGAGTATGATGCGCATTGGCATTCCTTCAATATCCTCATATTCAGCCATTACCTGACGACATGCACCACAGGGTTTCGCAATTTCGGAAGGTGTATTTCCGATGTTCAGTGTGCTAATGGCTATCGAAATGACTCGAACTTTGGGAAATTGTGCCGAAGCATAAAATAAAGCAGTCCTTTCGGCGCATAAACCGGATGGATATGCGGCGTTTTCCTGGTTATTGCCAGTAATGATTTCGCCATTTCCGAGCAAAACGGCAGCTCCGACAAGAAACCCCGAATAAGGCGCGTAACCTTTTTTGGTTGCTTCACGGGCAAAACCCACTAATTTGGCATCATTATCAGGCAGTTGGGCCAAACCTTGATATTCTGTGTATTTAATTTAAAGGGTTATCTCTTCCATGATCCACTGTTTAACAATCCTCAAATATACAATATATTTGCCGGAGATAAATTTTGACATGAATCCTACTGTTTTTATTATTTAACGAAAACAGGAAGGCAGGAAAAATGCCGTCTGTGAAGTAATTAAATATCTTGTATGCTGCTGAAAAACAATTTAAAATATTCATTTTTAATCGGTTTGACCTGGTGTTTGAGCTGTATGGCATTTGGTGTCAATGGCCAGCGAATCACAAGGCAACAGTACATTGACCAGTTTGCCAAGTTGGCAATTCAGGAAATGAACGAATTTCACATACCTGCAAGTATAACTATGGCGCAGGCATGCCTCGAATCGGGCGATGGCAATTCACAACTTTCGTTGGATGCAAACAACCATTTTGGCATCAAGTGCAACAGTTCATGGACCGGACCTTCCATGCATCAGGATGACGATGCCCGGAATGAATGTTTCCGGAAATACAAGACGGTGCTTGAATCTTACAGGGACCATTCAAAATTCCTTACAAGCAGTGCCAGATATGCCTTTCTATTTGACTATGATATAAAGGATTACAAGAATTGGGCTTATGGCTTAAAAAAAGCTGGTTATGCCACAGATCCAAAATATCCTGAAAGGCTTCTTAAGATTATCGATGAGT
>JBAXWR010000177.1:0-14956 GCA_037128295.1 Mariniphaga sp.
TTACCTCAATGCAACGACTTAGGTAACTAACAGTTGTGATACCAGAATCATACTGAAAAATAACTCCTGCTTTTTGCAACACATATTCCATCGAAATATAGGAAGGTGTATAAAGGATACATGCCAGTTCCTCAGGATTATAGTTGGGTTTTGTGTATATTCCTTTCCGCGGATTCTGCAACTTACCGGTATGTACATTGTAGTTCAGCTTTTTATTGATTGTTTGAAAATCGGTTTCACCAACCAGTTGGGCTATATCATTCAGGCGAAATGCAGTTCTTGCATCCTGGTAAACAGCAAGAACAAGGTTACTCTCGATGATCTGTGAACTAAACATACTAAATATTCGTATTTACAGTTCACAAAGATAGGAATAATATTTGAATTTTATCAAGCATTGAATTAATCGTTATAATTGAATCTGTGTTACTTGGTTTTACTTACTTTTGCAAAAAAAAAGCTTATGATGTCCCGCATTTCAACTTTATTTCTATTATTTCTAATTGCCCCTTTTTCTACTGGTTTTGCCTGCACAAACCTTATCCTTACGAAAGGTGCCACCAGCGATAAGTCTGTGATGATTACGTATGCTGCTGATTCACATGTACGTTACGGAACCATTGCTTTTTATCCGGCTGCCGACCATAAACCTGGCGATTTGTGCGAAGTCTTTCATTACGAAAATGGGAAGTTGATGGGAACTATTCCGGAAGTACCTCACACCTATTCTGTTGTTCAGTTTATGAACGAATATCAGGTGGCAATTGGAGAAACCACGTTTGGCGGACTCGATTCTCTGGCTTCCCAACCCGGTGCCATCCTCGATTATGGTTCACTGATGCGGATCGGGCTGCAACGTTCAAAAACTGCACGGGAGATGATCAAAGTGATGACCGAACTGGTTACCCAATATGGCTATGCAACTGGCGGCGAATCGTTCTCTATTTCGGATGCCAATGAAGCCTGGATTATGGAAATGATCGGGAAGGGGAAGTTTGAAAAAGGGGCTATCTGGGTTGCAAGATTAATTCCAGATGGTTATGTGAGCGGTCATGCCAACCAGGCACGAATCACTACTTTCCCGTTTCAGAAAACCAACAACTGGAACGATCCAAAACAAATTGTCTATCATTCACCCGATGTTGTCAGCTTTGCGAAAAAACATGGGTTTTATAAAGGTGCAGATGATTCTTTCAGCTTCTCGGATGTTTTTAATCCATTAAAGTTTGGGGGTGCCCGCTTTAGCGATGCACGGGTCTGGTCATTCTTTCGGAATATAAACAAGGAAATAAGAGATAATCAGAATTATACAAATTATGTCTTAGGAAAATTCAATCACGACACTAAAAACATGGACCAAAGCCAAAACCCAAATGGTTTCGTATCGAACCGTTTGCCACTTTGGGTAAAACCCGATTCGCCCGTTTCCCTTCAACAGGTAATTGCTGCCATGCGCAATCATTACGAAGATACGCCGCTCGATATGCGCAACGATCCGGGCGCTGGCCCATTCAAATCGCCTTATCGTTGGCGTCCTTTGGAATTTGTGGTCGATAGCACCATTTACCTTTGCGAACGGGCCATAGCTACGCAGCAAACCGGTTATAGTTTTGTGGCGCAGTCCCGAAGCTGGTTGCCAGCACCTATTGGTGGAATTTTCTGGTTCGGTGTTGACGACACCGATGGATGTGTTTATGCTCCAATGTATTGCGGAATTAAAAAAATCCCTGAAAGTTATGCCTTAGGAAATGGCTCAATGATTACGTGGTCTGAAACATCTGCGTTCTGGACTTTCAACCAGGTCAACAACTGGGCTTACTCGCGATACAACCTTATCCATCCTGAAATTGAAACTTACCAATCGCAGCTTGAAAACCAGTTTAGAAATGAAGTGAAAGATATTGATATAAAGGCAATTGAACTTAATAAGCAGAACCCTGCTAAGGCGAGCGATTATCTGACAGGTTATTCTGTTTTTACTGGCAACAAACTTGTCAGCGACTGGAAAGCCTTTTACCAGTACCTGTTTATGAAGTACATCGATGGGAATGTGAAGAACTCCGACAATCGCAAATTGCTCGATAACGGAAATGGTAAAAACATCCCTATGGCACCCACCCAACCTGGTTACGGCAAAGAATGGGAGCGCATCATGATACAGGGAACAGGTGACAGGTTGAAAGGTCCAAAAGGGGAAAAGTAATAAAGCACTTTTATGAAGATCTGTTTCAATCTTTTCCTCCTGCTGCTTTTGGCATTTTCCGGCCTGACTTGTTCAGGTCAGGATAACACTGACAAAATCATTAGCCAGCCGAAAACTTTTACAAACCCGGTCTGGAACGGTGCCGATCCCTGGATGGTGAAGCACAACAGTGATTACATCTATTGTTCTTCGTCGGGCAATTCGATTTGGATCTCTAAATCGGATAAAATGACCCAAAAAGGAGAGTCGAAAAAGATTTGGGTAGCACCTGCAACCGGTTGGAACAAGTCGTGCGTCTGGGCTCCCGAAATTCACTTTATCCAGGGAAGATGGTTTGTTTATTATGCTGCCGGTGAATCGGGCCCACCATTTATCCATCAGCGGACAGGCGTTTTGCGATCTGCAACCGAAGATGTATTCAGTACTTACGAAGACATGGGCGTTTTATATACGGGGGATGATCCAACCGATCCAACTTCCAATGTTTGGGCCATCGACATGACGGTACTTGAACACAAAGGAAAATTGTACGCCATCTGGTCTGGATGGTTCAAACAGAAAACGACCGATGCAACTCCTCAGCAATTGTATATCTCCGAAATGGAAAATCCATGGAAGATGAAAGGTAAACGTGTCAAACTTTCATCACCCGACAAAAATTGGGAAACAGGCGGTCCATTAAACCTGAATGAAGGGCCTGAGATCCTCAAAAATGGAGACAAGGTGTTGGTCGTTTATTCGTGCCGCGAATCCTGGTTGGTAGAATACCGGTTGGGAATGTTGGAACTGGTTCATCCCGATGCTGATCTGCTGGATCCGGCAAACTGGAAGAAAACTGGCCCGGTGTTTCAGGGGAATGACCAGGTATTTGGTGTTGGCCATTGTTCATTTGTGAAGTCGCCAGATAATACCGAAGACTGGATCATCTATCATTCCAAAAAAACCACCAAGCCCGGTTGGGAACGGGATGTTAGGATGCAACCCTTCAAATGGAAGGTTGATGGAACTCCGGACTTTGGAATTGCAGTTCAGGCAGGAAAACCGATCAATATGCCTTCTGGAGAATAAAGTTACTGCTTATCCCTTTCGGTAAAGTTATTCTTGAAAACATTATAAAGGAAGCAAATTAAGTTTGAACGACTCCCCCTTTCGTAAAGGGGGCGGGGGGGATTTACTGCAAATACTTGATATAGAATGTATTGCAAGTATGAATGAATTCCAATAAATTGTGAACTTGAATGAAAGGGATAAGCAGTTAATAGTTTCTTCAGATTATTCCGGAAGTATGCAAATTGGCGAAGAAAACTGAAAATCGAAAACCTTTTCATTTCATATCTCCCTCAATCAGTGGCCATTTATCGCAGTTCCGGTCAACCGGATTACCATCAATGGCCTTGATGACCCACATGTCTTTTGGAGCAAAAACATCATATTCAATCTTTAAACCAGCTGGAAGTAGAAATTGTGTTTTCAACTTTTCGGGGTCTGAGTTCGATGCAAACAACCTATCCGCGAGTTCCTGTGGATTTTGCTTTTCATGAACTGAAAGTATCCCCAAATTAGGAGTGGAATATACTGCAATCAAAAGGCTATCCCTTGATTGATAGACTTTCCAGCTATCTTTCTGTGTAAATGGTAGATATCCGGTTGGGACAGATACAGGCCCGGCAGCAACCGCAAAGTTTTGACAAACGCCCGTGTTGTTCCATTCCATAAAATCGGATCCCGGACCAGCAAGATGGAATGTCTCAGATAATTCTGTTGCCTGATCATTAAGGAATAGTGTAATTGGTTTCGCAACAATCAGGGAACGTTTCCCACGGTTTACACCACCTGCAGAGATTAGGAAGTTTTTGCCGGCAGCATAGATTTCGGGTGAAGCTTCGACACCATGACCCAATCTGGTAAAATAACCATCCCCTTTGTTGAAAAGCAGCTCAGCCGTTTTATCGGCAGGACGGTAAGGCATAATGGAACCCATCAAGGCATGAACATCCCCATTTCTGATGTCATTATTGTAATTGTCTATATCAGAATAACTTAGCCATGATTTAAAGAATATGGAGTGATAATTGGTAGCCAGGCTTGTAAAGGAAGCCTTCTCGTAACGCCTACGCATTGGTGGGTAGTGCTTCAATTGATAACTTCCCAGGGCATAACAGAAGTTCATATAATCCAATACATTACGGGCTTCATCCCTGATTTTCACGGAAGCAAATGCTTCAAGGTTCAGAAGTGCTGTAATTGTATATCCAACATAGGGATTGGAATTGAATTCATATAGTCCCGCTGTTTTCATCTCGTCCAGCAGTGCCAGAAGTTTGGACTCCATCCCGTTTTTGTCATTGTCGAAATATTCCTTATTGTTGCCATGAAGCTTAATCCAACGGTTTTTCAGGTAGCGCGAACCTTCGGTCATCAACAGGTGGTTCTCCGTTTCATTAACCAGACCCAGAGTTCTTGGGGCGGTATAACGAAACTTGTTTCCATCTTCGTACAGCAACACATCCAGCAAATACTTCTTCGTTTCCGGATAGAGAACATCGGGTTGATCACCAAAGAGATACAAGATAGTTGTATAAATTGTCGCTGTAAAATCGTAATCCCCTTTTTTGTTCAGCATCCACGACGATCCCGAAACTCCCCAGACCGTATTCTTCATCAGGATTTTATTGGCCTCATCGAGGTGGTGTTTGGCAAAGAACATCGCCAGCAAAATTCGTGGGGCATTTCCTTTCCCTGATAACGATTCCTCTTTGATCGTCCGCTCCGACCAGTTTTTAATGATACTGTCCGCAAAAGCCGATTGTGTTTTCCAAACCAACTTTCGCTCAAATGGCACACTCACGTTTCCCGGTTCAAGCTTCACAAATTTGGGTGACGATTCGCCAAAAAGTGTGGTGGTAAGGCTTCTGCCACTGAACAAACCGATGATCAATATGGCGACTAGAACGATGATCCACTGGATTTTTTTCATGCTCATTGACTATACTCTTAAATTAATGATCTTTAAAGGACTGCGGCTGGCGGCTAGCAGAGTTCGAACTTTGATTTGTGTCCCCATAGATTGCTTATTCGATTAACGGTTTCTTACCAATGCTGGATATTATTCGTCTTTTTAGTTTTGTTGATTTAATGAATCATTTTGCCGTTTTTGTTCCAACTGCTTTGCATTGAGTTTCGTAACTATTTTCTTCCCCGTTTTCTCTTCAATTTCTTTTCGGGTATTTCCGGCAATAGTACCACCTTGTTTAGCAATCTTACGATTATCAGTAAAAGTCTTCGGGTTTTTTTCTTTTGATATTTCTGTAGTGGTGGCTTCTGCCAACATATTGAGGACCAACTCTAAATTGGTCATATTGTCTCGCAAATTTTCTTTTTTTAGGTCCTTTAATTTTTTATATTCTTTGGTAGTGAAACCGCTCCAGGATTGTGTAATATCATCGGTGAGTATAGCAAATTCCTGCCCTTTTTGCACGCCACGGTTTTCCCATTCGTCAGTCAATTCTTTACGGATTTCGATACTTTTAAGCCGTTGGTTTATCCACTCATTTGAGTATCCTTTGCGTAGATAGGTTTCCATTAACCTCTCTATACCAATTTCGGGGTCATCAATTTCATCTATCCGCTCCCTTGCAACTTTGGCTATCCACAATTTTAATGGTTCTGCTTTAGGTGAAGGTATGCTTTGAATTAAACGAAAAAGTTGTTCAGTATTGGCTACATCGGTCAATCGCATTTTGCCATCAGCAGCTAGCATTTTCAAACCGTGACAATTTGTCACGGTTTCATTTCCTTCATCTTTCAACCTTTGTTTTAGTTTACGCCAATATGCTTGTGGGTCAATGCTTTCAGAGAGAACACCAACTACATCTACAATTGAAAAGTACCATTTTTCTTCCTCTTCATTCCAGGCTGATCGAATTTGCTTTTGTTCAAATATTTTAATTGTTGTTTCTTTACTCATCTACTAACGTATTGATTCCAATTGTTTTTGGAAAATTCTGAAAATTTACCTTAATAATTCATACTCATTCTATATTCATACTTTAAAATGCCATGTGGAGCACAAAATCAGACCAATTGCATATGTGTTGTAATCTTCTATCCAAATTCAATCGAATAAATGACTGTTCTTGATTACATGTGTCTTGTCCTTAGTTATTTATAAATGTTGTTTTGTATGTTCATGTTTACACAATTCTTAAAGATTATATTTTTTCATTAGCTTTTTACAGAACTCAACATGTTCCTTTGAAAATAGTTTTTCATACTTTGGTCTTGATACTAAGTATTCTAATGAAAGGTCAACTCTGTGAGGAATTGGTTCTTCAAGTTTTTTAAATCCAGATTTCATGTCGCCTGAAGTCATTTCATCATGAAGAATTCTTCTAATAAATTCTACGCCACCACCATCTGCTTTCATTCTGTCTAAAAGCAATTTGCTGATTGGAATTTGAATTGCAATTGCCTGATCAAATGAAGTTTTTACATCATCTTCTAATTCCTGACGCAAGCTTATTTCAGATTCGTCAATTTGAGCAAGAATAACATATGCATCTTTCCCTGTTACTTTGAAAGTTTCCAACTCTAATATATTAGAAATCAGCTTCGAAATTTTATTACAAAAGAAATTATGCTTTTGAGAAAACCTTTTTAGTAGGTCTGCATCTTCAGTTAGGTTCTTGTCAATTGAAATCCTCATGATATTCTCTTCGTTTTTCTGTGCATAGTAAGTCCAATTGTAGGAACCGTTTATTATTGTAGTGTCGTCAATTATGCAGAATTTGTTGTGCAAAAACTTTTGTGTAGCAACATAAAGTTTGCCATTATGCTGAATGAAGTCTTTTAATTTACTTGTACTTCTGAAGTTTTCCTTTGAGTCACTGATTACAATTTGAACATCTAAACCTGCCTCACTTTTTTGGGTTAGAGTTCTGAAAATATCTTCATCTGTCAGCCAAGCAACAGAAACTTTTATTTCATGCTTCGCTCGTTTGAGGTTAGCAATAATTTCTTGTTTAATATCTGTGAAAAATACGGCTATTTGCATTTCGATTTATTTTAAAGTTTGATTCATGTTCTGTTTATTTTTTTTAATTCTCACTATACTAATGGTTGTAGTAACAAGTTGCTAACCGCAAACAGGATTACTTTAAACGTACCTAATCAACGATTCCACCAAACCCCTTATTCGCCTCTTTCCCCATTTCAAGTATCAATTTGCCTCCACGTGTAATCTGATCATTGTAAATCCATTGATTTTTAAGCGATTTCCCATTCAGGGTAGCAGACTGGATATAGTAATTATCTGGTTTATTGTTTTTTACCTCTATCTCGAAGGTTTTGCCCTTGTAATAGGCGGGATCAAGGTGGATCGTGATCTTGTCGAAGATGGGACTTCCGAGTTCAACAATAGGGCGGATTTCAGAACCGGCATTCATCTCGAACAATCCAATTTTCATCAATACTGCCAACGAACCCATCAATCCCTGGTCTTCATCGCCATTGTAGCCTTTGCTTGTGGAGAGATCGCTGAATGCCTGTTCCACAACCTTGCGCGACCAATATTGGGTCAGCCACGGATAACCGATGTGGTTAAACACAAAGGCAGTTTCAATGGAGGGTTGGTTCCCATAGTTAATAGGAATGCGGCGCAACTCCTCCTGCAACTCTTTGGAATGTGATTTCCCGGAAGTAAAATCGTACTTTGCGGCTGCTTTAAAACTGGTTTCCAGTTTGGTCGCCGCCAGATCGTTGCCACCCATCTTTTTGGCCAATCCCGGCAGGTCGTGTGGCACAAACCATGTAACCTGTGCCGCATTGCCTTCCACAAACCCATTTTCGTACTGGTACGGATCAAAAGGCTCCTTAAATTTCCCCTGCAAATTTTTCGGACGGATCCAACCTGTTTGTGGGTCATACAAGTTTTTCCAATTTGTGGAGCGCTCCATAAAATAGTCGTAATCTTTGGTTTTCCCCAACGATTTGGCCATTTGTGCGAGGCACCAGTCCTGAGAGGCATATTCGAGTGTCTGGGCGGCCCCGTCCTGATGGATTCCCCATTTCTTCTCCAACGGATAGGGGACATAACCCTTATCCATATAATATTCTATTCCGCCACCATTGGCTGTATTGTGCTCATAACCAGCTTTCCCCATCATCCCGCCGGGCATGTGGTTTTTCCTCATTCCTTCATAAGCTTTTTTCACATCAAAAGTACGGATACCTTTCATGTAAGCACCTATGATAAAGGGAGTTGTAGAAGCACCGGTCATTACGGCGGTATAATTGCCACCCGAAGGTCCGCGGGGGATCAGACCTCCATCATCATACATCATCAGCATGGAGTTGATAAAGTCGCTGGCAATTTTGGGATAGGCAAGGTCCCAAAGGGTTGTGATCGTCCATTGGGCGCCCCAGAACGAGTCGGAATTGTGGTGGTTAAAGAGCGGTTTCCCATCCTTGCCAAGTGGGATCTGCTTGATTTTGCGTTCGGGACCGGTCATGTCGCAATATTTCCCGTTGGCATCGCTGATGATGCGGCGGCCGAGCAAAGAGTGCCACAGATCGGTATAAAACCTGCGTTGCTGCTGAAGCGTGCCACCCTCAATTTCAATCTTGCTCAAATAGGTATTCCACACCTCCTGCGATTCCCGGACCACTTTGTCAAAATCCCAAAGGGGCAACTCTTCCTGAATGTTCAGGGCAGCCTGATCTTCATTCACATAGGAGATCCCTACTTTCATTTGGATCGTTTTCCCTTTTGAGGTGTCGAATTTCAGAAAAACGCCCCCATTGCTCCCTTCATATTCTGTGGCAGCACCTAAAATTTTACCATCCTGCCAGTCCGACATTGACTCGAATGACGTATCAAACTGAATATCGTAAAAAACATAAACCGGTTTTGGCCTACGGGTTGTCTTGTCCATCAGGGCATAACCTTTGATTTCTTTGTCGTTTACTTTTTTGGCAGCACCCTTCACTGTTCCGCTTGGACCGAGAAACGTGGCAAGGTCGAGAAGGATGTAACTCTCTTTGGAAGCAGGAAATTGATACCGGTGGAAACCTACTCTTGTTGTCGAGGTCAATTCGGCTTTGATACCATAACTTTCCAGAAAAACTGAATGATATCCAGGTTTAACCACTTCTTTATCATGTAAATAGGCTGATCCATAAACTTTGGATCCCAGATGACCTTTAAATGTCCCGGTAACGGGCATGACAGGAATCCCCGACAATTGCCATCCATGGATATGGCTGAAAAACTGCACCGAGTCGCGTTCATAGCGGTATCCTGAGCCCCAGTCACCTGTGGCATCGTTATCGGGAGCCAGGTTGACCATCCCGAAAGGACGGCAGGCTGAGGAGAAGAAGATCCATCTTGAATTTTCGCTATCCAATTGTGGGTAAACCAGATCGACAGGGCGGGAGGGTTTCTGGGCAAATGTGGTATTTACTGAAATCAAAATGAACAGAAATATCCGAATGATGCTTTTCATAAAATTATCGAAATTAAAATTCTTTTTTTTTATCTGGACTTCAAATAAAGTTGAAATAGGTTGAAATGAAATTGAAATAATCGTTGAAACTAAGCGAATAAGGTATAACGACCAAAATCATAAGCAATGTTCAACCCGCTTCGGGGTTGCTGTTGAGACTTGTTCATATACCCCCGGTTCCGCAGGCTTCACCGGGGGTTATTCAAATTCAACCCGCTTCGGGGTTGGGATACCTCTTCAACAATTTATAAACACTTTATTTGCGCTATTCTACTATAAATCAATATTATCCAACAACCACGCTAAATCCGCCTCGTTTGTAACAGCCAACCCCGTTTTTTCAGGGAGGGGGTTATGGGTTGTCGTTTGCAACGATATACCGCATTTCACCGTCCGAAAGGTCGTTCCCGCTTTCCCGGAGTTTCGATCGCGGACGGCCGTTGGGGTCGTCATTTTCCCCTGGGTTGCACGGTCCAAATATCTTTTGAGCAATGACAGGTCTTTTGTTCAGGACCGTTTACCCAGGGTTATTCAGATTAAACCCTTTTCAGGGTTTTTGCATAACATCTTGTATATTATAATTTTCTCTTCTTTACTCCTTTAGACTTTTTGCAGAAAGACCTGCACCCGGCAATTTGGTTCCCCAATTGTAGTTGGGTCGGTTGCCCATTTGCAGAACCAGCTTCCCTCCGTTTTTCAGGTCATCGTGATAAAACCAATTCTGGTTCCAATCTTTACCGTTCAAAGTAGCCGACTGGATGTACTTGTTTTCTGCGCTGCAATTCTTTGCCTCAATCTCAAAGAATTTGCCGTTGTCCAACTGAATCTTCGCATAAGCAAACATCGGACTGCCAATACTGTAAGCCGGTATTCCCGGAGTTGCAGGGTAAAATCCTAAAGATGAGAACACTACAAAAGAGGTCATTCCACCACCGTCCTCATCACCCGGGTTGCCCATGAGGTCGTTGCGAAACCACTGACCAAGCAAGCCACGGATGCGTTTCTGCGTTTTCCACGATTGTCCACCATAATTGTAAAGATAGGGGATGTGCATACAAGGCTCATTGGCCATCGAGAACTGACCCACGTTGCCGGTATGATCGGGCAGTTGTTGCAGAAAGGTGAACTTCCCTTTTCCAAGCGGTTCGCGGTACATGTCGTCAAGTGCCTTGCAGAATTCGTTTCCGCCACCCATCAATTGAACGAGATCGCCAATGTTGTGCTGCACGTCCCACCTGTAAACCCAACCATTGTTCTCATCATAAGCATCCCGCGCACCCTGACCACCGGAGAAACGATAGTCGAATGGCTCAAGGAAATTCCCGTCTTTATCTTTCGGATGGAAGAATTTGGTCTTGGGATTGAACACATTCCTGTAATTGTAGGATTTTTTCAGGTATAATGCCGATGCCTCTGTATCGTTCAAATATCCAGCCAATTGCGAAAGACACCATGTATCGTAGGAAGTCCCAAGTGTAACAGCAATTGGTTGCCTTTTCTCACCCTGACTTACTTCGGGTACTGTTTCGGTTTCCCCTTCCTTTAAAGCCGGGAAATAGCCGTGTTCCTTGTAAAAAGCATCCAGCGATCCGGCAGGTTTAGCCGACCATGGAGCAAGTGTCTTTTCTTCAATGGCTTGTTTGCATGCAAGATAGGCTGTCTTCAGATCAAAATCCTTCATCCCTTTAGCCCAGGCATCAGCAATTGTTGCGACACCATGGTTACTGTTCATGGCATGTGAATCGCCCGTAACACCAGGGAAAGTCGGCATCCAAAGACGATCCGATTGTTGGGCCATCCTGATATAGGAATTGATCACACCGAGTTCCACTTTGGAATCGATTAGCAACCTCAACGGATGGGCTGCCCTGTAAGTGTCCCAAATCCAATCGTCTGTAAAAAATGGCTTCCCTTCATCGTCATGGACCTTGGCATCGAAGGCACTGAAATATTTACCATCTTCAGAAATGCAGATTGGGCGTTCGAAAACGCGGTAAAGTGATGTGTAAAAAACTGTTTTGTTGTTTAGGTTATCGTCCTTCACCAATATCTTGCCCAAAGCCTGATTCCAGATTTCTCTTCCTTTATTGGCCAGATTGTCAACACTATAGTCTGATATTTCCCGCTTGAGGTTCTTTTTGGCCTGCTCTTCACTGATGTATGAGATGCCATACCGAACCTTGACCTGCTTCACCTTATCACCAAAATAAAGCTTGACATAATTTTTTTCGGTTGTTACCTTTTCGGGTTTTTGTTCTGTTTCGAGATAGATATAGACCTTGGTCCTGCTCCTTAAATCCTGAAATCCACTAACTCCATCACCATTTACGACCATCTCCCCATTCCTGGAATTGATGATCAGATAGGTAGGTTTCATTTGGTCGAAACCGATTTCATAAACTGCCGATTGATGGGATGGTGCAAACCGGACATCCATCTGAGCCTCATCCAATCGGGAATAGTAATAATAGGGCTTAATTATTTCATTATCATATGAATAAGTCAGTACTGGTTTGATCCCAGCTTCGTCTCCCTGATATGGACTAAGGCTAAATGCCGAACTTCCGCGGTGGCTTGTTACAATAATGGGCAATCCCCTGATCACATCGCCGGTAAAATCGCCACGTTCGGGATAAACGCGTAACATGCTGTTAGGCAGACTAATGGTAGGATAGGTCGGCACCAGCAAATGACTGATGTTGCCGATGTAGGGATTGACATAGTCAACAGGGGTTTTCTCTTTCTCTGCAGCGGTTACGATCCCAAAATTCAATGTAAGAGCGAGAAGCAAAAGCCCGGGCAATTTCAGAAATTTAATCTTGTTCATAGTTGATATATAAGTATTTAGTTTGAAACTTCAGCGAGAATCCACAGAAGATATTTTCTAATTTTTCCCGCAGATCCCGCAGATTTTCGCAGAGGTTAAAAATATGAATTTAATTTGATACCTTTCTGCCACAAAGTCACAAAGGCACGAAGTTTCACCAAGACTTTAAAATCATTTTCAAATTTTCAAATCATCTCATTTTCAAATTATTTCTTCATTTTCTCCCCAATCATCGTAATCACAGCTTGGTCGCTCCACTCCTGACAATGCCCTGCCATCGGTGTGAAGTTGATTTTTGCATCCGATTTTGGGTTTTCTGTTTTGTCGATGAAGGTTTTGAAGAACCTTGTCGCCACGTTGGAATATAGCCCATCCATATCGCCTGTCCAGATCCAGATTTTGCCCTGAAGTTTGGGACCCAACGTTGCCCAGTTCTTTTCCAATACCTTCTTCAAATCGTACTTTTCCCATTGTATGGAAATCGAATGGTCAATCTTTCCGGTTTGCGGATCGAACATAAAAGACGGAAGCCCATCTTTTCCCTTTGGACCAAAGACTGCATTGTAAGCTCCAAACTGTCCACCCGAAACGCGGTAATCGTTGGTACGGCTTCCCAAATTTTCATTGGCAATCCACTCCTTCATAGAATAGGTGGGCTCTCCGTAAATTGTTCTTCTTCCCGGTTGCAGATAGCCCCATCTGTTGTAGAAAATCGTGGAGTCCTGATAGATATTGATCAGTCCATAATGCTCAAAATCAATTGGATCAGGACTATACGACCATGTTCCGTCAAAGAAGTCGGGATAAAAAACCTGTAAACCCATTGCAATCCATCCTCCCGTGGAATAACCGGTCAGAAAGCGGGTTTTTGATGCAGAATTATAATGGACCAATTTTTCAATCTCAGGGATCAGTTCTTCTGTCAGAGCTTTCCCGCAAGGGCCGTTATTTTCAGAGTCAACCTGATAGGTATCGCCATATGGTCCCTGAGAGTCAAGAAACACATAAATCACCTGAGGTGTAGCTTCCGCAAACCACCAGTCCATAAACTTCTTGTCTTTCAATGTATTGTTGATATTCGTAAACCTTCCGTTTAGTCCTGGTGCCCGGTAACAAATGGGATAGGACTTGCCAGGGTTTTTGAAAAAGGTAGCAGGTAGCAAAATTGCAGCTTTAAGAGTTCGTGGCCTGCCAAAGAATTCGGTCAGGCTTTTACTTTGGATGGTTACAGTTTTAACAAACTCATGTTTGGTAACTTCCTGTGGTGGGATCAAAGTTGTCAATGTTAGGTTCATGCCAACCTCTTTTGTCAACAGAAAGGAATCGACTTTGCTATACAGGTTTCCGGTAACATTTTCGTTGCCATCGTCTATATTTTCCTTATAAACCACCTGGTAGTAGAATTTCTCCTGATTTTTACCAGACAGTTTTTCCATTCCAGAAGAGAGCAAATCCTTGTTATTCGATTCAAAAACAAAGGGTTGTACTCCATCCCAATTTTTAGGAGTAATCCCAAGGGTAATTTCGGCACCGTTGCGGGGTTCCTTTTCACGCTGCCGGTTCAGGTGGAGCAGAATCCGACCATCTTTTTGAAACGCACCTTTCATTTCAGGAGCAACTGAAATTTTTACTTTCAAAAGAGATGATTCCTGAGCCTGAGTGTTTACCATCAAGGTTTCAATGGAAAGGAAGATAAGCAGCAAAAACCGAAATTGAAGTATTAATTGTTTCATTATGAATTATTTATTAAGATATTGAAATAGTTGGAAATAAATTGGAATATGTATGGCCCATAAATCCCCAAATGGGGACTTTTTGACCCTGCATGAATGTTTGACTACCTACAATCAGAAAAACACCTCTTTGGGGGCAGTGGGTGAAAGCTAATCTATAATCTATCTGGTCATCCATACCTGACACACTCCCGCCACCAAGGCACTAAGACACGAAGTTTCACAAAGACAATCTTTGAAATCATTTTCAAATTTTCAAATCTCCCAGTTTTCAAATTATTTCTTCAACTTCTCAGCAATCATCATGATTACCGCCTGATCGTCCCACTCCTCGCAATGTTCGGCCATTGGCGTAAATTTAATGACCGCATCCGACTTGGGATTTTCGGTTTTGTCGATGAACATCTTGAAAAACCGTGTGGCGACATTTGAATAGAGATCGTCGCTGTCGCCTGTCCAGATCCAGATTTTCCCCTGAAGTTTGGGACCCAGTACGGACCAGTTTTTCTCCAATACCTTCTTCAAATCGTACTTTTCCCATTGTCTGGAAATCGAATGGTCAATCTTTCCGGTTAACGGATCGAACATCAAAGACGGAAGCCCATCTTTTCCCTTTGGACCAAAGACTGCATTGTAGGCCCCGAACTGTCCACCCGAAGTTCTGTAATCGTTTGCCCAACCAGATCTGTTT
>JBAXWR010000178.1:0-14932 GCA_037128295.1 Mariniphaga sp.
ATATTGATGATAGGGAGCTGAACCGTGTTGACTTCGGCAACTACAACCAGCTGTCGCAGGAAACCGCAGACCGTTTGATCAGCAACCTGATCAGTGAAATCCCCCAGGTTGACATTGTTCTGATCAACCAACAGGTTCCTTCCGGGATCCATATCGAATATTTTAAGAAACGGCTGGTGGAAGTGATCGCACAATTCCCCCAAAAGATGTTTATTGTCGATAGCCGGAACTTCAACGATTATTATACCGGGGCAATCCGCAAAATGAACGATACCGAAGCTGCCAGGTTGTGCGGTTTGGATAAAAAGCCTGACGAAGTAGTCCTTTATTCCGAAATCGTCTCTTCGGCCAATACACTGTATAAAAGATATGGCAAACCGCTGTTTATCACACGTGGAAGCAAGGGTTCCTTAACGATTGATGGGTCAGGTATTTCTGAAATTCCGGGTCTGATGATCCTTTCCAAGGTCGATACGGTTGGAGCCGGCGACAGCTACCTTGCGGGTGCAGCATCCACTTTGGCTGCTGGTTATGATATGAAAATCGCAGCTCAGATTGGATCTTTTGTTGCAGGAGTTACTGTTCAGAAATTGTTCCAATGTGGTACGGCTACTCCCGAAGAGATTATGGCAATTGGGGTTGAACCTGATTACATCTTCTCGGCAGAACTTGCCGAAAACCCGAGACATGCCAAATACCTTACCGGGACAGAGATTGAAATCGTCAACAAATGGGACCATGCGCCACAAATCGAACATGCGATCTTTGATCATGACGGGACAATTTC
Organism: Mariniphaga sp.; assembly: GCA_037128295.1. Taxonomy (GTDB): domain Bacteria; phylum Bacteroidota; class Bacteroidia; order Bacteroidales; family Prolixibacteraceae; genus JAAFHB01. Next base: position 788 of record JBAXWR010000178.1, read on the forward strand.
CACTTTGCGCGAGGGTTGGGAATTGATTATGGGACCGATGATGATCAAAGCCATTCTGGGTGACCGTTTTCAGGATGCAGATGAAGTCCTCTATCAGAAAGTGAAGGAACGTGCGGATGAGTTTATTGACAAAACAACAGGTATTCAAACACTTGTGCAAATGAAGGGTTTGATTGGACTGATCCGCGAATTTGGCTGTGTACCTGAAGATAAAATTCTCGATGAATTTGGTTACAAAAAGATTTACAACGACGAATTGCTTGAAATGGTAAAGATCCGTGAAGCAAAATATGCCAATGGTGAACTTGCCCTCGAAGATTTTACCCTGAAAAATGCAGTGCCGTTCCTGCAGAAACTTCATGATGCAGGGATCAAACTTTATCTGGCAAGTGGAACTGACGAAGCAGATGTGAAAAGTGAAGCACAGGGTTTAGGTTATGATCACCTGTTTGAAGGGAGGATTTATGGTGCCGTTGGGGATATCAACAAGGAGGCAAAGAAAATCGTATTGGATCGTATCCTGAATTCGATCGGGGAAGACGCTTTGGGTAAAGTAGTTACATTTGGTGACGGTCCTGTTGAGATGCGTGAAACCAATAAGCGGGGAGGTATTTCGATCGGAGTTGCCAGTAATGAACTCAGAAGATATGGCCTGAACGAAAGCAAACGAAAGCGGCTCATCAAAGCCGGTGCTGATGTCATCATTCCCGATTTCTCTCAAATGCCGCAATTGTTGAATTTATTGAATATTAAATAGATAATTATGCCGTATCCAAAATTTGACAGGGATGAGTTGGATGTTAAAAAGTTGGCCAACCGAAAAAACAAGGTCTATATTGAAAAAGACAATGTGCCTGTCGATCAGCATCCTGTCAACCTTTCTGAAAATGGGCAGAAGCTGATTGCGAAAACCGCTGAACGGATCTTGTTGGCACATCAAGAGAAACGGTCGGTGATGCTCACTTTTGGCGCCCATACAATTAAGAATGGGATGGCTCCAACATTGATCGCGTTGATGGAAGAGGGATGGCTCAACCACCTGGCAACCAACGGTGCTGCCATTATACACGACTGGGAATTCGCATTTCAGGGAAAATCGAGTGAGGATGTTCGCGAAAACGTTGAACATGGACAGTTTGGGATCTGGGACAAAACTGGTTATTACATCAATTTGGCGATCATTGTAGGTGCTTACGAAGGTTTAGGTTATGGCGAATCTGTTGGGAAGATGATTTCCCTGGAAGGATTGCAGATCCCTTCCATCGATGATTTGCAACAGGAGGCGATTATGATTTTAGCGACAAATCCCGATCGTGCCGCAGCAGCCATTGACCTTTCAGGTGTTATCCAAAAGTTTGACCTTTCAACTGGGTTTATGTCCATTCCCCATCCTTTTAAAAAGTATTCAGTGCAAGCACGTGCTTTTGAACTCGGCATTCCATTTACCGGACATCCGATGTTTGGCCACGATATTATTTACAACCATCCGATGAATCACGGTGCAGCGATTGGCCGCACGGCCTTGAACGATTTTCTTGCTTTTACCAAAAATGTAAGCAATCTCGAAAACGGGGTTTACATGTCCATCGGATCGGCTGTGATGTCGCCCATGATTTTTGAAAAGGCCCTTTCATTGTCGCAGAATATTATGATACAGAATAATAGCCATATCGATAACCATTTTATGCTGATTGTCGATCTGGCCAAATCGGATTGGGACTGGCAGAAAGATGGGGAACCGCCAATGGACAATCCGGCCTATTATCTGAGGTACTGCAAGACCTTCAACCGTATGGGAGGCGAAATGCACTATCTCACAGCCGATAACAGGGATTTCCTATTGGCGATCCATCAAAAATTGACTGAACAATATTAATAAACTTGAAATATATGAATAAACTTGAAGTTTTAGAATTAAAAAAAGAAGCTGAAAACCATTTGGTTAATGAGTTATTGCCCTTCTGGACGTCGCGCATGAAGGATGAGGTGAATGGTGGGTATCTGACCCATTTTGACAAGGATGGGAACGATTCGGGTGAGGATGAAAAATCGTTGATTGCCCAAACGCGTTGCCTCTACACGATCTCGTCGGCACACCGCGCCGGTTATGGAGAAGGAACATTTGCAGATCTTGCTAAGCACGGGGCCGATTTTCTGATCAACAAAATGTGGGACAAAGAGTTCGGTGGCTTTTACTGGATGATGGACCGCCAGGGAAATGTGAAGATCGACCAGAAAATCATCTATGGCCATAGTTTTGCGATCTATTCGTTAAGCGAATATACCCTTGCAACGGGTGACCCACGCGGCGTTGAATATGCAGAAAAGGTTTTCGATCTGCTCCAGAAATATTGTGCCGATACAATGTATGGCGGTTACTGGGAGATGTTCCACCGCGATTGGACATTGTGTGGCCCCGGAAGTCAGGGCGGCGACCGCAAAACCTTGGATGTCCACATGCACCTGATGGAAGCTTATACGACCCTTTACGAATGCACCGGCAAAGATGTTCACCGCCGTAAATTGCTCGAAGACATTGATTTATTGATCAACCGGATCATCCACCCGGTTTACAAAACTGGGATTCCCCAATTTTACAAAGACTGGACAGTTGCCCCACAAATTAAATTCGATATCATCTGGGGTTGGGACAGGTTTTCGGAAGAAGGACAGAAAGGCAATGCCACCGACAATACCTGCTATGGTCACAATGCCGAATTTGCCCATCTGTTGTTCCATGCACTGAAAATCCTTAAGGCGGATTCAGCATCCTATTCTGAACTGTTCAAAATCATCTTTGACCACTGCGTTGACAATGGGATCGACTGGGAATATGGCGGCGTTTTTGTCGAAGGTCCACACTCTGGTGGTGTTTATGACAAGGAGAAAGAATTCTGGCAGCAGGCTGAAGTGCTGATCGGACTACTGGATGGGGTCCTGATTTTTGGCGACGAGAAATATTGGGATGCTTATGTGAATGTTCATCGTTTTGTGTTGGATAAGATGGTTAACAAAGGGGTTGGTGAATGGTTCCCGTTGATGTCACGTAAGGGAGATCCGATCTGGACACACATGAGCCATTCGTGGAAAATCAACTACCACACGGTACGCGCCATGGTGCAAAGCATTATCCGATTGGACAAAATAGCTGGTAAACTGAATTAAACAAACTCACTATGAATTTATATCTTACTTTTCTCGATTGGATTGTATTGTGCTGTGTTGTAGTGGGTAGCCTCTCTTTTGGGTTGTTTATGGCTTATCGTAAAAAAGCAGGGCAGAACAGTTCCAACTTTTTTCTGGGTGGAAGAAAAATGAAATGGCCCATTGTTGGTGCTTCGATGTTCGCGACAAACATTGGTGCCGAACACCTTGTGGGCTTGTCGGGTGACTCATACCGTTACGGTTTGGCAGCCGGCTCTGTTGAATTGACCTGTGCCATTACATTGGGGTTTGCGTGTGCGGTATTATATCCTTATTACATTAAGAATAAGATTTTTACGATCCCTGAGTTTCTTGAATTAAGGTACAACCGGCGAGCCAGAACCCTGTTTTCGGGGTTAATGCTTGTCATCAGCGTTATGACGAAGCTGGCTTTCACCCTTTTTGCAGGTGCACTTGTTTTGAATAGCATCCTGGGTTGGAACGTGATGACGACTGTAATTATCGTGGGATTTGCAGTCGCACTCTTTACAATGTTGGGTGGGTTTACTGCTGTGGCATATACCGATGTTATTCAAGTTGTTATCATGTTAGGAGGGACTTCGATCATGCTTTTTATTGGCCTCGATAAAGTTGGGGGATGGGATGGTTTGATGACCAAAGTCCCAACGATGATGTCGATTGCGAAACCTTATGACGATCCGGTCTATCCATTCTGGGGAATTCTGGCTACCGCTTTCTATGCGGGGATTTTTTACTGGGGCATCGATCAGGTCAATGTGCAAAGGGGCCTTGCAGCTCAAAACCTTCACCATGCGAGATGGGGTGCGATGTTTGCGATTTTGCTGAAATTGACTCCTGTCTTTATTTTTGCATTGCCTGGTGTTATCGCTTATGCACTGTTTCCTGGTGAACTTCAGGGTGAAGCAACAAAGCAGACCTTCGTACTCTTGTTGAACAAACTGTTGCCGACAGGTTTAAGGGGACTTCTGTTGGCTTCTTTGATGGCGGCGCTAGTCTCTTCGACGATTGCTGTACTTAATTCGGTTTCCACTCTGGTAACGAGGGATTTCCTTTTGGAATTCCGCCCCAATGTGGATGAGAAGAAGCAGGTAAGGTTTGGACGTTATGTGATTATGATCGTGGCATTGATGGGTATGGGAGCTGCCTGGCTGGTTTACAAGAACGAAGAGGGGTTGTACAAATATTTGCAAACCATTTCGGCTTACCTTGTTATCCCTGTGTTCCCGGCAATCTTTTTCGGGATCATCAGCAAGAAGGTCACCCTTAGGGGGGCTGCTGCATCGGTTTTGGTCGGGATTATCCTCTCGACGATCTTTGTGATTGATCAATTGGTTGGGGCAGAAGCCGGTAAGCAAATGTTCCCGATGTTGCACCATCCGCTCACTCTTAACTTTGGTTACCGCGGATTATGGGCGGAGATCTTCATTACCGGGGTATTGTTTGCAGTTTCGGCATTTACTGAAAAAACAGATCCTTTAAAACTCGAGAAAACGACTATCAACTACTCCAAAGGAATTCCCAAATTTGAAGGCATCACCGATTGGAGATTGCATTTGACGGTTCTTTCGGGGATTACGTTGTTCTTGTATATTTGGTTGAGTTAGGAAGGGAAATATAGGTATAAATAGAAATACCAGGAAATAAATAGAAATAAGTTGAAATATTTAGTAATACTTGAAATAAGGGGAATAAGTTGAAATATTTAGAAATATTTAGAAATATTTAGAAATACTTGAAATACAATGAAATACTTTAACAGCTTGTTCCTTACGATTAAGTTATTCGTGAAAACAATATATAGGAAACAAATTACGTTTGAACGCCTCCCCCTTTTCTAAAGGGGGCAGTGGGGGATTTCATTCAATTGCCTAATATATAATGGATTACAAATAAATTCAATTTTCAAATACAGTTTTATAATTAAAAAATTCTAATTTTCTTGATCATGAAAAAATTATCAGTTCTGTGTTTTATCTTTTTGATGGTTGGGTTTTCGCTCACCATGGATGCGAAACCGAAATGGATCTCTTTATTTAATGGCAAAGATTTGACTGGCTGGTTCGTACGCGGGAAGGCAACCTGGACAGTTCAGGATGGCGTCCTTGTTGGTGAAGGGGGTATGGGCCACATCTATACAGATGCGACCGCTACCGATTTTGAGCTGAAAGGCGATTTTCGCATCTCTTCCGATCCGGGTGCCAAAAGCAATAGCGGTATGTATTTTCGTGCCAATCCTCCTGTTGACAAACCAGACGACTTCCCACGTGGTTACGAAGCCCAGATTTGCAACAATCAGGATGCTTACACCGGATGGTTATGGAAACCTGGCCGGGGAGTAGGAAAAGCAACTGAAAACCTCAGCAAGGACGGTGTATGGTTCAATTATCACATTATGATGGTTGGAACGCACATCCAGTTCTGGATCAACGATAAACTTGTGATGACTTATGACGATACCGAATACAAGGAGGGTCACTTTGCGATCCAGGGCCACAACCCAAAAATGAAAATCGAAGCGAAGAACCTGTATTACAGGCCAATAAAAGCTAAGAAATGACATTTAAATTTTTATCTTGAATAAGAAAGTCCCTCATTTTAGGGACTTTTTTATTTCAATTGATCTGCGAAAATCAGTGTGATCTGCGGGAGGAAACTCTTTATTTTCCCGCAGATTCCGCAGATTTACGCAGACGAAGCATGCATATATTTTACCAACGATCAAGGGTTTATTTCCAAAAGATTGTAAATTTGTGGAATGATGATGAAGAACAATTAACCTTTGATTATTGAGGATTCTAAATTTTTCTTTCTGCCTTTTTCATCTCGATTATATCTTTAAATTATTCCATCATGGGTTTGGATATCAGTGTAAAACAGTTTATTGCTGAGATTAAGGAGAAAGTCAGGGCAGCGCAATACGAAGCACTAAAAGCTGTCAACGTACATTTGATCAGGCTTTACTGGGACCTGGGCAAAGCCATTTCCGAGAAACAGGAAATAGGTTGGGGCAAGGCAATCGTTCCTACTTTATCGAAAGAGCTGCAAAAAGAGTTCCCGAACATGGGTGGGCTTTCTGTTGGAAATTTATGGCTTATGGCTCAATTTTACACTGAATATCAGAAAGATGAAAATCTCGTACCATTGGTACGAGAAATTTCCTGGAGCAAACATGTGGTCATATTAAAAAAATGCAAGAATAGTCAGGAAAGACAATTTTATATTTTGGCCACCAAAAAATTCGGTTGGACGAAAGACATTTTGATTAATCAGGTGGAGAACAAAACCTTTGAGAAATACCTGCTCAACCAAACAAATTTTGATGCGGCCTTACCCGAAAAAATCAGAAATCAAGCCTATCTTGCTGTCAAAGATCATTATACATTCGACTTTCTGGAACTTGCAAACGAACATTCAGAATTCGAATTGGAACAAGCACTGATCCAGAATATCAGACAGTTTTTATTGGAAATGGGACCTGATTATACGTTTGTTGGCAATCAATACAAAATAGAAGTAAGCGATAAACGGTACAGTATCGACCTTTTGCTATTTCATCGGAAACTGCAGAGCCTTATTGCCATTGATCTAAAAGTCGGGGAGTTCGAACCTGAACACAAAGGGAAAATGGAGTTTTACCTCTCAGTGCTTAACGATAAAGTGAAGTTGCCCCACGAAAACCCTGCTATTGGCATCATCATCTGTAAAAGCAAAGACCGGACAATCGTAGAGTATTCGCTCAAAACTGCAACTTTGCCTATCGGGGTAGCCACCTATAATACAAGCAATACCTTGCCAATTGAATATAGGAAATACCTGCCATCAGTGGAAGAAATCGACCAAAAAATGATCCAGTTTCTAAACTCACAGCAAACAACAAAAAACAACTGACCTTATGGAAAAAATATTCGATGCAATTTTAAAACTGGTCCCAATCAATTTGCTTTTTGAATACTTTGGGATAAGCCCGGAGACAAGTGCCAACCTGTCGTTGATCGTAACGGCTGTTTTGATCTTTCTGTTCGGATGGTTGCTTAAAAAAATCCAGACAAACTACACCAACTCAAAAGCCGCAAAAGACCTTGCCCCTTATTTTGATGAGCAAAAAGTCAAGCAATCGCGTGAATTTTTTATCCAAACAAAGTTCCAAAACCATTCCCCTTCTGCGGAAGAAGAGCCTGGCTTCAGCCATCAATTTGTTGTCAAGGACAAGCTGATCCCTTGGTTTATCAAGACAGGTTTTAATGGTAAAAAGGAGACCGACAAGTTTTACTTGATCCTTGCCGACTCGGGGATGGGCAAAACAACCTTTATGATCAATCTATTTGTGCAATACAACTCCTTCTCCAATTTCGGCCGAAAATATGTAATGAAGCTCCTCCCATTTGGGGACAGCCGGATTATTGACCAGATAAAAGAAATGACCAAAAATCAGAAAGAAGCAAAAAATACAATCTTATTGCTCGATGCCTTCGACGAATACAAGGGTTTGTTGCCACCGGTAGAGCCTGATGGATTGACCGATGATAAGCGGTTTCGCAAATGCCTCGACGAAATAGTGGAACTCACCTGCGACTTCCGTGAGGTGGTGATCACAAGCCGTACCCAGTATTTTCCCGGTCAGGAAAACCAGGCCTATGAACTTAAAGTCCCTCGGTTTGACGACAAAGGTTTCCACACCCTTGCAAAATTGTACCTCTCCCCGTTTAGCGACAAGGAGGTAAAACAATATTTGTGCAAAAAATATGGCAGGTTTGCCTTCTGGAACAGGAAGAAGAAACATCTGGCCGAAACCATTGTCAAAAGTTCACCAAAACTGATGGTGCGGCCAATGTTGCTGGCTTATATTGACTTATTGGTGGGCAGCAACCAAAAATTCACGACAACCTATTCGATCTACGAAACATTGATCCAGAAATGGATAGATCGGGAAGCCAACAAACGCAAATACGATACCCCTACCCGCGAAAAATTTAAAAAGGATTTGTCTGAATTTTCAATGTTGGTAGCGCTAAAGATCTATGGGCAGCATAAGCAAACTGGCAACCTAAGCATCGACAAGTTAACAGCTTCCAGCATATGCAAAATCAACAATATCGACCTTCGGGATTACGAAATCACGGGCCAATCGCTGCTGACCCGAGACATCAACCACAACTGGAAGTTTTCCCACAAATCGATCCTCGAATTCTTCCTCGCCAAAAAGTGCCTTGAAGATCGAAGATTTGCTAGTAAATTTGAATTTGCAGGTATGGATATGGCGAAGGCTTTCTTTTTGGAGGAAGTAATACCTGCTAATTTTAAGTTTATTAAAGGTGGAACTTTCAAATTGGACGATAAATATCCTGTAACAGTTGGTGATTTTTATTTGTCCAAATACCTGGTAACCCAGGCCGAATATGTAAAAATTACAAGCAAAGCCAATCCTTCAAAATTTAAAGACAACGATCAGAACCCTGTTGAACAGGTGAGCTGGTTTGATGCAATAGCCTATTGTGACCTCATGAACGTTAAGGCTGGCTTTGCAAAGGTTTACGACAAAGATGGGAACCTATTGGACAAGGATGGCAAAATCACAACCGATATCACCAAGGTTAGGGGTTTCCGTTTGCCTACCGAGGCAGAATGGGAATATGCCGCAGGTGGCGGTTCAGAAAACCGGACGATATTTGCAGGGACCAGTAACGAGAACGAGCTGGGCGATTATGCGTGGTTCGATAAAAACAGCAAGGATAAAACTCATCCGGTAGGGCAAAAAAAACCGAACCAATTGGGGTTGTACGACATGAGCGGCAATGTTTGGGAATGGTGCTACGACCGTTACGGTGATTATAGCCAACAGCCACAAACCAATCCTATAGGCCCTTCTGATGGCCCTCGCCGTGTTTTGCGCGGCGGCTCTTATGGCGACTTCGGCGCCGTTATCGGCCGGGTGGCTTTCCGCCTCGACGGCACGCCCGACGACCACTGGAGCGGCATAGGCTTCCGGTTCTTGCTGGCCTTGCAGTTCACCTCTGGGCCAGGTCAAGTCGGGTAACTCGGAAAAAAATGGCAGTGCGGCGATGGGACGAGCCGCAACGGGCATTTTTTTTCGCAGCAAGAAAACGGGACCACCAGAGGCGGTCGGACTTTTGGGAGTTGCAATAGTCTTGTATCGGGTAGTGATAGCCTCACTTTGAGTGAGACTATCACTATTTGCTTCGATAATTTTGATCGTTAGCACATTGCAAGGCTTTAATAGGAATAGCCCAGATAGAAATGCGAGGTTTTAAGGTCAGCACAAACCTACTGAACCCTGAACTGGGTTCAAGGTGATAAGCCCATTATGAAATATGGTGTTTTAAGGTCAGCACAAACCTACAGAACCCGAAATGGGTTCAAGTTGATTAGCCCAATATGAAATATGGGGTTTTAAGGTCAGCACAAACCTAACGAACCCTGAAATGGGTTCAACGTGAATAGCCCCATATGAAATGTGGGGTGTCAATGTCCGCACAATCCCAGGAACCCTGAAGGGGTTCAACGTAATCATCAGGAAACCAAATAAATATGTATTGAGTTGAACCCAATTCAGGGTTCCTGTTTTATCATCTTCCATTTTCCATGGATTTCATCCCATGGCTATTCACGTTCAATCCCTTCGGGATTATTCGATAAATTAATCCTCATCCTTCCCACTGTATTTCTTCGGATATTTTGATTTTCCTTTCATCGCATACCAAAGGATCCTATTAAACGTATCGTCATCGCCCGAGTCGATCCCTTCAAATTGAGTTTCCATACTTTTTTTAGCGTAGTAAAGTTCCTGCCCCTTTAAGGCACTCAACTGCGGGTTCATTTCATTCAATGGGATCTGATTGGGAAGTGCGATATACGGTGTGAGGTCCAGTTTGCCTGTAAAACAATCGAACATCGGTTTGGCTGTTGCGTCCATAATATTCATAGGTGGTATTCCCAAAATCTGCTCGATGGTACGCACCATCGAAGGTTGGTTGTAATTGGTGCGGAGCACTGCCCCTGTTTTAGAGTAAGGACTGATCACCATCCCCACTGTTCGATAAGCAGATACATGGTCCCATCCGGCTTGGGAGTCATCTTCGGTCACAAATACTACTGTATTTGCCCAGAAACGACTCTTCGACAAGGCCTCGATGATCTGCCCCAATGCCACGTCGTTGCAGGCCACCATCGCACGGGGAGTCGGCAATCCTGGTCGTGTCCCTCCTGTATGGTCGTTTGGCAAAGCCATTACCATGAGTTCCGGGAAATGGTCACCTTCCATTTTTTCGTAATCCTTGAGTTCCTGTATAAACGCGTCAGCCCTGATCACATCGGCAATCTTGTGCTCGTCGTATGAGGGATAAGTTTGGCTCAGCATTTTCTCGACCGGTTTGATCGTAGTGGTATTGTGGAAATTGAATTTTTCGTGGTTAAGGAAACCGTTATAGATGGAGGTCCAGGTAAAGCTTTTGTCATAAACAGGAACTGAAGCCTCACCATAAATCACGGTTTTCTTTCCATGTTTATAGGCATTGTCCCATATAAAACCTGTTGGCGTATAGACCAATGCATCTTCCTGCACATGCGGATAACTGCGGATCCACGCCCGTACATCTTTTTCGATGTAATCGGTAACGATGGATGCGTCAGTCCATTGATGACCTTCAGCAGAACACTTTCCCGAAACATAAAAATTGTCCATCAAGATAAACTGGTCACTAAGCTGGTGGTGGTTTGGTGTTATTTTTTTACCAAAAACAGTTAAAGTTGAATCGCCATCCCCCTTTTTCATATCCCCCAGGACCTGATCGTAGGTGCGGTTTTCCTTAATGATGTAAAGCACGTGTTTAAATACCGATGGTTCACCTATCCTTTCAGGAACTGGCACCGGCTTCATATTTTTTCGGGGCAATTGGGCTGTCAATGCCAACCTGAACAGTTGGTTGGAGTTTTCAACCTTTTTGGTATAGGTTTTTAAGGTGGTTTCATCAGGCACCGGAATTACCGAAACCGAAGCGGTCTGTTTATGGGAATTGTACGCAGGCTGTGTTGAACCTTCCTGGATAGATGAGATATGCGCACCTTCGGCCTCAATATTGGCAACGTACAATAGGTCTCCTCCGGTAACGGAAATGGCTCCGGGATAGGCACCTGTGGGAATAAACCCTGTAACCAGACTATTCAATTTTTCAGAACGTGTAAATGATTTATTGCCAAGTGATACAACCGCCAAAGCATTGTCCATTCCATTGGCAACATACAAAGTCTTATCGTCTTTCGATATGGCCAAACCGTTTGGCGAATCACCCCAATAGTTGTTCTTATCGGGACTTAACCTAACAGAAATCGTTTCAGTCACAGCATCCGTCGCTGTTGAGATCGTGGAAACGGCATCACTGTTGGCATTTGAAACAAACACATATTTACCGTCATTGCTGGCAATTACATCATTGGGATGCAATCCCACAACAATCTCTTTTAGCACAGCACCTGTTTTCGGATCCAATACAGATACAGAACCTTCGCGTGTGGCACCGTGTTCAGCATTTACTTTGGCGGCTCCCCATGGGACACCTGCAACATCAGGGTCTTTGGCATCGGGTTGTCCACCCGCCCAATTGGTCACGTACAATTTGCCATTTGCAGTGGTGATCCCAAAGGGCGCAACTCCCACATTCGTTGTCCAGACCACTGCCTTGGTGGCAAGATCCATTTTGACAACGGTATTGTTCCCATTTAAAGTAACATACAAATATTGGTTCTCACCTTCTTTCAGAACGAGTACTTCGTTGGGAAGAGCATTCTCAGCCGGTTTGACCGCCACAAATGAAATGGATCCGATAGGAGTTAATTTTTCATTTTCCCAGTTGGCCTGAAGCACAAACGATGAACCTTTGCCTGCTACACTTCCCCAGTACAATTGGTATTTGTCGCCTTCCTGAGTCCAGCAAATGCCTGAGAAAGTATTCATATAACTTTGGCCTTTGATGAACTCATTGCCTCCAAGTGTGGCGACGATTTTCTTTGTCGCCTGTGAGATAAGCACCACCTCGTAACGCCCTTCAACGGCTACCCATTTCCCGTCGGGAGACAAAGCCACATCGAGGGCGTGGTTTTCCTGGGAAGGCTTGCCAAAGAAGATCTGTTCCCCGGCAGGGTCGATCCAGCGGTTATAAGGCAACAACCCCGGATTGTCGGTTGGCGACATGGTTTTTGCATCGTAACTGCTCAGGTATTTGTCCTGTCCTTTACTTTTTTTCTTGTTCTGTGCATTCCCCAAAATCGAAATTGTGAATAAGAGGCTAAGGATAACGGTTGAAAATTTCTGTAAATTCATGATTGATAATATTATTTCAGAATGAAAGAAAACGTTGATTGATGTAAGTTTTTGTAAGTTAATATATTAGAAAGAATGGTATATCCATTGTTCAATTTTGAAAAATACAAAGAATATATTAATCCCCAAATCTAAGATTGGATGAATATTTTCCGCAAAGGCCGCAGAGAGCCTAAGGTATTTATTCATCGGTCTTTGCGTTCTTCGCGCACTTTGCGAGAGATTTCTCAAAATAAGGAAATAAGATGGCTAACAATAAACAAGGGGGAGTAAAACTGTCCCTCGCAATGCGACGTGCCGTGGCACACGCTAAGAAGTAAAACTTCTATGGTGCGAAAGTACGAACATATTAAAGAAAAGTCAAGTCTTTACTTTAATATCTATTAAACAAGCTTAATTGCTGCGATCTCATTTGCAATTTTATGTAAGGCATTTTCGATTTTCATAACCTGATTCTCGGAGATATACTGATTCCCTGATTTATATTGTCTCATCAAGGATGCATTAATCCCGGCAACCTTGGCAAATTTGGTCACATTAATGAAGCTGTAATAATTAAATAAGGATGCCAGGTCGTATTTATATTCAAATTCAATGTTTTGCAATTCTTCAGGAAGGTCCTTGCCAGACTCCTCGAAATAAAGTGAAACCTCTTTAACTGAATTGTCGAAATCGTTCTTTGCCTCTGCAACGGTTTTGCCTTCCCCTATAATCGTGTTTTTCAAATCCGGGGTGAAGATTCCAAAAGTGCCATCTTTCCCTTTTTCGATCAATGCAATTGTTTCCTTTGTAGCCTAATTCCTTGCTAAACCCATCAAAATATCTGCAATCAATTCACCTAAAATGACTTTCCTTTGTTTACCTTGCAATTTTAATTGTTTGGGTCGTAATTCGATAACTTTCTGAACACTTTGAATATGAAAACAATTTCCCTTATTCTGCTGATTTTCCTTTGCATCGTGTCGCTCACCTTTGCCCAAAATCCTTCAACGATAGAATCCAATTTCAAAAATCCACCAGCCGATTGCTGGCCGCATACGCGTTGGTGGTGGCCAGGAAACCCTGTTTCGAAGGAAGAAATTACCCATGAACTGGAGGAGATGCGCAGCCATGGCATCCGGGGTGTGGAGCAGATCTCGATGGAACCGGTCTATGAAAAAGGGAATATTCCTTATCTGTCGGATGAGTTTATGGAGATGCTGAAACACACTGTGAAGGAAGCCAAACGATTGGGAATGGAAGTTTCGCTCAATTTTGGAGGACCGGGTTGGATCATCGGTGGAGAATGGGTCAAGGAAGCCGATAAAAGCAAGGATATGGTTCCTACTTTTATCAACTTATCAGGAAATCAGACCTATAACGGTCCGTTGCCTGACGATCTTACGAAAACGAAACGTTCATGGGAGCGGTACTCCCCAAAATTGGATGGAAACGAAACCTTATTGGCTCTGATGGCCGGCAAGATCGAAAAGGATGGCAAGATCGATAAAAATTCCCTCGTTAACCTGACCACAAAGGTCGTCGGAAACAAAATTGCCTGGCAGGTCCCGGAAGGGGAGTGGCGATTAATGGCGTTCTGGCTCAAAAAGAATGGGATCAGCAATGCCGTTGACCATTTCAGCAAA
>JBAXWR010000179.1:0-14835 GCA_037128295.1 Mariniphaga sp.
GTATTTTTTTATGATTTCCAAACTACCATCAGTACTACCACCATCAACAATAATATACTCAAGATAGGGATAATTCTGACCTAATACTGATAAGATTGTCTCTTCAAGATATTGTGCTCCATTAAAATTGGGCGTTATAATTGATATTTTAGGTAAATGATAAAGCTCTGGCATTATAAGTGTTCGTTGTTTCACATTAAGTTTCATACGGAATAAATTCTTGCCAAAAGTCTTTTTCATAACGCATCCATGCATGACATCCAAAAGGCAATTGATTGTTATTCAATTTATATAGATGGGATGGTATATTCTCAAAACTGAATTTCATTGCATCTTCTAATGTAGGAACCTTATAATCATCGAATGTCTTAGCAACCAGCATTGTCCAAAAAAAATCTTCATTACCAGAACGCATTAATAATCTTTCAACTAGTGAAGCATTTTTAATTTTGAACTTAACTCTAATCCATAAGATTATTTTTTCAAAACTAATGAATCTTTCAATAAAAAATATACGATGAGTAATTGAATAAAGTTTTAACAATCTTACTCGTTTTAAGATTTCAAGAGATTTATTTACATTTCTAAGACTGAACCCTCCATTCCCAACACCTATAAAATTTGATTCTTTTGTTGCATCATGCCAACCTTCAAACCAAGGTGCACCGATATAATCATACCCTTTTTGGCACCAAAATACTAATTCATCCCGAAAGACCCATGCATCGAGTTGACAAATAAGTATATATTCGAATTTCCCGAAACGATTGTAAAACTCTAAGGATAACATTAGTCTGTTATATCCTTGTATATTTAAAAAATATTCATCACTAAATCTTTCTGTTAAAAGTTGCTTATGAAATTCTGCTGCAATTGATTTGTAAGATGATATATTCAAACTCTTGGAGCAAACTAATACAATAGGATGACTGCCTAATATTTTAAAACACTGCTTAAGAGATTTAACTTCGTTATCATTTACATGGGATTTGTAAATTGGGATTATAACACTAACTAGATGCATAAGTACTCAACAATTAATGCTTATGTTTGTAAATTTCAATTTTGTACTTGATTATTTTATAGATTAAATAAGTCATCGGAACAGGTAATAAATTAAATGATAATTTATATATGTTCCAGAAGTTACTTTTTAATAAGACTTTTAGGCTATATCCAGCCTGAAATATCCAGGCATTAAGCCATTTCTTACTATCAATTTTAAATCCATGATTCTTTAAAAATACATTAATTTTGAATGCCTCTTCTATATTCTTAAAGTTGGTCACATTTTTGGGACTCCCTGCCTCTTTATGACGTCTGAAATAATTTAACGGTTTGCGATGAAAGGCAAGATCGCCAGTAAATAATAAATTAATCCACAAAAACCAATCCCCGTTGATTTTAAAATCGACCACCTCGGTTTTGCAGGTATCGCTTAATAGATCCTTTTTAAATAAAACTGCACTTGTATTTGGAATTATGTTTGAATTAATCAAATAATTTTGGACAATTTCTTTGCCATCGGCAATAAAATCATTCTTATAAATATTTGAATACTCATTCCATTTCCCTTGTGTAATACCATATTCATTCACAATAAATGATTGGGTGAAAAATATCGAGCACTTTTTTGTTTGAAAAATGTTCATTGCTGTTTCTAAAAAAATGTACTCGGCAAAATCATCACTTTCCGCGATCCATATATATTCTCCTTTTGCTAGCTCAATGCCTTTTATCCATTGTTTAAAAGTACTACCACTATTGCTTTCGTTAAAAATGATGGTAGAAACCTTTGGGTGGTTGCGGTATTGTTCAAGTATTTCCCGGCTGTAGTCAGTGCTACAATCATCTAAAAGAATTACTTCAATATCCTGAAAGGTTTGATTAAAGATACTATCTAACCTTTGATGTAGGTATTTAGCGTGATTGTAGTTGGGGACAATGACAGAAACTTTAGGCATTTTTTAATTATTCTAATAATTTTGGCACACTAAATTTCAATATTTTAGTTGTGAACCTTCAAGTTTGATGGTAAACCTAATTCTTTACTTCTTACTAAGATTAACTTTTTAATGGATGTTTGACCTTTCTCAATACAACCATAAATGGGTTCTAACCTTAGGTGATTTGCTCTGCGTATAATTCATTATTTTATATGAGATTTAAAAAAATGTAAGATCCAAAAGATCGGTTTTAGAAAAAACGATTTAAATTTAAATGGTAATGAATTTGTTATTCTATTCAATTCGTTTTTTACAATCGCTAAATCAGTTTTCATCTGATTCTGTATAGAGTACAAATAGAGTAATATTTCATCGGAATTATCGCTTTCACCATTTTGAAATATTTTTTTGCAAATTTCTAAATATTTGAATTCATTTTTTTTATCCGGCTCTAAATGACATCCTTCACCCCATTCGTTCCACGCATTGATAAAAATAAATTGCTCTGCAATATTCATATTTTTCAATGTATAATTAACAATTTGCTGTAAGTAAAGTTCAAAAACTTTTGGGTCATTATTCAAGAACCCGGAACCCGCGAAACCTCTTCTCGCAGTATTGTCCCAATTAGGAAATGCTGATCGGTATAATTTATAATTTGGCATTTTTTTAGTTAATGTCTTTAAAACTGTATCTAAATAATCTGACATATAAGGCGGATTATTGGTTCCATTGGATTCCGGAAATAATTGGGTTCCATTATTCCACCTATCTGGAGCAAATTCAACACTTGCATCAAAATTAATATCAATGGGATTAAAATTAGATAAAAAACTTTCTACACGAATTAAATATATTTCACCAATTCCATGTTCTCGCATAGCAGTTCGCCAAATATCGGCTGTTTTTTTTGCGTTGGGTAATAACTCTGTTCTATAAACTAATAATATAGGTTTATTGTCTATTTTAATGTATCGTTCGTCATTAAAAAATGGGATTTTATCAAGTATAAATGCTAAATCATCTTCTTTGCTATGACTCTGTTCAATTATTATTTCATTATCTAATCCATCCCAACGACGTGTCCAATTTTCATTTGCCCAGCAAAGGCAAAATGGAAAATCAATTTTATTAGCTAATTTTAAAAAATTATTTACAGGTGTTTCTAATAGTTTTTTCCCATTGAACCAATAATGATAAAAGCAAAAGCCAGAGATACCATACTCTTTCGCCATAGCCACCTGGCGAACCATTACCGCAGGATCATTTAGGTCGTAATATCCCACACTTTCATGTGGAACGTGTGGTTGGTAATGACCTTTAAATAGCGGTATTGCTTTTTTCACATTAGTCCATTCGGTAAACCCTTTGCCCCATGCTTTATCGTTTTCGGGAATAGCATGAAATTGCGGAAGATAAAAAGCTATGGAACGTATTTTAAACATTTTTATTTTATAAAACATGGTGGAAAATATAAATTAAAAAATATTACTATACTCCTTTATACAAGTGTTTAGCTTAAACTTTTCGGAAGCTTGTAAAGCCAGTTTTACTTTGGATTGGTATAGACCAGGATTATCGATATATTTCATGATCAATGTTTTTAAATCGTAAATACAAATAGGATTGCCACGCACACAGTCAATTAGTTCACCTGCTATTTCATTTTCGTAGGTTAACATTTCTGAAATTGCACCAATATTTGAAGCTATTACAGGCTTACCACATGATAAATATTCAATTATTGAGTTTGGAAAGCTTTCAGCATGATAATAGGTTGGGAGAAGGCCTATATGCACATCTTGTATAAGGGGAAAAACATTTTCAATATTTCCTGTAAACTTAATAAACTCATGTTGATTTTTACTTTTAAGCTCAGTTAGAATTGGACCATCACCAACTAACAAAATGCTTACCTTTATACCAGATTTATTTATTGATTCAACTGCCTGAATGGCTTCAACCCAACCTTTTTCGATTATTGCTCTTGATACCAAAATCAATCTGAGAATCTTTCCAGGAAGGACGGGCTTTATTTGATCTTTATGGATGTTAAAAGCCAATCCATAAAAAATTTTTGTTGCCTTGGAAGCTTCCAATCCAAATTCAGTAAATGTATTCAGTTGGTCTTGAGTCGTATAAATAATTCTGTTAAATCCTGAAATATGATTATGGATTAAGGCATTGAACCTTTCTACCTCATAATTCTTACGGTATAACTCGTAATGACCATGTAACGACAGCACCAATTTTAGGTTAGGTAGATTTTTTTTTATACGAACCAAAATGGAGTTGTGTTCTATCGCATGGCTATTTACTATTTCAATACTGTTTTTAATTATATAATTCCGAATACAAACATATGGATATTGGCCAATAAAATAAGTAATGTACTTTTCAAAAACACTTGGCAATAGATTTTTTAGTTGTAATAATTTTCTTAAAATAAATGAATATTCAGGAGTAAATATTCTAACCTTGGGATCGACCTGTTTTTTTTGTGCTTTAATTTTTGATGCTGAGGACATGAATTCCATCATATGTACTTCATATCTTTCAGTTAGACCATTAGCCAACCGAATTGCAAACATCTCTGCTCCACCATCGTAAAAACTGTCAATTGAAATCAATATTCTTTTCATAAGAAACAAGTATGTCATATTCTTGGGTAGAGCATTGGAACCACACACCACAAAAGAAAAGCAATTAAAAATATTGTAGCGAATTGCACAAAGAAGAAAGATGAAAATTCCTAGGGATAGATATCCATGCCCAGACACTAATTAAGGCAAGTTGCTCGTCACGCACATGGTTTCTGACAGCAGATTGCAGTTTTCAAGGAATTTGTTTTTCACCAATTTAGAGGAAGGGATTTTTAGAACCATAAATTAATATATTTATATGATTTTACCTAACCTATGTTAACTATAAAAATTCTGCTTAATTAATTTTAATAAACTATTTGGTATGATCTTTGAAATAACGTAGCGGACTTTCAACCATGTTCTATAAGCTTTACTTTCGTTCACTATTAATCCTTTATAGGAATTTGAAGTTTCTTTTCGTTTATTTTTTAATAAAATACAGAGTGCTTCATTGCTTTTGTTCTGCCGAATTAGTTTATCAATTGCTTTTAAAAAGCCGTCCCGCATGGGACGGAAGTTATAACTCATAGAACCCGTGTTGTAACGATAAATCGCCAAATTATCATTAACTGAAAAAATATTTACATTTAAAAGAGCAATTTGCATCCAACACTCCCAATCTTCATGATTGGCCAACCCAGTATCAAATCTAATTTTTCTTTCCTCGAATATTCTGGCATCGAAAAGAAAACAATGTGGTGGAATTGAGACCCTTGTTTCCCAGTCACTTGCCATTTGTTCTAAAAAAGTCGAAACATTTGGTAGTGGCAGATATGGACCAGGTGGTGTAGGTGCTTTATAAATATCTTCAATTGTCCCTCTTGTATAATCACAATAACATAATCCTATTCCATTTGAGTTTTTTAGTAAGGTTATTTGCCTCTCAAATTTTAAGGGTAAGATAACATCGTCGGAATCTAAAAATTGAATCCAATTCCCTTTTGCCAAATTTAATCCGACATTTCTTGCACTACTTAATCCACCATTTTCCTTTTTTATATATTTAAACCTTGAATCCTTAATGCACCAATCAAGTGCAACATTTTCAGTATTATCAGGCGATCCGTCGTTAACAATGATACACTCCCAATCATGGTATGTTTGTTCCAATACACTATTCAAAGTATCGGGCAAAAAATGAGCCTGATTGTAACAAGGCACTATAACACTTATATTAGGCATTGACATGATTTGTTAAATAAGTATAATTTATATTATTAATATTTAGATCATTAACTATAATATTACATGTAAGTTGACACATATTTTCAACACTAAAAACTTTTTGAACTCTCTCAATATTTAATCTACCAATAGAATCTCTTAGGTTGGAGGATTTTGCTAGAATCAATATGTTTTCAGCTAAAAAGGCTTTGTCATTAGGCGGACAAAGCCATATTGTCATACTATCCCCTAAAGCTACGCGAATCCCTGGGATATCGGTTCCCGTAACCGCTAAGCCTGCTGCCATCGGTTCAAGAACTCCATTTGGGATACCTTCGTTTATCGAACTGAAAACTGCAAAGTCAACAGCCGATAAAAGACCGGTAATATCTTTTACCGACCCCAGAAAATAGATGTGATCAGCTATTTTTAATTCATCAGCCAAAGCTTTCAACGAATTACCAGTTCCATAGTCATGGCCAGCGAGTAAAAGTTTGGGGCAATTTGAAGGGTCTGCCCAGCTATTAATTACGTGCGACCAAGCCATTAATAAGGTAGGGTGATCTTTGAACGAATGTAAATTAGCAATCATACACGCCAAAACTGTTTTTTCATTAACACCTAAATTCTTTCTCCACTGTTGGCGCGTTGAGACAACCGGATTAAGTGCTACTCCATTGTATATAATATTTACGTTTTTTTTGTTGATTCCTAAAGCTGTAGTTAAAAAAACTTTTGCATGGTTAGAATTACATATAAAATTGGGTATTAATTTTACTGCAAGAATTTCCCAATTCTTGCCAAATCTTTGCATACCCACATCTCTCTGATTCCAGATGCATGTTTTTGCCCCTGTAAACCGCCATACTATTCCACATGCAATGTTGGCTGGCATTGTATAGGGTAATATTATATCAGGTTTTGCTTTTCTAAGAACAATACCGAATTTAATTATTCCTTTAATCCTTTCGATCAGAGGTCCATTCCAGTCCCATTCCACTAAACGACATTTAATTCCTAATTCTTCACACTTCAATGCAGCTTGACCCCATGTATGAAAACCCCAGAATTCTACATTTGCACCACAACGATTGACCAACCATTCAGCCAAATGTAAACCCTGCCGTTCAGCGCCACCCATTTCAAGAGACTGTTGAACAATAATTATTCGCTTACCTTTAAGAGGGTGATTGATTTCGGAATGATCCATAATATCGGTATTTTTGGCTCAGATATAGGGAGTAAGTATAGAAATTGATTTTGTTAAACTATTTTTGATTTTTCCACCTATCCAACTGGGAATTCGCTTTATTCGTTTGAAGTTATGCTTCCTTCTAAACCTATTCGTCTCATCCTTTACCGAGTATCGTACAAAAAGATGAACACATTGAGCGATAAGTTTGTACTTTTCTTTTATTGTTAGCCGCTTACTTCCAATAATGGTTCTCAACATTTGAAGCGTTATTGGCATACATTGTTGAACACTCTCGACAGTATCCCATCCAAAAAACTTCAATATCCAATGTCTTCGATAAATTTCTCCAGTAGTGTATTTCCTGATATTTTCCTGATCAGTATGTTTTATTAGTTTTAGTTCAGGCGCATGAATAATTGATCCTGCCTCAGAAAGTACAAAAAAATGGTGAAATTGTGATTTAAAATCTTTTGAAACGTGATTTGGGGCAGCTTCCAGCAAAAATAAGCCACTTAAGTATTGTTCGAATCTCCAATGGCAATTAAAACCATCTGGCATTAAAGTTGATAATCTTTCATATGTTTTTTGTCCTTCACTTGACCAATTATCAGGTGTCAGCCAAAATTCCCCATCCAGATACCTGTCGCAACTTGGACCGACTAAAGTGGCTTCTGGCACTGCTTCTAAATGTTTCAGGCAAATTTCAATATAATTTTCGGGGAGCTCATCGTCATCATGAACCCATAAAAAATATTTTCCTTGTGCCCGTTTTTTGACAAAATCATGATTTCCAACCGCACCAATATTTTTGGACTGCTGAAAAACTTTTATCCTCGGATCAGTTAAGGCATGCTTTCTTGCTATTGAAATCACACTTTTATCCGGTGAATAATTATCCGAAACGATGATTTCTATGTCGGAAAAACTTTGTCTTGAAAGCTGCGATAATAACCGATCAAGCCCTATTGGCCTGTTATAACAAGGAACCCCAATTGAAACCAAAGAATTCAGCATTGTCAAATATAATATTAGATATTTCGGATTACTTTTGCGGGATTTCCATATGCAATCACATTATCAGGGATATCCTTGGTTACAACTGCACCTGCTCCTACAATACTATTTGATCCAATCTTAATTCTTGGCAGAATACTCGCACCCGTTCCAATAAAAGTATTATCTCCTACTTCTATACAACCGGCTAAAGTTGCTCCAGGGCCAATGTGAACACCATTTCCAAGGGTACATTCATGATCAATAGAAGATGCTGTATTAATAATCACTTGATTATCGATTTTACACCTAACTCCTATGGTCGAATTTGCCAGAATATGACAGCCTTCCCCTTTGACAAGCCCTTTTCCTACTGACGCTGTGTTGTGAATACAATCAACTGAAGTCATCCCATAAGCTTTCAAAAATTTGCTAATCTCTGTTCTATCTTTTCCCTTTGAGCCCCCAATAGCAACTGTAAAATACATTTCCGAACAGTTCGGTCGCTCAATTTTCAACCAATTTGTAAAACCATTTTCACCATTATAAATTTTAATTGATTCAAATGGGCTTTCAACATTCACATTATTGTCAAAAATTGCAATGATTTCAAAATCTTTTGATAAGATTTCTTCAAGAACGATAGAATGGCCGGTAGCGCCCCAGATGATTATTTTTTTCATGCTTTAACACGAATCTGTTCTATTATATATTCAACGTTCTCCTGAGTAATGTCTGTGTGCAATGGCAAAGTAATGCACCGATCAATTTCTTTTTCAATATAAGGGCAATTATGTCCCCATTTCGAGAAGAGGGGCTGAACTGATAAGGGTGTATAATGGCATCCTGTTGCAATACCTTTCGATTTGAGATGAAGTATCATTTCATCTTTATTATTGACCCTAATTCCAAACATCTGATAAACATACTTTCCGGGTTCATAAGGCAAAAGAGGTTCAACACCACTAATGTTATTTAAACCTTCCAGATAATTTGAAATTATTTTTGCCCTTTTATTGTTCATCGCTGGTAATTTCCCCAGTTGAACCAAGCCAATTGATGCAGCTAAATCGTTCATATTGTATTTGTAGCCAAGAACGTTAAGTTCATAAAACCAATGCATTGCATCCTTGTTGGCATCAACGTACGACAGAGCTGTTTTCCAGTTGTCCTTATCGATACCAACCCAACGCATAGCCCTGACATCTTTTAGCAAATCAGGGTCATTTGAACAAATCATTCCACCATCGCCTGTTGTCATTAGTTTTTTTTCTTCAAAACTATAACAACCAATATCGCCCCATAAACCCAAAGGAATTCCCTTGTATAGGCTACCTGAAGTATGGGCGCAATCTTCAATGATCTTTAAGTTTCGTTCGCGAGCCCATGGAACTAATTTTTCCATCGGAACAGGATGCCCTGCATAATGAACAGGCATTACTGCAACACAATCTTTGTCATACTTTCTGTCCAAATCGTTCAAATCCATCCCTAATGTAACAGGATCGCTGTCCACAAAAACCGGTATCAACCGATTGTACAATATTGCAGACGCAGTAGCTGAGAAAGTTAGGGAGGGAACCAATACCTTTTTGCCTTCAGGAAACCTGAAAACTGCGAGTGACAGGTGTAATGCCGCCGTGGCAGAATTCAAGGCAATCGCTTCATTACAACCAATAAAGTTTTCCCATGCCTCCTCAAATTCATTTACTTTAGGTCCAAGGCCTACCCATGAACGGTCAAATGCGTCTTTTACAGCACTTAATTCTTCTTCTCCAAGGGAAGGTTTAAATAATCGGATATTCATTATTTTATAGTTTTATTGCTTCGGAATTTATAACAAATTCATTAAATGAAAGCAGTTTGGTGTCCTTGTCCGAAAGAATTGGATTGTCAATACCCCAATTGATTGATAATTCTTTGTCATTCCATATAATGCCACTTTCACTTTCTGGATAATAAAAATTATCAACTTTATAAATAACTTCCGTATAGTCTTCCAAGGTAAGATAACCATGTGCAAACCCCCTGGGAATAAATGCCATATTTTTAAAAACAGAAGTTAAAACAATGGAACCCCATTCCCCAAAAGTTTCAGAATTGCGACGAAGGTCAACATATACATCCAAAACAGAACCCCTGATAACTCTGACAAGTTTTGTTTCTGCAAATGGGGAAAATTGGAAATGCAA
Organism: Mariniphaga sp.; assembly: GCA_037128295.1. Lineage (GTDB taxonomy): Bacteria > Bacteroidota > Bacteroidia > Bacteroidales > Prolixibacteraceae > JAAFHB01. The sequence continues at coordinate 10,136 of JBAXWR010000179.1, forward strand.
GCCCCTTAATACGTTTCTTTCAATACTTAAAGAATGATTTTCCTGCACCCATTCATAGGTGTAGCCAATTTCATCAAACAATTTGACATCAAATGTTCTCATAAAAAAACCACGTGAATCATGTAAAGGATTGAGACGAACTTCAAATACTCCCTTAATTCGTTGTTCAATAAATTTCATAGAAGTATTTTTATTAAAACTTTAATACCACCTCCTTTGGTGGTGGTTATGTATAATTGGCAATGCCTGAAAAATATTAATTTCGTGACATGAGTGAATATAAAAAATTAAGCTATGTCTTCTATCGGTGTACCTATCATATTGTATGGACACCGAAATACAGATTTCGAATTCTTGAAGGTCTTGTCAAAGAATTGTTAAACAAAGATCTACTGATGTTACTCGAATGGAAATCATGTGATTTAGTTGAAATGAATATTCAGATCGACCATTTTCACCTGATAGTTAGCATTCCACTAAAATTGTCGGTATCACAACTTATGGGGATTTTGAAAGGGAAAACCGCGATCAAAATCTTCAAAAGTTATCTTCAGTTGAAAAAGAAGCCTTACTGGGGCAATCATTTTTGGGCAAGAGGATATTGCGTTAATACGATTGGTCTTGACGAGGAAAAAATCAAGAAATATGTAATATATCAAGAAAAACAAGAACGCCCAGAAGAGCAACAGCAGTTTGACTTTGGCCACTTATAGGGGCCTTTATTAAGTCCACCTTCTTAGAAGGTGGATTCTTTAATCACCAAGGCCAATCCTTAAGCGCCAAGGCTGTTTTAACCTGCTTGTAAAATGAGACCTTGTATCAATTATAAGTGTATTATCTTTCATAGCAGCCTGATAATCTTCGTCTGAATAATCAAGATATTTTTCCCAAATTGTTGTAACAAACACCAAATCTGCACCTTTAACAGCAAGCATAGGATCATCTGTATATTCCAACAAATCGCCAAAATGTTTCTTTGTATTTGCCAATGCAACGTAATCATGTGCAATTACCTTGAAGTTATATTCAAGTGCAAGTTGCGCGAGTTTTATTCCAGGTGATTCCCTGATGTCATCAGTATCTGGCTTAAAGGCTGTACCTAAGATGGCAATTTTCTGCACTTTCCCGTAATGTGCATTTAACCCAAGGTTAAAAACATGCTTTAACTGTGAATTGTTTACTTTCAAAAGTGCTTGAAGAATATCGCTTTCAAGGCCCTTGTCTATTGCAAAAGAATTTAATGCCTTAACATCTTTTGGGAAGCAACTTCCCCCAAAACCTATTCCTGCCCTTAGGTAGTCAGAGAGTTTAGGTATTATTCTTAGTTCGTCAATAATGGGTGAAAACCTTTTATCAAGAATAACACCGTTAAAAACCTCTTGAGAATCCACACCGGTCAATAACTCACAAATACGAGCAATTTCATTGGCATAGGATATAGTAAGTGCTAAAAATGAATTTGCCGCATATTTTATCATCTCTGCTGTTGTTATGTTCGTGACGACAATATCGACTTTCCCGTAGCCATCATAAACTTCGCGTAAAACAGCCTCCACTTTTTCTGACGACACACCAAGTACTATTCTATCGGGATTAAGAAAATCTTCCACAGCATTGCCTTCCCTTAAAAATTCTGGGTTCATGGCAAATCCAACTTTATCTTCTGACTTACCTGATTTTTCCAGCACAAGTGGTTTCACTACTTTCAAAGTAGTTTCAGGTACTACAGTACTTTTTACCACAATTATTTTATAATCATCCGTATTTGCAATAGCTTCACCAATTTCAATTGCAGCTTGTTTAATAAAGGTAAGGTCAATATGTTCCCCATCAAAAGGTGTCCCAACAGCAATAATAATAACATCTGATTCGATAATCGCAGATTTAGCATCAGTTGTAATATCTATTCTATCTTTGTTCTTAATGAGAAGTTCATTTAATCCAGGTTCATATATTGGTGAAATGCCTTTGTTTATTTTTTGAACCTTATCCAAATCATTATCGATACAAATAACTTGTTTGCCAGTGTTTGCTAATCCAACTGCAGTAATAAGTCCAACATACCCTGTTCCAAATACTCCAATTTTCATAATTATTTTTTATTGTTAAAATAAATTTCTTTATACCAATTAATTACCCTTGTTAATCCATCTTCAATATTAACAAAAGGTTGATAACCCAATTCTTCTTTTGCCCTCTTAATTACTGGGCACCTTCTATTAGGGTTATCTGTTAGGTAGTCCTTTTCTTCACTAACTGTCCAGGAGTATTTTACATTTCCAATTTTATTGGCAACTAATTCTGCCAATTCCCACATACTGGTTTCACATGTATCATTACCAACATTATAAGGTCTTCCAGGTTTACCAATAAGCAGAACTTTCGTAAAACCTGTTAATGCGTCAGAAATATAACAAAAAGCCCTGGTAGGTTTACCATCGCTAAACAGTTTAATTACCCCTTTTTCAAAGGCGTATTTTACAAAATCAGGGATTACTCTCTTGTCGTTTAATCTCATAAATGGACCATAAACATTAAAAGGTCTAACTATTTTTACAGGTAAACCTTTTTGTTGGTAAAATGAAATAGAAATGGTTTCACCCAAACGCTTACTTTCATCATAACATGCACGTGGACCTGTGCAAGAAACATTTCCACGGTAATCCTCCGGTGTTGGAATATTTACATTATCAGGATCACCATAAATTTCACTGGTACTGAAATACAAAAAACCTTCTAAAATATCATGATTTAAGTTGTTTAAAAAATCCCAATACCCGATTGCATTTACTGATATTGTTTCAAGGGGATATTTTCTGTAATAGGTTGGGGAAGCAATTCCTGCACAATGGATAACATAGTTAAAATCTTTTTCAGGCAAATTTAAAACACCGTTGCCATTAATAACCTGAAACCCTTTGGTTAATTCACTTACTCTGTCGTCAAGGTCAACAATATTATTGTCCATACATACAACACTGGATTTGTGTTTAAACACTTCCCTGTTTAAAACAGAAAAAAAAGCACAATAATTTGCTCCCAGAAAGCCTTTATATCCTGTAATTAATACTTTTTTACCCTCAAACTTGTAAACATCACTACCTAGGTTTTTGATTACCTGCTTAATATCTTCATAAACAATCGTATTCATATTTTCTGATTTTTATTTTTTAATTACCTACTGGATTTGCCTAATTCATTTTGTCGAAATAAAGGTTAACCCCCAAAGTATCTATTTCATGATAGTAACCGTTATGTTTAAAGACAACCGAATTATTTTTTTTAGTAATATTATCAATGCGTGATTTTCCCATGTCCATGTTAGAATTATAAAGGATGATATCAAGAAAATCTATTCAAATAATTGATTATTTTACCATTTTTTCCATGTTGCTTTATTATTTGCCCAAAGTTCTTCTAGGTACATTTTCTCACGTAGCGTATCCATGGTTCCCCAAAATCCTTCATGTTTCCATACAGACAACTGATTATCAATGGTTAATTTTTCAAGTGGCTCCCGTTCCCAAATAGTTTGATCATCATTTATTAAATCAATTACAGCAGGTTCACAGACAAAAAATCCACCACTTATCCATCGTAAATCTCCAACAGGTTTTTCAATAAATGACTTTACCCGGCTTCCGGAAATCTCCAAAGAACCAAAACGCCCGGCAGGCTGTATAGCAGTTACGGTTGCCAATGTTCCCTGTTTAAAATGGAAATCAATCAATTCTATTATGTTAATATCGCTTACCCCGTCGCCATAAGTTAAACAAAAAGTACCGTCAATATATTCTTTAATCCGTTTTATTCTTCCCCCTGTTTGAGTCAATTCTCCGGTTTCAACCAATGTAACTTTCCATGGTTCTGCATGTTGCTGATGGACTACCATTTGATTACTGGTCATGTCAAAAGTCACATCGGACATGTGCAAAAAATAGTTGGCGAAATATTCCTTTATTGCATATCCTTTATAGCCGCAACAAATAATAAATTCATTTATTCCGTAAGCACCATACATCTTCATAATATGCCAGAGAATAGGTTTACCCCCAATCTCGATCATTGGTTTGGGTTTTAAGTGAGATTCTTCACTTATTCTGGTTCCGAGCCCACCTGCCAAAATTACTGCTTTCATAAAGTGATATTTTTGTTATACTTCCATTCGGTTATATCAAGTTGGCAATCTGCGACAACGCCAGGATGTCCACCTGTAACTATTACCTGATTTTGCATATGGGAAATTGCAATTAAACTACCTTTTTCATCAGTTAATCCGCTTGATATATAGTATTTACCAGCTTTTAGCGGGAGGGCTGATAAATTTATATTCCATCTGGTCAAACCTTTGAACAATTTTATATTATATTTTTTTGATTCAATGACACTAGATGCGACATAATTTTCGCCTTTATTAAAAATATTAATCCTGAGCGTAATATTTTCCAGTTCTTTATCTGATTCAATGTCAATATTTAATGGAAAATTTTGATTGAACTTGATCGTTTCAAACTGTTGGTTTACACTAAATTTCGTAACGGGGTAAATCAATTCAATTCTTCCCGATGTATTTTCTGAATCTTCCTCATTTTGAATATTGTACAATTCTACTCCTTCGAGTGTGTCACCATTAAACAGAACTTCCCCATGTTTCAATAGAATTGCCCTATTGCAGATACGCGAAATGCTTGGCATATCAT
>JBAXWR010000018.1:0-51956 GCA_037128295.1 Mariniphaga sp.
CGGGAGTGGGGATGTTTTTTAAATCGAAGGAGACCACGCTAACCCTTTCTTTTGGGTTTCCGATCAACCGCAAACCGTTGATTTTTGCCAATTCTTCACGCGCATATTCGGTGAGCTCATGTTCGTATTTTGAAATATTGGGAATCCCAAGTCGGCTCACATAGTCAAGTGCAAAACCCAGACCAACAGCATCGGCAACGTTGGGTGTCCCGGCCTCAAACTTTGCAGGCGGATCGTTAAAAACAGTCTCCTCTATCCGTACATCCTTGATCATGTTCCCGCCACCTTGCCAGGGAGGGATGATTTCAAGCAGTTCCTTTTTTCCATAAACAACACCTATCCCATTGGGTGCGTATATTTTATGTCCTGAAAAGACAAAGAAGTCTGCTCCCAGTTCCTGAACATTAATCGGGGTGTGCGCGACAGATTGCGCCCCGTCGATCAATACCCTTGCCCCCCACCGTTTTGCCAGATCGACAATTGCTTTCACCGGTAGGATGGTTCCGAAAGTGTTGTTGACGTGACTTACAGAAACAATTTTGGTGCGCGGTCCAAGCAGTTTTTCGTAATCCTCAAGGATGATGTCACCATTGTCGTTGATCGGGATGGCCAGCAGTTTTGCCCCTTTCTCCTTTGCAAGTTGCTGCCAGGGAACAATATTAGCGTGATGGTCGAGTGTCGAGATGATGATCTCGTCACCGGGCTGAATAAACTTACGGCCAAAAGTCTGCGCTACCAGATTTATCCCTTCGGTTGTTCCACGGACGAAAATAATCTCCTCGGTTGACGAAGCCCCGATAAAGTTCTTCACCTTTTCACGGGCTTTTTCATACGCATCGCTCGAACGTGCCGCAAGGGTATGCGCTGCACGGTGGATGTTCGAGTTGTCCTGTTCGTAAAACCGGGCAATCTCATTGATCACACTTCGCGGTTTCTGTGTCGTTGCTGCATTGTCGAACCAGATCAGGTCTTTGCCGTTTACCTTTTGCTGGAGGATCGGAAAATCTTTGCGGATCGAAAGGATGTCAAACGTATCACGGGTGTTGTAAGTCAGTTGCTGGTCACGGCCAAAAGAATAATCCGAGAACGTCGAAGACGCAAACCCTTGTTCAGCAGCATATTGCAAATTGTTGTTGTGATTTTTATTCAGTAGCGATTTTAACTCATCGCCTATCGGCAATCCACCTGAAAATATTCCCTGATCGAAAATTGGCACATGACCTGTGTTTCCCTGTATGCCTCCGGTTCCCGAAATCCGATCAAAAGATTCATAGACCGAGGCAAGGTTCAGGTCATCATCTTCAATCAATTGTAAACCAGGCTGGTCCTCTCCCAATGGACAATGTTCGGACGCAATCTCCCTTAACAGCCCAATACCTGGCAATTCAAAGTCACTATTGAGATTGTCGAACTGCAGATTATCTAATTGCATAATGGTCGCATTTAAAGGAATTATTTTTCGATGCTGTTGCGGTGCTGATAATCGTGATAATACCCGACTTCCACATTTTCAAGTACGGCTATCGCATCATCGGTCAACGAAGCCAGTGAGAAATATTTGGTCAACAGGTAGGAAGCGACACCAAATTTGTCCAATCCCATCAAGCGAGCTGAAAGGCTAGGGGCAATTTCACCGGGAATACCCGACTGCTGCAATCCAACGACCCCCTGCTCGTTTTCACCGATCCTCACCAGGATAATGCTGGTTGTGCCTACGCCACGATTGGTAAGGTACTGCCCTTTGATTTCGAGTTTGTCACTTGGAATGATAGGTACACCGCGCCATGAAATTGCAGGAACCCCAAAGATGTTGGTTGTGACAGGTGGTACACCCCTCCAGGTACATTCACGTTCGAACGCTGCAATTGCCCGCGGATGAGCAATAAAGAATGCGGGGTTTTTCCAGACCAGCGATAACAATTCATCCAGATCATCGGGGGTTGGTGCACCATAACGGGTACTGATACGGTATCCCGGTTCAACGCTGTTCAACAAACCGAACGTTTTGTTGTTGATCAGTTCCCACTCCTGCCGTTCCTTAATGCTTTCGATACTCAGGCGCATCTGTTGTTCGAGCTGGTTGTACGGATTGTTGTACAAATCGGAAACACGGGTGTGCACCCTTACTATGGTTTGAAGGGTGTTAAGTGAATATTCACGTGGGTTCTCCTCGTAGTCGATGTAAGTCTCAGGAATGATATTGTCCTCTTCGTGACCGGAAACAAGGTCGATGTGCTTCTCTCCATGTGTGTTGACAGTTGCCTTTAAACGAAGGTGTTCGTCAACGGCTTTCTGGAACTGTTCACGAAAATCGGGAACCTCCTTTGTGATTGTTTCCAGTTCGGTACTGCTCAGCGTAAAGAAAATCCCCGGAGTGATGGAACGGACGGTTACTGAGGATGATTTATCCGAAATCAGGTCGGCTTCGCCAAAATATTCCCCTTGCGACAATAACCCGACACGAAGTTCCTCACCATGATGACCCTTGCTCAGGACCTCGACCTGGCCTGAGGCGATGATAAAAAATTTCTGACGGTCTTCACCTTCGATAATCAGATTATTACCCAATTCTACCTCTTCAATGACAAAACGTTTTGCCAAGCGATTTACAATTTCCACATCAATATTGGAGAACAGAGGGATCCGGCGCAGCGAATCGGCGCGAAAGGAGGGGATGCCTTCAAGGTATTCGATTTCGATCCGTTCAGCTTTTTTGAGCTCCACCTTTGTCCGGTTCCCACGATAAGTTCCCGAGTCAACCTGCACCCATGGTAGGAGTTTCAATAACAGTCGTGGGGTAATCGACCCCATTTGAGGTCCGGTTTTGGTTGTTGTGGATAACTGACGGGCTGTAGCCGTGGTGACACTTCTTTGTAAATCATTTTTAGCCATGATACTTCGGTATTACTTTGTAACTAATTCAATATTAATTTTATATCTATATTTTAACATCAATTTTTGGGACAAAAGACAACCACCAGGGGAAATTATCCCATGTTAGCTCTGTTCTATTCAGCATTGATTGCAATCTTAAATTTAAAAACTAATCTGGCAGGTAATTCTAATGGTTAGTTGTTTTTGCCAGTTGCCAGAAACCAGTTGCCAGTTGCTTTTTTAGTTGCCATTTGATTGAGTAAAATATTACCAATCAAAAAGCCTCTATCTCTTCCTTTTCAACTTCACCTTTGCGGATCAGGAACGATTTTAGATCGGGCAATTCGGCAGCCATTGAAACGATCACATAACTGATTTCAGGATCGTATGCCAGACGGATATCTTCAACCGAGGGTCGTGCCGGCGATTCGGGATGGCTATGATAGTTTGCCAATATCTGCAAACCAGCTTTACGTGCCTCACGAACAGCCTGAAATTGTTCTGCAGGATCGAATGAAAAATGTTCATTGCTGTGGTCAATGTTGGTCAACCTGAATTGCCGGGTAACCTCCCCATCAATTCCGGCGAGATAACCACACACTTCTTCGGGCAAACCATTCCGGGCATGATCGATGATTCCGTCTAAAACTTGTTGTGATATCCTTAACATTATCTTGCGTTTAATATTGTTTAATGCTCCCTAATTTATGCGGCTGGCGGCTGGCAACTTGCGGCTGGCAGTCTTAAGATTGCGATTGGCGGTTGGCAACTGGCCGCTGGCAGACTTTCTTGCGAAGGAAATTCTGCTTCTGGATTACGATACAAGCCAGTTGCCAGAAGCCAACTGCCAGAAGCTAGCCACCTACTTCTGAATAAGAACCCGATGCACATTTCCCTGAACATGGGAGACTTCCAATACATTGAAACCTTGTTCTCTGGAACTGCGGGGTACATTCTGAAGTGGTTCACCTTCGGTAAGCAATACCTCCAGGATATCCCCCGGTTTCAGTTTCGAGAGTTGGATCTTCGTTTTTACAAAAGTCATCGGACAATGCTCTTTTGTGATATCTAATTGGACTGTAGACATATATAGAATGTTGTTTTAAAATTAATATTTAGCGGCTGGCAACTGGCGGCTGGCGGTTTTCATAAGGATGATTGTAGTGCCCTAAGTTGATAATGCTGATTGGAACTGAAATCTTTCAAATAAACATCGTCCTTCCACCTTCGGAGAGTTCAAGGAAAGTAGCTACACCAAGCACATCCTTTACTTCATGGATAAAGTCGGTTTTTTCGAGACCGAGGATATGCATCGCCATTTCGCATGCATATAGATTGATTTCCAATATCTTAGCTGCTTCAACCAACTCTTCGAGAGTTGCCACATTTCTCTTGCGCATCAGATACCTGAAAATGGTAGGACTCAATCCACAGAAATTTAACCTGCTTACCGGGGAACTTCCCAATCCACCCATAAAAAACCCAAACAGTTTTGGAAGGAAGCCCTTCCCAACGAAAGCACGTCCCTGTTTCTTTTTGATTGCATCAAGTCCCCAGAAGGTAAAGAAGATATTGACCTCATAACCCACTGCTGCTGCCCCTGTGGCTAAAGTGAAGGTGGCTACCAGTTTGTCGAAGTCGCCGCTGAAACAGATCAGCGAAAGCTTCTTTGTCTCTTTTGGTTGATTATTAAGTGCAAATTCAGTGATTCCCATAATTTATTGTTTACTTTTCAACTCACAGGTAGCCTGTTCGTAATCTATTAATTCAGTGATAGTTGGATGATCGCCGCAAACAGAACATTTGTGGTTGTGTTTGACTTTGATCGTCCTGAATTCCATCGTTTTGGCATTGAAAGTCAGTAGCCGGTTGGTGAGCAATTCCCCAACACCAGTCAAATATTTCAAGACCTCAGTGGCCTGGATTGTACCCAAAATGCCTGCAATTGCCCCTAAAACTCCGGCTTGCGAACAGGTTGGAACTGCATTCGGTGGAGGTGGTGCATGAAAGACACACCGGTAACATGCCGATCCTGGAACAACTGTCATGGTTTGACCGTCGAATCGAAGGATGCCGCCATGCGAAAATGGTTTGCCTGCCATCACACAGGCATCGTTGATCAGGAATTTTACTGGAAAATTGTCAGTACCATCCACGATAAAGTCGTAGTCCTTAATAATATCAAATGCGTTTGCAGCAGTCAGCAATTCCTGATAGGTAATGACATTAACATCAGGGTTTAACTGGTTGATCTTCTCTTTGGCCGAAAGTACCTTGGCTTTATTGACATCGGCAGTGAAATGGATCACCTGACGTTGCAGGTTCGACAAATCGACTACGTCACCATCAATGATGCCAATGGTTCCGACACCTGCTGCGGCGAGATAAAGTGCAACCGGTGCGCCTAATCCTCCTGCACCTATGATCAACACCTTCCCATTGCTGATTTTCTCCTGACCTTCGACCCCAACATCCTGAAGGATAATGTGGCGACTGTAACGATGTATCTGATCTTCTGTAAAATCCATGCTTCTTTTAATATTTGCTCTATTTTATATTGCTACTGGCGGCTGGCAACTGGCGGCTGGCTTGGCTGCAAGTGCTTTAAATGAGTAGCTGATTCCAAATCCTATTTTTTATTCTCCAAGCTCCGTTTTCAAATATAGTCTGCCTTTGCGTTGCGGCGCAGTGATCTGTAATCCTTTTGATTACATCCTGATTGCGCCTCATTCCCCCGGAACATGTCCTTTTTCTACAATAGTTTAACACCTACGGTTATTGATTGTGCCAAAACGAATCCTCATATTCTCCAATACACCGGGAATTATCAACCAATTCGTCAACTTTATTTCAACCTTTTCATATGATTGCCTATTTCAATAAAGCACCGTTCCCATTCTCCGTCATCCCTTCTTCGGTCTTCCTGCCCATACTCCCTGCTCCTTGCCCCATGCCCCATGCATTCCTAGGCTAGAGCTTGCAAAATATCGTTCTTCAAATCTTCCAAATCTTCTATTCCCAACGAAAGGCGTATCGATAAATCACTTACATCGATTGCTTTACGTTTCTGTGCATCAAAATCGCAATAGATCGTTGAGGCCGGATGGATGATCAGTGATTTATTGTCGTAAACATTGGTGGCACGTTTGATCAACTCTAGCCGGTTGATAAACGTGAAACAGGCTTCCCTTGATTCAAAATCGAAGGTGAGCATTGCTCCAGGATATTCTCCAAACTGTTTTTTGCTGATCCCATAGAATTTTGATCCTTCCTTACCAGGATAATTTACCGCCTTTACCTGTGGAAGTGTTTCCAGAAACCCAGCCAGTTCACGACAGTTATTGGCGGCTTTTTCAAATCGGAGCTGAAGTGTTTCCAGTCCAAGGCTTTGCAGATAAGCCGCAAATGGTGACAGGCACGCCCCAAAGTTCCTGAAAATCTCGCGACGTAATTTATAATTAAAGGCCATTGGTCCGAACCGTTTGGACAGGGAAGCCAGTTTTGGTGATTTGCTCCAATTGAAAGTGCCATAATCAACAATCAGTCCACCCACGCTGGTTGCTCCGCCCGAAATGCATTTTGTACTTGAAATCACTTCAATATCAACACCAAATGCTTTTGCATTAAAAACATTGGGTGGTGTAAGGGTTGAATCTGCTATCAGTGGGACATTGCATTCGTGGGCAACACGTGACAATTCTGCCAGGTCAACAACCTCCAATTGCGGGTTCGTGATTGTTTCCACAAAAACAGCAACTGTCTTGTTGTCGATATTTGCCTTTACCTCGTCAGAATTTGTCAGATCACAGAACCTGGTCTCGATACCAAAATCTTTGATGGTCGATTCAAAAAAAACATAGGTATTGCCAAACAAATGGTTAGAGGCAATAATATTGCTTCCTGTTGAAGCGAGCAGAAGGATCACGTTCGATATGGCAGCCATACCTGAACTTAACGCCGTAACATTCAAAGAACCTGTAATCTGTTTAATCCGAAGTTCAAGATTTTCAACAGTCGGATTGGTAATGCGGGAGTAGGCATGAACGGGAATACGCCCCTGAAAGGCAAGTTCCATCTGTTCGGCCGACTCAAAATCAAAAGCTGAATTGCTGTAAATGGGTTGGTGTAATGCACGGTTGACATCATCCTTGGCAAAAGGAGTGTGAATGATCCTGGTCGAAAACCCTTTGGGCTTCAACATCGTGAACCTCCTCCCATAAAATAAAGAAAATCAACTTCATCGCCATTGTTGACAAGAAATGTACTGAAATCATCGCGACCAACAAATTCGCCGTTTACCTGAACCGACACCATCTCGGGCTGCTCCACATTGTTGGCTTTGATCAGATCGATTAGCACGATGGGAGCATTTACCTCCTGAACTTTACCGTTTACCTGAATTGTACTCATATATTTATTATTACTTTCAAAAAACAAATATAACCAGAATCAGATCACATTGTTTCCATCGGGATTCACTTTAGGACCTTCATTCTCTTTTTCAAATTGGTAAAGGGCCGTTGAAAGGTAACGCTCACCGGTATCCGGAAGGATCACGACAATTTGTTTTCCTTTGTTTTCGGGACGTTTGGCAACCTGGATAGCAGCATAAGTAGCTGCACCTGAGGAAATACCTACGAGTAAACCTTCATTTCTTGCCAACTCCCGACTGACGTTAAAAGCATCTTCGTTCCTTACTTTGAAAATCTCGTCATAGATCTTCACGTTTAAAACATTGGGGACGAATCCTGCACCAATTCCCTGGATCTTGTGAGGCCCTGATTTTTCACCCGAGAGAACGGAAGAATCAGAAGGTTCAACGGCAATAATTTTAATTTTCGGGTTCTTTTCTTTCAAGACTTCTCCAACTCCTGTAATTGTTCCTCCTGTTCCAACTCCGGCAACAAAAATATCAACCTGACCACCGGTATCTTCCCAAATTTCGATGGCAGTAGTTTTCCGGTGAATGGCAGGATTTGCCGGATTGTTGAACTGTTGGGGAATAAACGCTTTCGGAAAACTGTTTTTCAATTCTGTCGCCTTGCGGATCGCGCCACCCATTCCTTCGTAGCCGGGACTCAACACAACTTCGGCACCCAATGCTTTTAAAATATTCCTGCGCTCGATGCTCATAGAGTCGGGCATGACGAGGATCAACCGGTAACCTTTGGCAGCGGCAATGTAAGCGAGGGCAATCCCGGTATTGCCACTTGTCGGTTCAATGATCACAGTGTTTTTATCGATCCAATCCAGTTTTTCTGCCACATCGATCATTGCAAACCCCAACCGGTCTTTTACGCTGCGTGCTGGATTGAAAGACTCCAATTTTGCAATTATTTGTGCATCAAGACCATACAATTTTCCAATCTGGTTTAAAGCCAGAAGGGGCGTATTCCCGATTAAATCTGTAATATTTTTTGAAATCTTTGCCATTACCAACAGGATATTTTTTATGCTTTAATAGGTTCGTTATCAAACTGATACAGGATTGTCGATAGGTAACGTTCGCCTGTATCGGGTAAAATAACCACGATCTTTTTTCCTTTATTTTCGGGGCGTTTGGCCACCTCAAGAGCGGCATATGCTGCTGCACCACATGAAATCCCCACAAGCAAACCTTCTGTCCGTGCCAATTGACGACTTGTTTCAAACGATTGCTGGTTGGTTACTGTGATGATCTCGTCGATCACGCTACGGTTCAAAACATCCGGTACGAAACCGGCACCTATCCCCTGAATTTTATGTGGACCGGGATTCCCACCTGATAAAACCGGTGAATCGGTTGGTTCAACTGCAATGATCTGCACACCAGGCTTCCTTGCTTTTAATACTTCACCAACACCGGTAATTGTTCCACCTGTTCCGATCCCTGAAACAAAGATATCCACATCGCCATCGGTATCGCGCCAGATCTCTTCCGCAGTTGTCTTGCGATGGATTTCAGGATTTGCCGGATTCTTGAATTGCTGTGGCAGAAATGAATTTGGCGTTTCTGCAGCAAGATCGGTTGCCCTTTTTATTGCCCCTTTCATCCCTTCGCTTCCAGGTGTTAAAACCAATTCTGCGCCCAATGCCTTCAACAGGTTCCTGCGCTCGATGCTGAATGTTTCGGGGAGGCAAATGATTAACCGATAACCTTTTGCAGCAGCTACGAATGCTAGGGCGATTCCCGTATTTCCACTTGTGGGTTCAATAATTACCGAGTCCTTGTTGAGGAGTCCTTGTTTTTCGGCGGTATCGATCATGGCAAAACCAATGCGATCTTTCACACTTCCTGCTGGATTAAAATATTCGAGCTTCGCAATGATTGTAGCCTCCAGGTTGTTTTTCCTGTTGAAATTCGACAGCTCCAGAAGGGGCGTATTTCCGATCAAATCGGTAAGATTTTGAGCAATTCTTGTCATGATGAAATGATTTATTTTTATGCAAATGTAGAAGTCATGCAATTACAGGGCAATACCTGTTAATGAGTATTCTATCTAACCATTTATAGGTATTTGCAACATAATAAATACTTATTGACCACGAATTCACGAATTTCAAATTTCACCATACGACCCCGGATATTTTCGATTTATTGCTAATTGTTGATAGTTAAAGGAATGCAATAATCTTTATTTTTGCATCCTATTCATTTTTTGTTTTATGGAAAATTCTTCAAAACCCGTGATCCATTCCAAATTGCCACACATCGGCACCACGATTTTTACAGTGATGTCGAAACTGGCACACGATTGCAATGCCCTCAACCTTTCGCAGGGATTCCCGAATTTTCCAGCCGATGAGGAATTGATCCTGTTGGTTGAACACTATATGAAAAAGGGGTTTAACCAATATGCACCCATGAGCGGTGTTCAACCCTTGCGGGAAGCGATTGCTGTCATGGTTGAGAAGTTGTACAATACGGTTTATCATCCCGAAAAGGAGATCACAATTACCTCCGGTGCTACCGAAGCTTTGTATGCTGCAATTGCCGCGGTCGTAAGTTCCGGTGACGAGGTGATCGTCTTTGAACCAGCCTATGACAGCTATGTGCCTGCTATTGAACTGAATGGTGGAATCCCGGTTTATCTCACTCTTGAACCGCCCTATTTTAATATCAACTGGCAGGACGTTAAAGCTAGGGTTACCTCAAAGACTAGGATGATCGTGATGAACTCGCCCCATAACCCGGCTACAAGCGTACTTACGGCAAACGATCTTCTGGAACTGGCATCTATCGTTAAAGGGACAAATATTTTCCTTCTGAGCGACGAGGTTTATGAACACATCGTATTCAACGGCGCTAAACACCAATCGTTCTGCACACATCCTGTTTTGAAAGAGAGAAGTTTTATCTGTGGCTCGTTTGGAAAGACATTCCATGTAACAGGCTGGAAAATAGGTTATTGCGTTGCACCTGTAGAGCTATCAACTGAATTTAGAAAAATCCACCAGTACCTGACCTTTTGCACAAATACGCCGATTCAACTGGCTTTGGCCGATTTCCTTAAAAATCCGGATAACTATCTGTCGGTTTCTGCATTTTATGAGGCAAAACGGAACAAATTTCTGGATGGGCTAAAAAACTCGAGGTTCACCTTCGTCCCGTCGCAGGGAAGTTATTTTCAGAACCTTTGTTATTCTGCAATTTCGGACGAGAACGATTTTGACCTGGCAGTCCGCCTGACAAAAGAGAAAGGTGTTGCTTCAATTCCGGTTTCCGTTTTTTACCACAAGCTTAACGATTACAAAACCTTGCGTTTCTGTTTTGCCAAAGATGATAAGACTCTGGAAAGGGCAGGGGAGATGCTGTCGAGGATATAAACTGATTTTTAGTGAATTATGAAATACCTCTAAACTTTAGGAAATTTATCCAGGATAAGGTTCAAGTTGATATTGTGTTCCAACCAGGCTTTCATTCCGTCCAGAACAGTTGTAAACCCACCTGTGCTGTCTTTTATTGCATTGATCAGATCATCGCCGGTCAGGTTAAAATCGTAATGTTTGATCACTACCAGTGTCGTCACCTCTGACAGAGCGGTAAAACAAAAGTCAACCGTGGTGGCAGGTTCGCCCCAATCAATTGAGATCAATTCGTTTTGGACAATTTCCTTTACAAATACTTTGGTGGAAAAACCATACATCTCCCACTCCCAGGTTACCGATTTGCCAGTTTCCAAAATTCCGCTGGATTTGGTAAACCAGAAATTGGTTATTAATTGGCTCTCTGTAGAACTCCCAAGGTCACTTAAAAATACTTTTCAGGTTGGTATCACAATCAATGATGTTTTTTGATAAATAGGAAGCATTTTATATCCTTAGGTATTTGTTCTCAAAATATAGTGATAAAGCCATAATAATCAGCATTATAAGAGGATTGATATCCCAATGTTTAAAAATATATGATCTATATTCGTATTTCTGGTGCATCAATAACTTGTGAGGAGTAAAATTAATTTACGACAAAGAAATAAAAATATGAATTTCATTGCTCCCCATTATTAATATTTTTATACATTCGCGGCGCAAATAATAATAATGGAATTTAAAACATCGACTAAGTGATCAAATCAAAGAATTTTAATTACGCGTTTGTTCTCCGATCTATTGTTTAACTTTAATTTATCGGTCTTGGGGGGAGTGTTTTTATTGCACTGATTATTAGCATCTTAATTATTAGCGTATGTTAAAAGTCATGTTTTATATGTTTTTAAACATGTTGTTTAAATAAAAAGAACGTTATATATTTGCATCGGATAACAATTTTTAACAATTTAGTAACATTAAGAACAGTTTTGCAAAAATGAAAGAATTACAAATCAAAAAGGGTATTAGCCAAAATACCAAACCTAATTGGACGTTGACCTTTTTATCCTTTACCCACAGCCCTAATTCAGCTGGTTAATTTTCTCCTTCCATGGTTTTATCCATGTGTCGTAATATCGTCCTTTAATGGGTGAGTAATAAATTTTTTAGGGGAAAGTAGAATTAAACAGTTTTCAATTAAAAATAGGATTTAAACGTTTTGTTTTAATGGCAGATCTAAATGTAAACAGTATTTATCTTTGGCAAAACCTAAGTGATTTGAGTGACGATTTGATGTATCATATTTGTGAAAAAATGGATATTGATTTAAACACCAACTTTGTTATATGGCTTGGAATAAATTTGAGTAAGGCATTTGAATTGCGTATAAAAAACCAAACAAACATAAATTTAATTAAATTAAACAAACAAGAATGGAAATTTTGAATTTTGAGGAGATGGAGTCCCTTAATGGGGGTAATTTTTTTGATGGATTTTGTGGTGCAGTTGCTGTCCTTTCAACCGGTGTTGGTCTTTATATTTTAACAACAGGAGCTGTTGTGACTGGAGGTTTGGCTGTTTATGCTTGGGGCGGTACTGTAGCTGCATGTGGTGCATATGCCGCGTATAAATTAATCAATTAAAACTACTAACATTGAAAACTTTCATAGTGATGAATAAGTATTTTGCAATCGTAATTATTGTTCTATTTCTTTCAATGTCTATTTTCTTTGTGCATAGAATAGTAAATATTCCATCAACAGAATTATTGTCTACTGTAGTCGGTGTAGTAGTTGGTTTAGTATATATGTTATTTCTTATCAGTAAATTGAAGTTAAAACCTAAAGGATAAAAAATGGACGCTTCAACTAATAGAGGGAGCATCATTTTATTGTGGTTAATTGCTTTGACATTGCTGATCTACTATGCAGTTGATAGTTTGTTTTTTGAGGATTATAATCTATTTTATAATACCTACGGAAATCAGCTTGAATTAAATCGTATTAATGAGATGATTAGACAAACAATCCATTGGAAATGGATTGTTTATCTAATTATTCCAATTGTTATTTTACTTCGTATAAGTTTTACTTCGGTATGCATTTATATCGGCTATTTTGTGGCCGATATAAAAATCAAGTTTAATGAATTATTCAAAGTCGCTGTATTGGGTGATTTTGTATTTGCTTTTTCTGGGATACTTAAATTAATTATTTTGGTGTTTTTTAAAAGCGTTAATACATTGGATGATATACAAATTCAGCCATTATCACTATCGAACTTGTTTGATAAAAGGTCGTTAGATGTATTTTATCTATATCCATTGTCGGTAATAAATGTTTTTGAAGTAATCTATATTTTGGTACTCGTCTTTTTTATTTCTGATTTAGTCGGCCAAACTTTTATAAGCACTTTGAAAAAAATAGCAACATCCTATGGGACAGGATTGTTGATTTGGGTACTCTTTGTAATGTTTATGAATATGTCATTCACATGAAGGTGATTATGAATGACGAAAATTGCAAATTATTATTTTGAAATGAAAATTGCCATAAAAAAATTTGTTATTTTATTGGTTGCGGTAGTTATACTTTTTCTTGCAGGAAGAATATTTTTAATTTATTTTACAAAAACAGGAATTGAGGCGAGCGTTCAGTCTATGCAGCATTGCTGTTTTGAAACCTTAAACGGAGAACTCAAATATATTGATGAGTTTAATTCGCAAAATCCGAATATAATTATGTATTTTCATCCAGAATGTGAACATTGTCAATACGAAGCATCTGAGTTTGGCAAAAATCAGGAATTATGGGGTAAAGCAAATATAATAATGATTACGCCTGATACATTAACAGAAAGAATTAAAATCTTTGCAATACAATACCACCTTATAGGAATCAAAAATCTCGTCATATTGTTGGATCGTAAAAACACATTTGAACATTATTTTGGTACTTCCATTATTCCTACTTTTTATATTTATGGAGCTGACCAGAAGTTAATAAAAAAGTATTCTGGAGAAACAAAAATTTCTGCAATAATCAATATCATTAATTAAATTATAGTAACTCAAAGTCTCAAAAAATTCAATAACATATCAAATATTTAAGTTATATGGAACCAGATTTTTCAACTGTATTAGGTATAATTGTTGGTACAATGACTATGCTTATTATTATTGTTATTATTCAAAGGAATATCTCTGCTGGCAAAAAGGAACTCGAAGAGAAAAAAAGTGATAGTCCAAAGGAATTGGAAGGATTAAAAGGTGCTATATATGTAACAACCAAAGACATTTTCGAGTTACATCAATATTTTGTAATCAACAAATATCAAGCGATAACTGCATACTGGGTAGCGATTTCGGTTTCCTTTTTAGGCTTTATACTTTTTGCAATTGGAATATCTCCAAACTTCTTTAACAATCAGCATTCCATAAATATTCCAACCCTAAGTGGTGCTATTGTTGAGATCATAGCTGGACTATTCTTATGGTTATATAGAAATACAACAAAACAAATGTATATTTTTTATAGGAGCTTGCTTGATACAGAAAAGCTTCTAATTGCTATTCAACTCGTTGAAAATGTTACAGCAGCTCAAAAGGATGAATCCTACAAATCAATAATTAATAAGATCCTTGAAATAAATGTCAACAATTCAAAATGATTAAAAATCTATGAGAATATTTTTAATGGACTATCAATCAAAGTGTACGTTATGTATTTTTTTCTCGCTTCGTAATCTCTAATTCTCAATATTAAGTCTACGAATTTCTCATAAACGAATAGAATTAGAGTAGGAGAATTATTAAATAGCAAGGAATAGAGTTATGGCTAATTTTATTCAATGTTTAACGTACTGTTAGCTAATCTCGAAAGACAAGGTCTTAGCCTATTTATATTTTCATGTTTGGCTTGTAAGGATAATTCAAAAAATAATGACGAAAAATTATCTCTATAAACGAAATAGTAAAGGTAATGATATTTTTTAATATTTGATAATAATTAGAATGACGAATCAAGATCTAAATCAAGTCCACAAAACTTTTACCAAACAATATAGTCAGTTCTATTGTGGACTAGCCTGCCTTTCCTCCATTGTTAAGTATTATGGGGGTGAAATTTCTCAGGAAGTGTTGCGTGAAAGCAGTGGCACAACTCTCCAGGGGACAAGTTTGTTAGGTTTGTACCAGGCAGCACAGAAAATCGGATTTGAAGCCAAGCCCTATAGAGCTGATTTTGAAAACCTAATGAAAATAGAGAATATTGCGATTCTTCATATCTTAAATGAAAACAACTTAGAACACTTTGTTGTATACTATGGCTTTAAAAATGAACGATTTATTATCGGTGATCCAGGAATGGGAATCAAAGAATATACGAAAGAAGAATTGGAATCTGTTTGGAAATCAAAAGCATTATTGTTGTTAAAACCCGGGATAGATTTCATTAGAAGAGAGACCCACAATAAAAATCTTGCCATTTGGTTTAGAAAATTAATTAAGGACGACGTGACCGTCCTTATCGTAGCAGCTATGCTTGGGGTTGTATTGTCAGTTCTTGGATTAGCCATCGCCATTTACACTCAAAAACTGATTGACAAAATTCTTCCTACTGCCAATAATTTATTATTGGTAAAAAGCTTATCCATTTTTTTTGCAATTTTACTGGCTAAAGTGTTTATCGGATATATTAGGGGAATTTTGCTTATTCGCCAAAGCAAGGAATTAAATATTCGGGTGGTATCTTCATTTTTCAGCAAACTATTGCTTCTACCCCTAAATTTTTTCGATAGTACCTCGACCGGTGATATGATTGGACGTCTCAGCGATTCGCAAAGGATACAACGTGTCCTAATAAATCTAAGCAGTAATATTATTATTGATTTTCTTGTCATATTATCTTCATTTACCTATGTTTTTACTGTTTCTGCTTCAACAGCGTGGTTTTGTATGTTGTCTATTCCCCTATTCGGTTGTTTGGCATGGAGATATAACAGAAAAATCGTTTTTAAACAGCGTGAAGTGATGCAGAACTATGCCATAACCGAGAGCAAATACATTGATACAATTCAGGGGATAAGAGTCATTAAAGCTGGGAATAACGAGGCCTTCTTAACAAAAATGGTAAAAGCTGTTTACGACCGGTTCCAAGAAAAAGTATATGAACTTGGAATTCTAGGGAATATAATGGGTTTATGGACGCAAATAGCAAGTGTTGTTATTATTTCTATGGTAATTGCCTGGACTTCATTCCTTATACTGGAAAAGCAGTTGTTACTTGGACAAATGATGGCTATTATTACCGTAGTTAGTAGTCTTGTTAGTTCGGTTATCAATGTTACAATGTCCAATATTCAGTTTCAGGAAGCTAGAATTGCATTTGACCGCATGTACGAATTCTCATCAGCCAAGCCGGAATATATAACCGAAGAGATGGCCATTCAAAATGCTATTGAGATAAATACAATCGAGTTAAAAGACCTGAATTATCGCTTTCCTGGTAAAAAGCTTTTGCTGTCAGAAATCAATATGATATTTAAAAGGGGACAAATTTCCACAATTTTTGGAGAAATCGGATGTGGTAAAAGCACCATAATTTCGATACTTCAAAGATTTTATCCATTTGAATCTGGAGAAATTTATTTGAACAATTCAAGCTGGTCCAATCTAAGTGTTCCATTCTGGAGAAGCCAAATTGGAGTAGTTTCACAACATGTAAAACTGTTTAACGGTACAATTCTTGAAAATATTTGTATTGAGGAAAGCATAAATATTAATGAAGTACGTAAATTTTGCCAGGAAACAGGTTTTGAATCCTTTATAAAAGAGTTTCAGCAAGGATACGCTACGATCGTCAACGAAAATGGATCAAATCTTTCTGGTGGTCAACAACAATTGATTTCCCTTGCTCATGCACTATACCATAAACCTCAGGTTTTATTGCTCGATGAGGCCACAGCAGCTATGGATCGAAGAACTGAACTATTTGTATTAAACCTTTTAAAGCAGAAGAGAAATGAGATGATTGTTGTCTTTGTCACGCATCGGGTCCAAATTGCGCGTAAAACTGATTATATTTATGTAATTGAAAACAAGAAAATTGCCTCATGCGGAACCCATGAAGATTTAGTTAAAAGTAATAGTCTTTACAGGGATGCTTTTGAAGATATTTCATAGCTTTAAAGATTGTAAATTGCGCATCAGCTACCAATGTAAAATGCTTATTAAGAGTCTAAATTTATTTCTTTCTCAAATAAGTTCTAATATATTGTTCAATTTTCTCGTAATTCACATTGTCATCCAATGTTACTTGTCTTGATTTATTGGAAATGAGTTTAATTACAAGGATTTTATTGTTAAGAATAGACTTAACCTCCAATGATTTGATTTCATTTCGTAAAATCTCGCTTTTTACGGATCTTAAAAGATATATTACAGGGATAGATAAACTTGAAATAAAGTAAAACAATCCAGACCATAGCATAAAAGGTTCGCTGCCTTTTAAATACCTAAGGAACGTCAATACTCCAAATATTGTTACCAAACCTGAAATAGATAACATTAACACCTTTTGTTTTTTAGCATCATCATTGATGATAATTTTGTTTTTTTCGAAAATAATTTCACCCTTTTGTTTAAGCTTAAATTTCAGTGATAAACTAGATAGGGCTAAGTCCTTTCTGTCACTTCTTAATATTTTTTCAATATTTGAATGTTTTAATAATTCGAGCTCTTTTAAGGACTCTCTTAAAACTTCTTTTCTAAACATATTATTAGAAGATAATTGCTTTTTCTTATTAAACAAATTAATTATCGAAATTGTAAAAGTTCCTAACATCAATGCAAATAATCCAAAGAACCAAATATTGTCTAATCCAAAAATAGATTTAATTACGGACGAATGACTTTTTTGAAGCCAAATAATTGATAATAAGGATGAAATTAGCCCAGTAATTGCAGCGATTAAAAACATATTTGAAGAATACAACTCCGTTTTTTCAGACTTTTGCATTTCGTAATATTCATCTTGCAACTTCAAATACTCATCATATATTGGTTTTTTAATTATCTCTTCTCTGCTATTCAACCATATGTCTAGGGATGTTTTAATTTCCTTTCCAAGAAAAATTTTTAAAACTTTAACTAGATTTAATGTATATTCATTCCCCGATTCAAAATCAAATGCAAGTTCCTTTCTTGCATATTTTCTAACAACGTCAGCGGTCCATATGATTGGCGGTAAATATCTATTAATTTCCAAAAAATCAGTATTCGATTGATATGCGAATTCAGGCAATATCTTGTTAAGTAATATCCATGTACGATTATATATTAAGTCTTTAGGAAACAAACCTTTCAACCTTTCAATTCCCGCAGCAGAAATAGGGTCCAACTCACTCACAATTATTACTTCATCAGAAATGGTTTCTTTTATAACTATTTCAGAATGTATATCTGCACCGGCTTGACTATCTATAAGGATATAGTCATAAGTATCATTAATACTATGTTTGTGATATTGAATTATACTTGATAAATGTTGTTCAAATGAATGAGCACTAAAATTATCAGTGTTAAGAAACTCATATGTAGCTGGCAAAAGAAATACCTCACTAGAAATTGGTGTATATTTAACTGAATTTATGTCAAACGAATCTTCCAAAACGCCAAAACAATCCTTATTATTTTCTGCAAAACTTTTAATTTCTTTTAAATAAAACAAGGTCATTCCATTGGTACTTCCGTCAGAATCGATTATTAATACTCTTTTTTCTAAATTACCCAGAAAATTGGCTATTGAAGCAATTATGATTGTCTTTCCTGATCCACCTTTGGCACTTATAAAACTAATCGTTTTCATTTTAATCTAAATTTATAGGTTTCTGCCAATCCTTTGATTCTTCTGCCATTTCATGAGTTTTAGCTTTGGCAGCTTGAACCGGAACATATTTCCCATAACTATTAGCAATACTTAAAAAGGTTTCAATAACTATATTTTCAGAAATATTATTTGAACCAAGCAGACTTACTAATCCTGCAATTAAAATTTTAAGTTGCCGTAATTTTTTTTGATCCTCAATAATATCGGAAATTTGTTTACTAAAAAATTTCGCATTGCCGCACGGTTCTCCTTGATAAACCGCGTATACAGCCCTAAAATCTAACATTATATTTTGATTTGCAGAATCTAATTCAAACAAAAGACCTTTAACCCTTGTTACATATTTTGCCCCAAGTTCAGTTTGTGCTAATCGATCAACATTAACTTTTCCACTGAAAGAGTCATCTTTATCAACAATATATAATGGAAACGCATCATCAATATTTCTGTAAATCGTATGCGTTGTTCCATCAGGACATCTCCTTGTAAATGTTTTATTAAACCAAGCCATATTTAAATTTTAGAATTCCCATTAATGGTTGCCTTCAATTCTACACAACTTATATATCAAAATAGTAAATACAAACACTTTTCCCAATCCATCGTGCTTTTAGGGTCAATTAATTCATATAAAACAATGTACTCTTAAAAAACCTACAAAATATAATTAATTATTCTTATTCTAAGTACAAACGTAACAATAAATTTCAAATAATAATATGCGCTTAACAATATTTTTTAATCCCTCTCAAGGAATTGAATTACTTATTCAAAACTACTCACTATCTACAGTTCAATTTATTTTTCAGAATTGGAAAAACCAAAACCTGTTATTTAAAAGTTCCAAGAATATCCTGAATTTTTATTGTGATTCCACTTATATCTCGTACGTACAATTTCTTGCTTTTTAATCATCAAATACATTCTCCCATCTGGCTATTACGATAATTGCAGTGCTATTGCCTATTAAAATAAAGGATGCAAGGACTATTGAATTTTAAACCTAAATGTATCTCTGATCACAATCGCCCTTACCCAAACAACGATTTCTGTTTATTTATAGCATCTTTTATCGTAAACCGCAACGGCTTCTTATTGAGGATTTCAACTTCTGTTTGGCCTTTGAGGAAATCCCTGAGTCTCTTTTCTGTCCAGGTTAATTGAAGCTTTTTCAGGATATCCTTCGCCGTAAATTCGCCAGTTTTCAGCAAATCGATGATTTTGCCGTCAAAACACTCATCCGGCTGAATAGATTTTGGTTTGTAATCCGGAATTGGAACCCCGTTAAAATCGACCGCAATCGCCCCTTTTTGGATCAATAAGTCATTTGCCGAATTTTCATTGTCTTCCGGTTTGCGGACATAGATCTTCCTGTTCTTCCTTAACCCGTCAACCACGCCCGACCATGTTCCCCCTTTTTCGGCCGATTCGGCCACATAAATCTCATCGGCAAGACCATAAATGATTGGATTACGTGCCATTGCCAATTCTGCCATCCAGGGCGCCTTCGGAAAAAAGGTACTTAGAACCAAAACATCCCCATCGACAATTTGCTTGTAGTATTTCTTGAACCCTGAACCAAATGTCATGATCCCCTGAGGCAACACGATAATACTCTGCCCAATATATTTTATTGCAGAGTCTAAAGCTTGTTTATCAACTCCCTGCGCAAAACCGCTGACAACAACTTTGTATTCTTTGCTTGCGAGCCTGGCAATATGATCGGTAAACTCCAACGATTTGGCAGAAGCATTGCGGGAACCAACAATTGCAACCGATTGTTCCTGCATGATCCCTTTTCTGCCCTTCACATATAACAAGGCAGGGGCATGGGCCGTCTTTAAGTTTTTCTTTAGGGTTTTTGAATAATCGGGCGACACGATGGGAATCAATTCGTATCCTTGATTATACAATGATTCTGCCAAAAATGCATTGTTCGCCAGCTCTGATTTGGCCTTCTGTAGATCCACAACATCTTTATTCTCAAGGCCATATTGATTAATCCATTGATTGTCTGATAATTGAAAAAACTCTTCGATAGATATTTTTTCTTCATGGAAGAACTTAATAATGAGGTTATTGATCTTTAAATAGCCCCATCTCGGCAAATGGGCCAAAGCAATCCAATATGCAGCTTCATTGTTCATAGTAAATCTCCTCCTACTGTTCTGGCAATAACCAGGGGCGCAATTTTTAATGCGCCTAAATTAGACAAATATTTTCCGATTTCCTTAACTGTTGCCCCGCTATCAAAAACGTCATCAATTAACAGGATACTCTTGTCTAACAGCTCCTCCAGTTCAGTATAGGCAAAAGCACCACTGACGTTATCTGATTTCAGATATCCGGTTTCAAAAATCTTTTGCTCCCTTGTCTGGCGTGTCTTGACCAATTGATGGGATATGGGGAATTTTAGTACCTGCGACACCTTTTCGGCAAAATTTTTGACAAGGTCGCCCGATTTGGTTGGAGGTACATAAACGATCAAATCGAATTTTTCCTGTCCAAATTTCTTTCGATAGGCTTTTAATACCAAACTTAACAAAAAGTCGGGGAAGTCTCCCCCATTCTCGTACTTACTTCTGTGTAAGGTCGATCCTACTTGTGAAACGCCATAATAGGATGCCGCCACACCGTTTACCAGTTTTGAGCACTTTGTTTCAACCTCAAGTACAGGGAAATAGTCCTCCCGAAAATCCTGAAGCTTTTGTGCCCATTCTGGCGATACCATAACTTTAATTTTTTTTAGTCCGGTATTGTCGCAATTGTTAAATACCATCGAGGTGGAATCCCCAAGATAATCGCACAAATATTTCATCCGCGATTGATCTGTTTCAACGTATCCGATCATTTTTGCCAAATCATTCGTTTTGATGGCACGCAACTCTTCAAATGCTTTCGTGTTCAATTGGGGGGCATCGGTTATATATTCCAATTTCTTGCATTTCCCGAACGTGACTTCCCTGATAATTTTCTGTTCGATCAGGTCGGCTTTAATCACCCTGAATTGATTTTGCTTGAGGTTTGTATGTCTGATCAAGTCGTGCTCGCCAAGCAATTCACTTTTTATGGCACTGATCACTCTTTCATATTTTGCAATCGCAGGTCTTCCCCCTTCAATAAATGCCTCGGGAAGCTTCCGATCTTCAGGTCCATAAAATAGGATGATATAGGCAGGTAGCCCGTCCCTTCCAGCCCTTCCAATTTCCTGATAGTAATGAACGGGCGATTGCGGAATTTGGGTGTGGACAATGAAACGGATATCCGGTTTGTCGATTCCCATCCCCAAGGCGTTTGTTGAGATGACACATTTCCATTGATTTTTCATCAGTCCAGTTTCGATTGCAATCCTTGATTCAACGTCAAGACCGGCATTGTAGCCTGCCGATGGTATTTTCAAGTATTCGAACCACTTTGAATAAATCTCAGTGTCAACCCGTGTGCCAGAATATAGAACACCTGAACCGGGTAGTTTCTCAATAAATTGCCCCAGCCAGATCAATTTTTCATCTTCCGAATTCACTTTGATTACATATAACTTGAAATTGGGCCGCATCAGGTTTCCCCTTATGATGGTAAGGTTGCTTCCCATCTGTTCATAAATGTCTGCTTCAACTTTTTTGGTTGCCGTGGCAGTTGTGGCCAAAACAGGAAGCCCTTTTGGCAGAAGGTTTACTAGGTTTACGATCCGACGGAATGCCGGCCTGAAATCATGGCCCCAAACCGAAATACAGTGTGCCTCGTCAACAACGACCATCGATAAATCCATTTGATGGGTAGCCTCAATCCACTCAGCGTTTTCCTGTCTTTCGGGGGCGATATATAGGATCTTAACTTTTCCCTCCTTTGCATCTGAGATAATTTGGGTATTTTCATCGTGAGTTTGCTCACAATTGACACATTTGGCCGATATTCCACATGAAGCAAGTTTGTTCACCTGATCGCGCATCAATGCAATCAAGGGTGAAAATATGACAGTTGTCCCCTTTAAGAGTATCGCGGGGAACTGAAAACAGAGCGACTTTCCAAAACCGGTCTTTTCAATCAGGAGGACTCTTTCCCCCTTTAGAATTTTTTCGATGGTTGTCCATTGTTCGTCGTAGAAACGGTTTAACCCGAATTTCATTTGTAAGATTACTTCAGCTTCCTGCCTGTTCATAACGGTTGACTTAAGGGTTTGTAAAAAAGTTATGGCAATAACAGTTGTTTACTTTTCCCTTAAAGTTAGCAGGAATAAAGATGAAAAGGAAATAATCACTTGATTTTTTAGCTGAAAATAAAAACTTGAATAGGCTATTGTAATTATCGTTACAAACTACAAACCAGTGATTTGAAAATTTGCCCATTTGAAAATTTGAAAATGCTTCTAAAAACATCTATGTGCCTTTATGAAAAACCTATGTGCCTATGCGTTATATTTTTAAAATATATTTTAAACACATAGGTTTAGAGGTAAAATACAAAGGCACAATAGAAGTTCCAAATCATCATTTTAGGAATCGGTCTCAAACCTGTTACCGTACGCAGTTCCTGACAGCGTTTGATTATCGGGAAAATAAAACGATCAAACTCATTCCCGATGGTGTTTTTGAAATAGCAACCAACACCGAATGGTCACTTTTCCATAAGTAAAACATGTTTTTTAGCAGTATTAGTATTTTATATGAAAGCAATAACGCTTTCATATGAATATTATTTCTAATTTTGTCTCGTGATAAAATCATCAGAACATGATTTTCAATATTCAACGGTTTTCGACACACGATGGCAAAGGTATCCGGACAATCATCTTTTACAAAGGTTGCCCGCTTCGTTGTCAGTGGTGCAGCAATCCTGAAAGCCAGTCGTTTGGGTACAGTGTTATGTACGACCCAAAATATTGCAGGAACTTTGGAGATTGCATTTCGACAGAAGCAAATGCCATATCACGCAAAGGAAACCATGGAATTCAGATTGACCGCCAGCTTTTACAGTATCCCGAAAACCTTAGGAATACATGTGTTTCAAGGGCACTGACTGTTTCAGGCGAACAGAAAACTGTTTCGGAATTGCTGATCGAAATCGAAAAAGACCTCCTTTTTTACCGGGAGGAGGGTGGCGTAACCCTTTCGGGCGGCGAACCCCTCTCACAGGGAGAAGATCTAGTTTTTTTGTTGCAGGAGCTGAAAAATAGAAACATCAATGTAAATGTCGAAACCTCGCTTCATGTAACCTGGGAAAAGGTCGAAAGGTGCATCGGGCTGGTTGATACGTTCCTTGTTGATTTGAAACATACCAACCAGGATAAATTTAAGACCTTTACGCATGGTGATGCAGAACTAGTAATGAACAATCTCAAAAAATTGAATGATTCTGAGGCACATATCATTGCGCGAATTCCAGTTATTCCGGGATTTAACCATTCCGAAAGTGAAATACAGGGAATCATCGACTTTATTGCCACTTTGAAAAATATCTCTGAAATCCATTTCCTCCCTTATCATACGTTTGGTTCTGAAAAGTACAAAATGTTGGGAATGGAATATCTCTATGGCGACACAAAACAAGTTCAGGATTCAGAATTGGGTCCTTATATCGAATACGCACAATTAAAAAAATTTAAGACAAAAATAGGAGGTTGATATGATTACTGAGATAAAGTCGTCGAAAGTGTCGGATCGGATTTCGTTCCTGCGCGAAAAAGTCCTGAGTACAAAACCATCGGTCTGCACAGAAAGGGCAAAGTTCTACACACAGGTTTACCAGGAAAATGAAGATAAACCGGTGATCATCAAAAGGGCTTTGGCACTGGAAAAAACCCTGAAAGAGATGACCATTTTTATCGATGAAGGGGAACTGATTGTTGGCAACCAGTCGTCCCAGAATCGTGCAGCACCCATATTTCCAGAGTATGCTGTGGATTGGCTGCCTGCCGAAATGGATGAATTGGACAAACGTCCCGGCGATGCTTTTTTTATCACCAATGAACACAAAAGGGAGCTGTTCGAAATTTCCATGTGGTGGAAAGGCAAAGTTTTGTGGGACAAGGGCCGGTCGATCATGTCGCAGGAATTGCGCGACCTACAAGATTCGGCGATCATCAAAGCAACCGGCAACCTGACTTCTGGGGATGCCCATATCGCTGTTGACTTTTACAAAATATTAGAGGTCGGATTGACTGGCTATCTGGAGGAAATCAGGGATTACCATCAAAAAGTAAACCGGACTGAACAGGAAGGGATCAGAAAAGACCATTTTTATTCTGCACTAACGATTTCAATCAGGGCTTTTCAGATATTTATAATAAGATACAGGGATTTAGCAATTTATCTTAGCAAAGAGGAAACTAACAAGGAAAGGGAAAATGAATTGCTATTGATTGCAGCCAATTGTGAATTGATTGCGACCCAGCCTCCCCAAAATTTTTATCAGGCTTTGCAGCTTGTTTATTTTGTGCAGCTTGTCCTTCAGATCGAAAGCAATGGGCATTCGGTTTCGCTTGGAAGAATGGACCAGTATTTATTTCCTTTCTACCATCGGGATATGATCACGGCAAAACTTTCTGAGAGTTTTGCTTCGGAACTGCTTGAAAATATGTGGATTAAATTATTGTCTATCAATAAGATACGACCATGGTCACATACACGTTTTTCGGCTGGTGGACCTCTATATCAGAATGTTACCATTGGAGGCCAAACCACAGACGGTAAAGATGCCGTAAACAGTTTGAGCTATCTGATACTCGATTCCGTGGGGAAAATGAAGCTGACCCAACCCAATCTTTCCGTAAGGTTCCACAAAAATATCGACAACAACTTTATGATGGAGTGCATGAAAATCATAGAGAAAGGTTTTGGAATGCCCTCCTTCAACAACGATGAAGTGGTGATTCCTGGCCTGTTGAAAATTGGAGTTGAAAAGGATGATGCTTTCAATTATTCAGCAATTGGCTGTATTGAAATTGCCGTTCCCGGGAAGTGGGGCTATCGTTGCACGGGAATGAGTTTTCTGAACCTGATGCGGGTTTTTCTGGCTTCTTTGTACGATGGCCTTGATAAACCATCGGGTAAAGTTTTCAAAAAAGGGATCGGCAATTTTACAGAATTTGATTCATACGATGATGTTTTCAAAGCTTGGCAACATCAGATCAAGTATTACACTGGCAAAACAGTGGAAATTGATGCTGCCGTAGATACTGCAATCGAGGAAAACGTACCCGATATTCTGTGTTCCGCCTTTGTTGACAGTTGTATCAGTCGGGGCAAAACCATTAAAGAAGGTGGGTCGAAGTATGATTTTATTTCGGGATTGCAGGTAGGAATTGCCAATCTGGGAAATTCGTTGGCGGCCATTAAAAGGCTGGTTTTCGAAGAGAAAAGGATTACGAAGGAAGAACTTATAGCTGCCATTGAGAGTAATTTTGAAGGTGAAAAAGGTGAAAAAATACGTCAAATTCTACTGAACTTTGCCCCTAAATACGGGAATGACGATGATTATGTGGATCTTCTGTTGAAAGATGCCTATATGGTATTTATCGACGAGCTCGAAAAATACCACACCACACGTTATAACAGGGGGCCTATCGGATGTAAATACTATGCCGGAACATCCAGTATTTCGGCCAATGTGCCCAGCGGATCGGTAGTTCCTGCAACTCCGGATGGAAGGAAAGCCTTTACGCCCGTTGCCGAAGGAAGTTCACCTTCATCCGGGACAGACTTATTGGGACCTACAGCGGTATTCAAATCGGTATCCAAATTGCCGACCAGCAAAATTATGGGGGGCGTACTTCTTAACCAGAAATTGTCGCCGGCAACCATCCAAAAAGATACCGACAAACAGAAATTGATTTCTGTGATCCGCACCTTTTTTGAAGACCTCAAAGGGTGGCATGTCCAATACAATATCGTTTCACGCGAAACTTTGCTTGCAGCAAAAGTCAACCCTGAAAAATACAGGGATTTAATTGTCAGGGTGGCTGGCTATTCTGCATTTTTTGTTACCTTGTCGCCCGATACACAGGACGATATCATTACAAGGACCGAACATTCATTAAACTTTTAGGCAGATGGACAAAATACTTTGCGGAGTCGATATTGGTGGAACAAAATGCTCTGTAGCACTGGTTGATACTACTGGGAAAATCATAGACAAAATTTTTACTTGTGCCCATGCCGATACCACGGAGGAGGGGCTGGTAAATCTTGTGACCGGGCATATCAAAGAAATCTGTCTGAGAAACGACTTGCAAGAGTCTGATTTGAAGGGAATTGGAATGGGTTGCGCAGGCCATATCCGCTTTCGCGATGGTGTCATCATCACCACTTCAAATCTGAAAGGTTTTAAGAATTACCCGCTTCGTGATGCTGTCCAATCCTCGTTCAAAATCCCAGTGATTTTGGATAATGATGCCAATGCCCAGGCTTTTGGCGAATTTAAATTTGGTGCCGGAAAGGGTTTTAACGATATGGTCTTTCTGACCCTTAGCACTGGTATTGGTGCCGGAATTATCATCAACAAGAAGCTATACCGTGGTGCAACCGGAACGGCCGGAGAATTTGGCCATACGATCGTAGAACCCAACAGCGAGTTGACCTGCACCTGCGGGAACAAAGGGTGCCTCATGGCATGTGCATGCGGAATGGCTTTACCCTATCTGTTTAAACAAAAGATCAGGATGGGGAAAGTAAGCAAACTCGATCTTCCGTACAATTTTAACATGGCAAAAATAAGTGGACAACTTTTAAAAAAAGGACTTGAAATGGGCGATCCGGTTTCGAAGGAAATCATTCTCGACAGCGGTTATTATGTCGGGCTGGGAATCTATAATATTTTCCAGGCATTAAATCCTCCCCTGATTGTGTTAGGCGGTGGTCTGACAAACTGGGGTGATTTTTACTTAAACAAAATTAAATCAACCTTTTACGGATTTGCCCGGGATATGATTTTTGATCCCATTGAGATTGTCATTTCAGATATTGGAGATGATGCGGGAGTTATTGGTGCCGCAGCTTTAACTTTAGAGTAAGATGCTCAATGAAAGGCAAAATAAGATACTGAAGATCCTTGGTAAGAACGATCAGACCTCTGTAATCGATCTTTCCGAAGAACTCAAGGTTTCCTCTGTCACAATCAGGCAAGATTTAAATTTTCTCGAAGCCGAAGGATTGTTGAAGCGTGTTCATGGTGGGGCAGTGTTAAAAGATGCGGATGACCTTGAGAACAGGTTGGTCGTGAATTATGAAAAGAAACTCGGGATTGCCAGAAAGTTAGCATCCCTTGTTGGCGAAGGTGAAACAATCCTCATCGAATCGGGTTCCGTTAATGCACTGCTGGCCCGCGAACTTTTAAAGATTAAAAAAGTTACGATTATCACCACGAATGTTTACATCGCCCGTCAGTTCAGAAAAAGCGATCAGGCCAACATCATTATCCTGGGAGGGATTTACCAGCACGACAGCGAAACGTTGGTTGGGAAGATCACCAAAACCTGTATCGATCAGATTAATATAGATAAGGCATTTATAGGAATTGATGGTTATACAACCACAAGCGGATTTACCTTGCGCGATCTCTTCAGGGCCGAAATCTCAAGTTACATCATTCAAAAGGCAAAGGATGTTTATGTCGTTTCCGATTCAAGCAAATTCGGGAAAACAGAATTGACAAACGTTGGTTATCTTACAGATATACAGCATATTGCCACAAATGAAGATTTAGGTATCCAATTTCAGGATGAGTTTACAAAAGCGGGGGTCGATTTGATTCTGGCGTAAAGACCTTTATCCTATTTTCGAATTCAAAATGGACCAACCGGCCAAGGTTTCCATTGACCAGGCAAATTTAGGGAGGGTCAACATGCACCAGATTATCCTCAACCCGCATTGAAATATGTTATTGGATATTGCCTTATATGTTTAAATATCAACATTATACAAAATCTATTTTAAATATCAACAATTTGAGACTTAGGAGTTTGCTTAACTTCATTTCAAAATAAAACTATTTGTTATCACTTTAAAGATAGTCGTGCACTACTTCACCCATGTCAAGTGTCAGATCTGCAATAAAATGTATCGCCGAAAGAACCTTTAATACAGGCAAATTACTTACCGGTGCAAGTGCGTGTGGATGGAGTTCCAAAGAGCAAGGTCCTGTCCATGCACCTTTGAGAGTAACCTCGGTGGTGTAATATTTCACCAGTTCACAAATACGGGCAGAACCGTCAACGTGCGGAATTATTTTCAAAAGAAAGTTGGGTTTGGCAAGTGAAGCATAAACATCTGACAAATCTACTGGGAAGTGTTTGAATCCCATCGTTCCTGTTGCTATACGAACCCTTCCATAGTCGAGTGTTCCAACCAAAGTATCACTGTCCACCTCTAATTTTGGTGAAGCATTTTTTTTCGGAAATCCCCACAACTCACGTCCACCAGCAATAGCAGGTTGATTGTCCAAATACATTCCATGTACATAATTGCCTTGAACACCTTGAAAGGTTACCGGAATAATTTGTCCCGATTCGGTATAATCACCATAGCCGGAAGAGTCGGGCATACGAATAAATTCAAATCTTACTAGTGGTTCCGGAATTTCAAGCGGTTCTGGAACCTCGGCACGTAACGCATCCCTATCGGTGCGATAAGTGATAATTAAGAATTCACGATTTTTAAAATGATATGGCCCACGTGGGAAAGCAGGACTACTAAGCGGCATTGAGAAGGCTGTGTTTTTTATATCATTGATATTCATCCGTTTCTTTTAAATATTCATTATCACTATTTAACACGTCTTAAAACCGAAACGCAATTGGTAACGCCAGAACCACCAACATTAAAAGTTACACCTACAGTAGGTGGCTTCAATGAAAAGGTAGCTCCAATAGGTTCACCGACAAGTTGCTTGTAAACCAAAGCATGCATTGAGACACCAGTGGCGCCCACCGGGTGTCCTTTGGATTTTAATCCTCCTGAAAGATTTACAGCGCATTTCACATCTTCGCGGGTGAAACGACCTTCCAAATAATCATAACCTGCACAACCATCTTTAGATAAACCCAATGCTTCTGTACAAAGAATTTGAGTAATCGTAAAACAATCATGGACTTCTGCAAGATTCACATCGTTGATCGATATTTTCGCTTCCTTGAAAGCAAGTCGGACTGCTTCTTTTCCTGCCATCAAATCATACATATTTGGGCGCACAGAGATGGCCAAACGCTCGTTTACATGTCCGATACCTGCAATTTCAACAACCTTTTTCCCCATTTTCAATGCATCAGTAGTCTTCATAATCACAACTGCTGCAGAACCATCGGTTATCAATGAACAGTCGTGAAGATGCAATGGAGCAGAAATCACTGGATTTTTATCGGGTGGAAGATTCAAAATTGCATCTGCTGTCGTAAGACCTAACTTATCGGAAGTTCCACCTTTGCCAAACTGGGCAAGCGGATTGTCGATACCATTTTTATAACCAAGAGCCGATACACTTGCTAGCATTCTTTCCAATTCATTATCATTCAGCTTGTAATGATCTTTGTAACCTTTTGCATATTCTGCAAAAAGATAAGGGAAAGTCATCGATTCAGCACCTTCTTCGGGCCAATATGAACAGGTAGAGAGGACGTGTGTTACTCCTTTGGTGTCGAGCAGGTGCATTTTTTCAACCCCTATAACCAAAGCAACATTTACCCGACCAGATTCCACCGCATAAAGTGCATTGTACAGAGCCACCGATCCGGAAGCACAAGCCGCCTCACAACGAGTCATTGGTTTGAACCGTAAACCATCCGGATCAATTTCAGGTGCAAAAGCTGCTAAATGTTCCTGATTGGCAAACAAGCCAGGTGCGAAACTTCCAAGCCAAACACCATCTACATCTTTACCACTGATACCTGCATCCAAAAGTGCTCCTTTACCAGCTTCTATAATGAGTTCGTAAATTGATTTCAAATCTGTTATTTCACCGGTTTCCTTGTTTCTCTTTACAAACGAACCAAACTTTGAATTGTATGCACCGATTATACTTACTTTGCTCATTGTTTATCCTCCTTAATTAGTGTGTCAATAACAACTTTTATACAGTTGTTTTTTACGATAATATCTGCATCCGTGTGCTCCAGAATATATTCAGGAGTGTAGGGTGCAAAATATTCCGCAAGATAAAATTTGCCTCCCTGTACTTCAAAAACGCCAAGGTCGGTTACGATTAAATTAACTTCTTTATGGGCTGTAAGTGGCAAAGTACAATGACGTTTTAACCGTGAACTTCCTGTTGGTTGAAAGTGTAAAGTAGCTGCAATGACAATGCGTGCACCAATAGTTAGATCCATTGCACCGCCCATGCCTGGTACCATTTTTCCCGGCACTTTGTAGTTTGCCAGATTTCCATCCTGATCTACCTCTAAAACACCCAGGACTGTGTAATCAACATGACCACCACGTATAATACCAAAGCTTGTTGCAGAATCGAAGAAACAGCCTCCTTTTCGGATGGTTGCCGCTGAACCTCCTGAATCTGTAATATCTCTGCTCTCAAACCCCTTAGCGGGTGCCTGACCTAGTCCCATTATACCATTCTCCGACATGAGAATGATATTCACATCCGGTGAAATGTACTTCTCCACCATTGTGGGAAGACCAATGCCGAGATTGACAACTTCACCCGTTTTAAATATCTGAGCGATGCGTCTCGCAATAATTTCTTTGTTTGCTATATATTCCATGTGTATTATTCTAATAGTCAAATTGTTCCGCTTTTACAAGAAAATCTACAAAAATTGAAGATGTGTGAATTTCGTTTGGGTCAATTTCTCCTACCTCTACAATTTCCTCCACTTCTGCGATTACAAGTTCGGCGGCAGTTGCCATTAACGGATTAAAGTTTCTGGCTGTTCCGTTGAAAACCAGATTGCCTGCTTTGTCAGCCTTTCTGGCTTTAATGATTGCCACATCTGCTTTTAGGGGAAGTTCCAATAAAAAAGAGTGGTGATTTACCAGAATAATTTGCTTGTCACATGCTACTTCTGTGCCAATGCCTGTAGGAGTCAGAATACCGCCCAAACCGGCACCACCTGCACGTATCTGTTCGGCAAGAGTGCCTTGTGGTACAAGTTCAACCTCTGTCTCACCAGCGTTCATCTGACGTTGAGTCTCCTGGTTGGTACCAATGTGGCTTGTTATGATTTTCCTGAACATTTTATTTTCAACCAAATGTGCTAAGCCAGTTATCACACCAGTCTTCAAATTATGGATGGCCGAATCGTTACAGATCAATGTCAGATTTTTCGTGTTTTTCTCTTTCAAAGCAAAAATAATCGTGTGCGGTGAGCCACAGTTCAGGAACCCACCTACCATCACCGAATTTCCATCTTTGATTTTATCTGCAGCATCAGATGCCGATATAATTGGTTTTTCAATCATAATTCCTTTGTCATCATATTGTGAATGAATTGTCACAATGGACAAAGGTGCATTCCTTTAAACCAAAAATATTATGTAATTTTTAAAATAAGTTGTATGATTCACACATTAGGTAATTTATAAACTATCACCTGATTCAAATAAACTTGGGCGTGTTCTTCTATTTATCAAATCAATGGTAAGTCCTAGCCTGTAAACAAAATTATCGTCCGCGCCTACCATATTATAAAAAATAATAGTCCTATACTTTTCTTCGTATTTTAGCATTCGATCAAAATGTGGATAATAAGAATTAAAAATATCTTTATTAAATTGACTCATATAATAAATACAATCATCAACAAAAAGCAAAATATTATTTCCAACAAATCGATAAATTGTGTCTATTTGGTTTTTTCCAATGAGTTGTGAATCCCTCCAATCCGTTTCCTTTTCATCATAGGAGTCTTTAGTTTGAAATTCAATGACAATTCTTTTATCCTTTACCTCAATTAAAAAGTCAACACAAAATATATTATCCTCTGTATCAATCCTATAACGAGGAAATATTTTTGCCTTATACGATAGATGTTTTTTAAACTCTTCAAGAAATGAGCTTTCAAGAGAATCGTAATATGGTTTCATCTATTTTTCTTTGATTTTGTCCCAAATATATCACAAAATCAACTGGATTTGGCAATGTTTGCACAACTATTTTTTGATCTCATCATTAGATTCCTTATTGATTAATGAGTTGACTAAATCCGCAATCTCTTCTGGTTTATTAGTTATATGCAGGTTATATTGATTTCATTTTAGTTCCCCTTGTTAATCACTTCTATTCATATCTCAAAGCCTCTATTGGATTCTTATTTGCTGCTTTCCACGATTGCAAAGACACAGTTATAAGCGCAATAAATATTGCTACTAATCCAGCCAAAGCATAAATCCACCAACTCAGGACGGTTTTATAAGCAAAACTTTCTAACCATTTATTCATGGTCCAAAAGGCAAAAGGAATAGCAATTGCAAAGGATATCAGTATCCATTTTACAAATTCCCAGTTAAGCATGATCATAATCTGACCAATTTTGGCTCCGTTTACTTTACGCACTCCGATCTCCTTCGTGCGACGTTGGGTTGTTAACAGCGACATCCCAAGAAGCCCCATAGAGCATATAAACAAAGCTATAAACGTAAAGATTGATAGTAACTTAGCTTGTAAAAGTTCCGTTTTATAAAGGTTCTTATACATTGAACTCACATATTCATATTTATATACGTGCTCCGGAAACATTTTTTTCCAAACACGTTCAATGTCAGACAATGCTGTTACCCGCATGTCTGGCCGAAAAGAAACTACAAAATCTATAAGCCAAAGATCTTTGCGTTTAAATAACACCAAAGGCTCAACTTTTTTCTTAATGCTGGAAAGATGAAAGTCTTTAACCACACCAATAATTTTACCTTTTGGAATTTTAATTGCATCATCACCAAATATAAGTCCGAACTCTTTTCCTATTATTTTTTCAGGATCATTATAATGCAGCCTTTTCATTGCTGATTCGTTGATGATATACTCTCCCGAACCTTCATTGTCTTCGTTCTTTTCAGAAAAATTATTGCCACTCAGAAAATGTAAATTAAATATACTGGCAAAAGAATAGTCGCATGGAAAAACACCAATTTTATTATCTGCTTCATTGGTTTCGTTTTTGATGTAACCCTCCATTGTAAACTGAAACATATCGTTGGCCTCGCCTCCGGGAGGTTCAAGCATTGCTGAAACAGATTCAATGGAGCTATATTTCAGGAGTTCTGTCTTAAATATTTCAAATTTCTGTTGAACATTGCTATGTACATTTTCAAAACAAATCAGATTATTATCCTTAACTCCCATACTGCTTTCGAGTGCATAACTGCTTTGACGCTGAATTACAAATACTGCCACAATAAGTGCGATTGAAATTGCATATTGCAATACGATCAGACTTTTACTGATCCCCTTTCTGTTGAGATTGCCCTTATTCTGATTTAAACCTGATATTTCTTGCTTTAACAATAGCACAATGCCCGATAGAATGCTAACTAAACCAAACAACACGATAACAGATATAATTAAAAGTGTATTGCCTTTGAAAAGATTTAATGCAAAATATTTTTGAATGGTAATATGAGCCAATAAAGTAATGAATCCACAAATAACAATAGATATTATAGCGATAATCATACCTTCGAATAAAAAATATTTCATCTTCATCCAACGTGAAGAACCAAACACTTTGCTGATATAAAGGTATTTATCATTAAAGACTGCCATACCGATATTAAGGTTTACATAATTGGTAATTGCGATAAGCAATAACAATAGAACAGCAACAGAAAGCGTAAATATAACCGACATATTGCTGTTCGGCTCTATCTCCCTAAATTTATTGGAATGTAAATGGATGTTGGTTATATTTTGCAGATAAGCTTCTGCTTTTATTTCGATAACCTTCTTCCCCGATTGAATTGCAGTAAAATCTTTAAATCGTAATAGTATATTCTCGGGGTTAGTATTATTGGATAATAATAAATATGTCCATACCAATCTATTGAACTCACCTTTATCTACTGGAGTAACAATAAATTCAGGGTGGAAATGGCTATTTTGGGGAAAATCTCTCATAATGCCCTTTATGGTAAAATCTATGCTCTTGCCATAATATTGTCCATCCGGCAAGGTCAATACCTGACCTACCGGATTATGGTTTCCGAATACTTTTTTTGCAAAACTTTCAGAAACAACCATTGATCCTGGATTATCCAAAATATTGACAGGATTGCCAACCAATAGCTTAGCATCAAATACACCAAAGAAGGTACTGTCACATTGAAAAGCCTGATTGACCTTAACGAAATTTTCATTCAGCTTTACTACACCACCCTTTATTGGAATCAATCTTACATAATTTTCTATTTCAGGAAAATATGCAGCCATTTTGGGAATATAATCAGGATTTGGTACACTCGCAAAATGTTTTCCATCTAAGAAGTCTGGATCAGTAATTGTCAGCCGATATATTCTATCCGATTTTTTGTGAAAACCGTCATAAGTCAATTCATTTTTTAGGAACAAGACAATCATCAATATTCCACACAATGCCAGGCTTAATCCTACAATTTTGATAAGATTTAAAAATGGTCTATTTAATAAATTCCTGAGAGCAAATTTTAATTCATACATGTTTTATGAACCGTTATTGGGCACAGTTGCTTTTTTTCAAACTTTACCGAATTCATCACAATATCAATCGCTCTATTTAGTTTCAAGAACCAGGGTACTTACATTGGGATCAGGTTGTAGTTTGTCCAGTAAAATAGTAATGCCGTTTATATTCTGTGTAAATTTTAATGATGAACCATGCATTTGTTTGCATGAAATGATCTTCCTTGTTAAAGGTGGAAGTTGCAGTGTGTCGTTAACGGTTAATAGATGAATATAGATCAAATTGTCTTTTTGAACAGAACCATATAGATCATCTTTAGGCTCTAACGGTCCCGGTCGGGTACCGTAAATACTTTTGCCATATTTTTGTAACCAATCCCCAACTTCTTTAAGGCGGGCAATATGTGTTTCCGGGATGATACCCTGTGCATCCGGGCCAACATTCAATAACATGTTGCCACCACGGTCAACGGTATTGACAAGCATCACGATAATATCTTTTAAAGACATCAGGTTTTGTTTGGGATTATACCCCCAACTGGTTTGGTTAAGGTTTAAACATTTTTCCCAAGGTGTATTGATGATTGGCCCATTTATTTGTCCACCTCCTTCCTTACATTGAAAATCGCCTTCCCATCCCGACCGTGGACTAATTACCACATTGGGCTGGTAGCTTCGAACCATTTTATTTAATTCAACCGGTTTCCAGAACCAGGCAGCATCGGCATCTTTACCCTTATGCGCAAGCCATCCTCCGTCGTACCAAAGGATATCAATCTTCCCATAATTCTTCATTAATTCTTCAACTTGTCCATATGCTTGCTTTTTCATCAATCCGGCGTTTTCGACCAATTCTTGTGGTTTGAAATAACCGGGGAAACGCCAATCCATGGGCGAATAGTAAATGCCAACTGCAAGCCCGGCTTTACGGCAGGCATCGGAATATTCTTTCACAAAATCACGATGAGCAGCCGTTTCAAAACTATTGAAATGAGAATAACTCGAAGGACTATTCCAAAGCGCAAAACCATCGTGGTGGCGTGCCGTTAATACCATATATTTCATGCCAGCATCCTTAGCGACCTTTGCCCAAATATTTGCATCAAAGTGCTGCGGATTAAATTGATCGGCAAGTTTGGCGTATTCCTCTGCCGGAATTTTATTGTTAAACATAGCCCATTCACCTTTTCCCTCAATGGCGTATAATCCCCAATGGATAAACATTCCAAATTTTGCATCCTGCCACCATTTCATCTGCCCGACTGACAGTCTTAATTCAGGAGCTATTATTCCGTTATCTCCTTTAATTCCGCCATACTTCTCCATTGATTTTAATTCGTCACCTGTTAAATCCTGCGCATTCAGCTGATTTACAGACATGATGACTATAAAATTGATGACGACCAATAAAAATGTATTTTTATTCATATTACCGTTCATTTATTTCAGTTCGTAATTTGTACTTCGACCTCCTTGATCACTTTTTACCAAAATTCCTTTTTCAATTAAATCTTGAATATCCCGCAAAGCTGTATCTTGAGAGCATTTCCCAATCTTTGCCCATTTTGTTGTATTTAGTACACCATCAAAATCGTCCATTAGCATATTTAAGATTTTTCTTTGTCTGTCATTTAGATTAACTCTTGTGTGTTTTATCCAGAACAGATGTTTAAAAATTATTTTCTCAAGTAGTTTTTCAGAATTCTCAATGGAATGTAATAAACAATTCAAAAACCATTCAAGCCAATTCGTAATGTCTAAACCACTTTTTTGAGTGTTTTCCAATATGTCATAATAGGAATTTCGTTCTTTGCGGATTTGTGTGGACATACTATAAAATCTGTACGATTGTTCATCAGAACGAGCTAATAAAATGTCACTTAGAGCTCTAGATATTCTGCCGATTCCATCTTCAAAAGGGTGAAGCGTCACAAACCATAAATGTGCAATTGCCGATTTTAGTACCAAATCCGTATTTTGTTCCAAATTAAACCAATCGAAGAAGATCCGCATCTCATTTTCAAGTTGAGCCGCAGGGGGTGCTTGATAGTGAACTTTTTCCTTTCCCAAAGCACCAGACACAACTTGCATTGGTCCGGTTGAATCGTCACGCCAGTTTCCTGCAATAATTTTGTACATTCCACTTCGACCAGTTGGAAAAAGTGCAACATGCCAGGAAAATAGTCTTTCCTTATTTAGTTCTTTGTCAAAGTTTTTGGTTGCGTCAATCATCAAATCAACTATTCCATCAACATTCCGTTCAGAATAAACCATTCCTGATATTTCTAATCCTAATCTTCTCGCAATTGATGACCTTACTTGTTCTCTGTCAAGAAATTCACCCTCTATTTCAGTTGATTTTATGATCTCCTGGGTTAAAATTTCAAGATTTGCTTCATTGCGAAGTTCAAATCCCAATGCCCCCATTTTACCAATTAATTTTCCCTGTCTATTTCTTACATAAGATAGCAACGGTAAAAGTTTCTCACTATTCCATTTAAAGATTGGCCAATTTTGATTGTTGTATAAATACATATTCCTTTTCTCCGCTAATTATGCGTCTAAATTACTATTTATTCTCCGCACTACAAAATTATCTCCGCACAAATTGCGTATAAAATGCCGTTTATTCTCCGC
Organism: Mariniphaga sp.; assembly: GCA_037128295.1. Lineage (GTDB taxonomy): Bacteria > Bacteroidota > Bacteroidia > Bacteroidales > Prolixibacteraceae > JAAFHB01. Next base: position 37,779 of record JBAXWR010000018.1, read on the forward strand.
AATCGGTTTTTGCCCTTGTTTCTGTATGCTCCCGGCATAAGCAGCACGCACCCGCTGTAAGCTCTTGAAAACCTGCGAAAATACAATTTTTCGGGACTTAGAGAACTGAACGGCGAGTGTATTTTCCAATGGGTGTAAGTCTCTTATGCACTGGGGTAACAACAACAGTTCATGGTGAGAGATCTTCCTAACTTATTAAGAGCCTACAATTTTATCTTGCACAATCACAATCCCAGCACGATCAACCGGCTGAATCGGATATCAGCGTAACCAAAGCCGAATACAACCCAACCAATGGCAACGCCTTTGGTGAACAATTAAAATCATGGATTGCGCCACAAAGTTTCAAAAGTTGGATGAAGATTCCAAACAACATAACAGCACTTTCACCCTCAGGACCTGTCATTGCGCGGAGTGCGGCACAATCTAAATTTGAAAGGGAATTATGCGCACTCCAAAGCAATCCAAAACTAAGAAGCACTGTGCCAAAACATTGTTCTGGATTGCGCCACCAACTTTCAAGAGGTTTTTCATCCCCCTTCCGAATGGAGCTATACATTTTTCCTAACATCCGATCGCGGACGGTTTGGCTGTTGCTTCTATACCCTGGGTGGCGCGGTCCACCTTACTTTTGTGAATTGACAGGGCTTTAGCTCTGGACCGCTTACCCAGGGCTACAAATATTTATCCCCTACAGGGAATTGACCGGAGAAGGATTCTAATACGTTTTCAAAATTTTGAATAGACTGGTTTGATCGGGCTGTATTTACAACCAAAAGTAAATCAATCAATATAATATATTTTGCATCATATTGATAATCAATATTTAGTACGCTCCGTTTAGGGCTGGGGGTGGAATCAAACTGAAACAACAATTAAAATCATGGATTGCGCCACAAAGTTTCAAAAAGATTGGGAGAAGATTTGTTGGCAGCTTAATGAATAACCTATCGAGATTTAAATTCTATTTCAATCTTTTATGCTCCTTGGATGGTGGTAAAAAGTTATCGCCTGTCACCACTTTCTTTCCTGTTTTATGTTCGAGAGCCAATCGGGCATCTTTGGCTATTTTCCCACCTTTCTTTCCGGCCTTTGCATTTTCGGTCACACCTTTTGCTTCGTCTGTTTCTGCTATCTGCCTGGTAGAGAGTTCGGCAAGTGCAGTAAAAATCAATTCAGCCTCCGACATATGGTCGCGGAGATTTTGGGTTTTCAAGCCTTTCAAATTTTTGTGACCCTTCACAGATAAGCCTGTCCATTCCTGGTGGATAATATTTGTGAGATAGGCAAATTCATCCGGCTTTTCAACACCACTTTCCTGCCAATAATCGGTCAACTTATTTCGGGTTTCCTGACCTGTCATGCGTTGTTGAATCCACTTTTCGCTTCTACCCAACATCTGCCAGTTCTCCCTTGCCCTTTCCATACTTTGCTCAGGATCACTTATTTCTTTCATACGTTCATAACCAACTTTTGCCAACCATTGCTTGAAAGGCTCCGCTTTAGGTGATGGGATTGACTGGATTAAACGAAATACATGCTGTGAGGTTCCTGCGAGGGTTTTTCTCTTCACTCCAGACTCTGTTTGCATCTCTACCTGGGGACAGTTTGTCCCTATGTAGTTGTTTAATTCGTCATCACGCTTCCTGATCTTTTTCAAATAATCGGTGGCATTTGCCGAATCAGTAAGTGCAGCAACAATATCAACCAGTGAAAAATACCATTGCTCTTCTTTGGAATCCCAATGAGTACGAACTTTCTTGCTTTCAAAAAGCTTAATTGAATTTTCGTTTTCCATGTTCTAGTCTGTATTTTTCGTTTAAAATTTTTTCTGTCCAAAGAATCTGCTTTACAAACGTCAGTTTCATCGTTTATCCTACAGTTCAATATGTCAAAATTTCTACTATTGGCCTGACATATTCCTGAATTACAAATTTACAAAAATCTCTTCTTAAAAGCTGGTCAAGGATGACAATTGCACATCACTTCCTGAAGATTAATTGGATCATTGGTGCCACGATTTTTCGCTGTATTCCTAATTTGGTTGCAGGATTGCGCCACAAAGTTTTAAAAGTTGTATGAAGATGCCAAACAACATAACAGCACTTTCACCCTCTGGACCTGTCATTGCGCGGAGTGCTGCACAATCTAAATTTGAAAGGTAATTATGTGCACTCCAAAGCAATCCCAAACTCAGAAGCACTGTACCATAAATATTGTTTTGAAAGTGCTTCAAACATGGGATTGCTTAATTAAGCACTGTAAAACTGCTAACCATTTAATATAGAGTAGCTTAATTCGCAACGGCAGTTTCATGAGGGAGACCGTCCTAACCAATAAAGTGCTAACCATTTAATATTTTGATGATTGGTTCGCCATCACTATTCCAAAAGGAAGAGATTCCAAAATTGCGGAGTGCGCCACAAAGTTTAAAGAAATTTAGAAACGATTTTTATAAAACAAAAGTAACACCCTTTAAATTATTATACTGGCGATACCCAAAAGATCCACTTATAAATCATGCCGTGATTTTCAAATGAAATAAGAACATGTTGAATACCTGATATATGCGCAATCTTTGTACTTAAAAGTTGTCTTTGAATGAATAAAGATTCAGGCCCAGAATGGAATATAAGAAGCAAACTTCTTTGAACCATTATCAGGGTGCGACGATTTAATTAAACCTGATTCTATTGTGTCAGCAATTATCTTTGAAGCGAAGGAAACATTGTTAATAGCAATGTTGAACCGTTTACGGACTGATTGATTGTTTACAGACTGATTATTAACATAGTGTAAACATGTGTGTTGATAGCAGGCCCGTATCCTGTCCTCATTGTTCATTCGGGTAAGAAGAACCGGGGCATAAAGGATAACACGGGTATAATCTTCACCCCGTATAAATTTTGGAGCTGGCAGTTGAAATAATTCTATTGCATCAATGGCTCTGTCAATTCCACTACCGCGTTCTTCACAAATGTTTAACCGTCTCATTAATGAAGCTAAACTCTCATTTCTTGATTTTGGCGCAGTATCGATAAAGCGGTTGGTATCCACCAATGGTACACCAGGATTTGTAATTTCAATTCTGTCGGCAAAAATTTCAATCAAAACTCCAGTTCCAGAAACCATAAAGTTTTGATGTATTAGTGCATTAGCCACAAACTCGCGAATTGCGATTTCGGGATATACCTTTACATTTTTGCGTAAAGCAGTTTCAATAATTTCATTTGGATTTAATTGATCCATTATGTAGCTTATCAATCCTGCAAACCCGGAAGCATAGCCTTTTGAACTTTCTTGTTCCTTAAAAGCCTTGATCCTGCTTATACCCTCATACACAATAACCCTTACTGCTTTACGGCTCAAATGTTTGAATGTATTTAAGTTTTTCGCAAATAGTATGGCTCCAAGGTTAAGAATGTCCCAGGTTGTATTTGCATTATGTACTAAATTGTCATCCGCAAGAGCTAGAATGATATTGTTTTTTGTTTCCGGAAGTCGCTTTTCCTGTAAAGTAAAGTAACTATCGTAATCAATTTGCTTAATAATTTCATCGTTATTTACATTTGACATGGCAATTTGGGCTTCAAACTCGTAACCAGAAGAAATGGCGATCAATTGAGTGGTTTCGTGTCGCGAAAGTTTTACTGTTTGGCCGGCACTACGCGTGTAACTATCAAAAATATTTGACCCTCTCAAGTGTACAGGTTTATTCGATTGTTCGGGTATATGAATAAATAAAACAGGCTGATTGTTGTAACTGATAACGGAATGTTCAATACGGACAGGTTGAGCCAGGTTATTTCTGGCAATATTACCCAACTTTTGAACAATTTCATCCATTTCAGACTTACTTAGTGGACTTGCTTGGCCATTGTTGTCTATCCCAATTGCGAGAAATCCACCCCCTGGATAATTGGCAAAAGCGGAAATGTGCTGAGCAAGGCGATCTGACTTGGTTGACAAGGCACATTTCCAATCAATTTCATTCAGTTCTTGAGGAACTGCATTTAGACTTTTATTCAATAAATTGACTGCTATTTCTTCCCAATTATCCATGGCTTAAAAATACGAAAAATAAGTTTGTTTTTATATCTCTTCTTAAGGTTGGGTTTCAAAAGTTGCATGAAGACTACTAACAATATTTCAGCATTTTCACCCTCAGATCCTGTCATTGCGCGGAGTGCGGTACAATTTAAATTTGAAAGATAATTATGTGCACGACAAAGCAATCCCAAACTAAGAAGCACTGTGCCAAAAACATTGTTCTGGATGGTGCTTCAAACTTGGGATTGCCTCCCGATCCGTAAACTTTCGGGACAAGACACCAAATATTATAATTCTGCTAACCATTTAATATACAGTAGCTTGATTGGCAATGACAATTTCAGGAGGGAGATCGTCCTAACCAATAAGTGCTTACCATTTAATATTTTGATGAATGGTTCGCCTTGACTGTTTCATAAGAAAGATCTTCAAAAATTGTGGATTGTGCCACAACGTTTCAAAAGTTGCATGAAGATTCCAAACAACGTAACAGCACTTTCACCCTCAGAACCTGTCATTGCGCGGAGTGCGGCACAATCCAAATTTGAAAGATAATTATTTGCACTCCAAAGCAAACCCAAACTCAGAAGCACTTTGCCAAAAACATTGTTCTGGATTGCGCCACCAACTTTCAAGAGGTTTTCCATCCCCCGTCCGTATGGAGCTTTGCACTTTTCCTAACATCCGATCGCGGACGGTTTGGCTGTTGCTTCTATACCCTGGGTGGCGCGGTCCACCTTACTTTTGTGAATTGACAGGGCTTTAGCTCTGGACCGCTTACCCAGGGCTACAAATATTTATCCCCTACAGGGAATTGACCGGAGAAGGATTCTAATACGTTTTCAAAATTTTGAATAGACTGGTTTGATCGGGCTGTATTTACAACCAAAAGTAAATCAATCAATATAATATATTTTGCATCATATTGATAATCAATATTTAGTACGCTCCGTTTAGGGCTGGGGGTGGAATCAAACTGAAACAACAATTAAAATCATGGATTGCGCCACAAAGTTTCAAAAAGATTGGGAGAAGATTTGTTGGCAGCTTAATGAATAACCTATCGAGATTTAAATTCTATTTCAATCTTTTATGCTCCTTGGATGGTGGTAAAAAGTTATCGCCTGTCACCACTTTCTTTCCTGTTTTATGTTCGAGAGCCAATCGGGCATCTTTGGCTATTTTCCCACCTTTCTTTCCGGCCTTTGCATTTTCGGTCACACCTTTTGCTTCGTCTGTTTCTGCTATCTGCCTGGTAGAGAGTTCGGCAAGTGCAGTAAAAATCAATTCAGCCTCCGACATATGGTCGCGGAGATTTTGGGTTTTCAAGCCTTTCAAATTTTTGTGACCCTTCACAGATAAGCCTGTCCATTCCTGGTGGATAATATTTGTGAGATAGGCAAATTCATCCGGCTTTTCAACACCACTTTCCTGCCAATAATCGGTCAACTTATTTCGGGTTTCCTGACCTGTCATGCGTTGTTGAATCCACTTTTCGCTTCTACCCAACATCTGCCAGTTCTCCCTTGCCCTTTCCATACTTTGCTCAGGATCACTTATTTCTTTCATACGTTCATAACCAACTTTTGCCAACCATTGCTTGAAAGGCTCCGCTTTAGGTGATGGGATTGACTGGATTAAACGAAATACATGCTGTGAGGTTCCTGCGAGGGTTTTTCTCTTCACTCCAGACTCTGTTTGCATCTCTACCTGGGGACAGTTTGTCCCTATGTAGTTGTTTAATTCGTCATCACGCTTCCTGATCTTTTTCAAATAATCGGTGGCATTTGCCGAATCAGTAAGTGCAGCAACAATATCAACCAGTGAAAAATACCATTGCTCTTCTTTGGAATCCCAATGAGTACGAACTTTCTTGCTTTCAAAAAGCTTAATTGAATTTTCGTTTTCCATGTTCTAGTCTGTATTTTTCGTTTAAAATTTTTTCTGTCCAAAGAATCTGCTTTACAAACGTCAGTTTCATCGTTTATCCTACAGTTCAATATGTCAAAATTTCTACTATTGGCCTGACATATTCCTGAATTACAAATTTACAAAAATCTCTTCTTAAAAGCTGGTCAAGGATGACAATTGCACATCACTTCCTGAAGATTAATTGGATCATTGGTGCCACGATTTTTCGCTGTATTCCTAATTTGGTTGCAGGATTGCGCCACAAAGTTTTAAAAGTTGTATGAAGATGCCAAACAACATAACAGCACTTTCACCCTCTGGACCTGTCATTGCGCGGAGTGCTGCACAATCTAAATTTGAAAGGTAATTATGTGCACTCCAAAGCAATCCCAAACTCAGAAGCACCGTGCCAAAACATTGTTCTGGATTGCGCCACCAACTTTCAAGAGGTTTTTCATCCCCCGTCCGAAGGGATCTTTACACTTTTCCTAACATCCGATCGCGGACGGTTTGGCTGCTGTGTCGTTACCCTGGGTGGCGCGGTCCAAGGGTCTTTTGAGCTTTGACACGACTTTTGTTCGGGACCGCTTACCCAGGGTTATTCAGGTTTTTCCCCGTCAGGGAAGCGACCGTAGTAGGATATTGAAACGAATCCAAAGTAGATCAAGCTTTGGAACTCAGAAATAGAATCTGTGCACTTTCATATACTCCGTAGGAGTTAAAGTATTGTAGAATATAGGATTAACCCACACATCGGCGGCGCAATCAGAAAGTTGTTGGGAGAGTTAACGATCAATGCGCCGCAAGATTTCATAAGTTTTATAAAGACCATCAACAAAAACCTGATTCTATTGCTTTCTTTTTTGACGTACAGCTTAACCCGGTTTGCGGGTCGTTGCTATCAGGCGGCCTAATCTTCTTTTTTCTTAATCTTACTAAGTTCAGCCCTTTTATTATTTAAAGCTTCCTCCAAATCATAATCGTCTTGCAATCCCAACCAGAATTTAGGTGAAGTCCCAAAATATAGACTAAGTCTCAGCGCAGTATCCGCTGTTATTGCTCTTTCTCCTTTTAGTATGGAGGAAGTTCTGGTTTGAGGGATTCCAATATCCTTTGACAATCTGGTTGCGGTTATATTCATTGGTTTTAAAAATTCTTCCAAAAGAATTTCTCCGGGGTGTATGTTTGCTAAAGTTTGCATAATCAAACAATTCTTAATGATAATCCATAATTTTAACTTGTTCTCCCGTTGCCCCCTGACTTTCGGAGTTGGCAAGGACAGGCTCTTAGACACTGAGGCAATGTTCAGAAGCATTCGCAATTGGCAAGCCTTTTTATAAGCGGAACAGTGCCAAAGAAGTATAAAATGAACCGCTGTAGTGTGAGAGGCTCGCTGATAGGTTTTTGCCTATCGGACGTCTACTCGAATAAGGGTTCTATTTTCATTTATTTATCCATTATTACAACAATTTTTAAATTTCTTGCCGCTACCACAAAAACAATAGTCATTTCTACCAATGTCTTTTATCAATATCTCAACATTACTTTGATATCTTTTCATTAGTGGCAAATAAAAATCACTGTCAAAATATTGTGCAAAATCCGGATCTAAGGCACTTATATCGTACGATGGATTTTTGTTTAACCCAATTTTTAAGTAATTTGAGAAATAGCATAATTCATTATCGGCAACAAAATATTTTGAATGTATCGTTCTTTTTTTAAAATAATCAAATAGCATATCAAAGTCAGATACATAATTAATTATAACTTCTAAATCAAAAATACTAATCGTTATGGGCATTTCGTGATTTGCTTCATAAAAAAACATACGCGTATGAGTTGTAATTGATGCGTAATTATCAAGAATTACACAAATCGAAAAAACTTCGTCAATATCTTTATAATCAATCGATTTATTTGTTTCTTTTTCAATTAATAAATATTTCTTTGCCCGAATAGCATTCTCAGCTATTACAGTTTGTTGATAAGCATCAGTAACTGATTGTTTGAAGTCTATTTGAAATTGTTCTAAATTCCCTTTTTTTGAAAGTTGTGTTAATCTTTTAGACTTCACTTGAAAAACAAGCATTTTACTTTTATGTTTGACACAAATATCAATATCGGACAAGGTTTTTTCTTTACTGATTTTTATATTTACACCTTTAAAAACACAGTCTTTATCAATTTTTTTAATCAGAATTTCTTTAACGATTTGTTCTGCAGCTTCCCCCCTGTTTTTTAATGCTATATTTTTATATTCTGTATCTTCCAACATCCAATAAAACGGACTTTCATATATTGCTTCTGAAACCAAATATGGTAAGGGAATAAAATATTTATTTTCAGTTTTAAGAATTGGTTTAAACTTAAATTCGTTTAAATCACCAACATTATTGAAATCCTGATTTAAACAGTCTGTCCTTTTGAAAGATAGTAAATCCAAAATAGTCAAAAATGAGGGATGTCTTTTAAATACATAGTTATTAATATCAAAACTATACAACTCGGACAAATCATTAAACTTTTTCAAGTTTAGTTTATATCCGATTATTGTTTTTATATAATTAAACAAGTTTATCGCATCATTTAATTTTATTTTTTTCTTTTGATAAAGCCAATTCTTATCATATTGATATTTAGAAATCAAGAAATTACAATACTGATAATCATATGCACCAGTTCCTGCATAAAATATTGTTTCCTTTATTATTTCAGGGTTGTTAACGGTGTTTTTATAGTAAGATAAATCAGCATTAGGATTAAATGATGGAAGGAAACTTATATGAAATTCGTCCATTAAAGTATGTAATATTTTCGCACTATCCTCTTTACTAATGCTATTAGATTTACGTATATTCAAGTTTTTTAACCAAAGACCGAATAAAAAAGTTATTTCGTTTTCATTCAAAACTTTTTTTAAATCTCTTGTTGCCAATTCATCTGAATAACAATTTAAATTCTTATGGCAAAGGATAAACAAAACATCAAGAAAGTTTTCTTGTGTAGATATCTCGTTTATTTCAGACAATATTTCGCTTTGCTTTCTCATCAATTGCTTGTATCATTTTTAATAACCCTCAACGTTCGCGGGTATAAAATCGTGCCGGAATGCGGTGTGCGTCTGTATCACACGTTACAAAACACAATGCGGGATGAACCGCTGCAAACCCAATAAAACCGACATGTTTTATGACCCGCTGTGTGCGCCTTGCATAAGCATCGCACTCTCATCGTAAGCTCTTGAAAAACTGCGAAAATACAAATTTTTGGGACAAAAAGAACTGATGGGCGAGTATATTTTTCCAGAGGGTGTAAGCCTTCCAATGCCCCAAGACTTTCGGGGCAGGCAGGGACAGGCTCTTATACATTGAGCTAATGCTCTGAAGCATTAGCGACTGGCAGGCCTTGTATTAAACTGAACAGTGCCAAAGAAGTATTTAATGAACCATTGTATAAGAGACTTCCCTTAGCTACGGGATACAGTGGCGTGAAAGGCTCTCAGATAGGCATTTGCCTATCGTTGCCTATCGGCAGTCTACTCGATTGTGTGTATTTATCATTCTATTCGTCAATAGTTATTTCATCATCAATAATTTCCAGGCTATCATCTAAAACAGCTTTTTGACTTTGGTCAATATTTGCAATAATTATTCGTCTTTGTAATTCTTTACTAACTTCGATTGCTCTTTCGTTATAGAACTGCTCATAATTATCAGTCCATACTCCATAACTTTCAAGGTCATTAATTAGATGACTTTTCATTGTTTCAGATAGTTCGGAATTTTTGGTAGAAAAATCTGACATATATCTCGATGGCGATTTAGCTCCAATCTCCCTTTTATTAAGGAAATCATCAACTATTGTTATATTTAAAATGTGATTTATATATCCGTGATTTTTGTCAAGATTAAGCATTTTAGCTAAAAAAGCTCTTGGGAAAAAATGATGATAATTTTTACTATTTGCTTGCTTAAGCCAATAATTACTAATATTTACCAACGCATTAGTATTGAATGATTTAGGTTGTTGATAAGCGTACAGACATAAAATCCCTTTAATAAAACTTCTACCTGAACTAAACCAACCGTTATTTTTAATAAAATCTGCACTTGTATCTACTGCCCACTCATAAGATGGTAATTTACTTTGTAATATATCATCAATTTTTTTAATATCATGGGAAAGTTTGCTTTCAAGGCTTGACGAATATCTTGCTGAAATCGCACAACGCCAAAAGAAATCTTGTAAGTATTTTTGTTTATCGCCTGTAGGAATATTTTTATGGTGATAAAAAAAGTAAGAAAATGGAATTATTAATGCGTTGTAAGGCAATAATTGAGAAACAGGTATACGGTATGTAAATTTGAAATATTCAATAGTACTTTTTATTGCAGAAATAACATCTGGCCAAACATTTATAAACCTTTGCTTATCTAATTTTAAAATCTGCTTTCTTGAACATTCTTTTTCCAATATCATCGAAACAGTTTGTAATACAGTTGCATCAGACAAAGTTTCGTAATTATGTGGAATAAGTTCTTTAATCAGATTTTTATATTGCTCTGCGAGGTCAAATTCACGAATAGCATCATATGTTTTTGCTATCATAATTTCAAATACAGATAGAGCTTTACCGCCAACATTTATTCGGGTAAATACTTCTGTTGCAATATCAATCGGGGCATCTTTTAATAGAATAATGGGGAAATTATATGATTGAATTGTATTTTTATATAAATCCAATTTTTCATGATATTTTTCATCAAATTTAGCAAGCATTTTTAATCCACCAGAAAGTAGGTCTGTAATACGAATAATTGAACTTTTATCTTTATCAGAAACGTCCATTATAACTATTTGCTCATCGTCATTCGCTTGTAAATCAACGTAAACATCAGCATAATTATCTATTTTTCCACTTTCACGGTGAATTTCTAATCCTTTTAAACTTGCAAAAAGACTTGTCATTCTTTGTTGCCCGTCAAGCACATAATTTATGAACTCACCGTCTTTTGGTTCTGGAAGTTTAAAATTTCCAACATCTCTAACAGCTCTCAATCTTTCGTTAGTTCTCCAAAAAATAAAAGTTCCAATCGGATAACCTTTTATTATGCTATCTAATAGATTTACTGATTTTGCTATATCCCAAACAAATTCTCTTTGAAATTGAGGTATTTTAACTTGTCCATTCTCAATTTCACTTAACAGAGTTGAATATGTTTGTGATTGTGGTTCTGGTAATTTCATAATTTTTTTTTATTTTAATTATTTTATCATCATTTTACATTACGTACAACTGTCTAAACCCACGGTAGATCCGCATAAGACTTCCAAAACTGGTTCGCTAACCACGGCAACCACAATTGTTTATTTTTTGGCAATATAAGATTTATTCCTTACAAATTGTAAAAAAACTTGGAATTTCAATAAATTTTTTTCAGTTAAATGAACCTAATACGAGATTGCCTTATCTACCAGTCTGTCTTGATGTTACATTGTTCCATAAAACATGTTTTCCTGGAATCGCCAGATATTTTCTGTGATATCAGAACCAAAGTTGCCGGATCCAATCATGCTTTGTGAGTGCCTTCGCACACATGCCATTCAAGGAAAAATTGATGTAACCCACTGATTCCTGAATTTTTACAAAAGAAATGGAATTGTTTGAAGGGTATTCAGGTTATCGATTTTATTTGCTTGGTCTTAGCAGTGCCCTTTTCTTGCATAAAGTTTCAAGTTTGGGAATCCGCAAAAAAAAACTATGAACACTAATCAGTACTGTATATGCCTAATATTCAAATTATTGCATCTATAACCTATTTAAACTCATCAACACTGATCACATTCACTTTTGGAAATGTAATACGTTTTAAAATATTGAAATGCTTATCATTAGTAGCCAAATAATGTGCATTACAGGCAATTGCGCAATCAGCAAATTTATTATCATCATAATCTTGTTCAATCAATTCCCAACGATAATATTTTGTTATATAATTGAAACCCACAAAATGTTTGTATCTAAAACTATTCTCACGGTTTCTTGCGTTTATATGGCGTTCTATTATGTTCATTCAAAAATTGGATTTCATCTTTTTCATCCCAATTATTTTGTTCCCAAACTTTATCTGCCAAATCCATTGCTTTTTGACCAAAATATTGAATCAGAAATTTCTTAAGTTCCAATAAATCAACTTCATCAATATCTCTCGAAAATATTTTTAATAACTCCAATTGTAGCGAAGTTAATGGTTGTTTTAATAGTGGTTCCATAAAACTATAAATTAATTTTACTTCAAATATAAGGAAAAATCCTTTTAATAACGTCAACAAAAAAAAAGAAACCTTCGCAAACGTATCTATTAAAGTGTTATGATTTTAATAAACTGCGCCAAAAACTTGTCTTTTTTAGTTTGCCCGGTAATACCACTATTTCAGAATAAAAGTTGCTTACCCTAAATAAGGCTTCGCGAGTGCCTTTACACCCAAACCATTTCACAATAAAATCATGTAACCCCCTGATTCCTCAATTTTTACAAAAGATTTCCCTTCCACATCATTTTCGCAAAGTTCAATTTTACAGTTCCAGATACAAAATCCCCCGGTTTTAACGGGCGATCGGTCAATTCTGCATGGCTCCTGAAAAACCGTTCAGCCCCCATATTGCTGTATGCTGCAACCAAAAGACTGATCCCACCGTTTTCCTTCCAGCATCGGATGCTTTGTGTGCCATCCGAAAGGATGCGGACTTTATTTGAGCCATCTGAAAGTGAGGTTTTTGCAATATTCATTTTTGTGGACCGGAAATCGTTGGTCCCCAAGTCGTTCTGGTCGTTTGCCCATTCCTGTTGCGGTTTTGAGGAGGGACCTGCCGGACCAGAATAGGGATTGCTGTTTTGGGCTGTCGCACTGCCTTTTAAACGACCGATATGATCCTCAGGATAGTAATTCCACTGGCCGGTCCGCTCCCATTCCAACTGCTGAAAGCCACCGGGCACCCGAAAGACCAACCCAACCTGTCGCGGATTGATATTCTTTTGGATTTCAAAATTGTAACTGATGTTTAATTGCCTGTTTAGTAAACGGTATTCAGTATAGCCTTTCGCTTCATCGGTCGTTTCAAAAATCTTAAGAATAAACTCCTGTCCAACAACAGATTGCTCCATCCTTTGAACGACCCTGTTTTTGCACCTTGCTGTGAATGGGAGAAATTTGGCGGTATCTCCTGTCATCTGTGTACCATTTCCTTCGCCATTTAATGGGAGAACCATCAATTCCGCATCACCCAAAAGCATCGTTTTTCCGTCCGACTGAATCTCTTTCAGCAAACCATTTGGTTTATCAAGGATCATGGAAACAGTGCCACTACTAATTTTTATTGTGAGCTGATCCTCTGTTTGGGTTATTGCTTCATTTCTTATTTCATCCGGTTTCACCAACGCGGGGATTGCAGTAAATTCGGATTGGTCGACAACCACTCCCCTTGGATCGGTGACTTCAACCTGGATTTTTTCGGTAGGAGGAATCGCAGGAGTTACTACAATGGTTTTACCGGGTTTGGCAGAGGCCTTAAAACTGCCCGATTGTTTGCCCGCTTTCCAACTGAACCTGCACTCCGACAAATCGGTAAAAAGCATCCGGTTTTCGATCTCCAATTGAATTGTTCCTGACATGGGATCGCGATTTCCTGCCTGTCTGATTTTTATAGGATTGTACACTTTTTTTACATGCCAGTATTCCGGTTTCGGCCTGCGCCATCCATCTACAGGTCCCCAGGTCCCATAACCAACGGCGCGGCCATCGGGAAGGAAAAACGAATCATCGATTGCAGCCCAGAGTGAACCACCCAAAACCCCTTTTGCAAAATACATCTTTTCCCACATCCGTTCAAATCCAACACCCCATGCATCGCGGATACCAGGATCGGTCACCAATTCGAAGCGGTTATAGGCATTGAGGTGACAGTATTCATCGAAGATAATGGGGCGTTTGGAATTGGCGTATTTTTCGGGACCTTTTGGACCCGGGTAGTGATGATTGCCAATTTCAAGTTCCCCGTTATCCCCATCGGGGGAAAACTGACTGAAATTGCGCGGACGTGTCGGATCAATTGACTTGAGCAGGGCCGCCGACTGACTGAAATATTCTTTGTATTTAACTGATTCATTAGCAACTGACCATATCAGTACAGAAGGGTTTGAACGAAAGGCGTCT